>CAVPQF010000106.1:0-85787 GCA_963707225.1 uncultured Gammaproteobacteria bacterium
AAGATGCCCACCGCCATGCCCAGCCCGGCCTGCGGCATGAACTGCCCGACGAAGCCGCCGTACAGCGCGATACCGTTCATGCCCATGCCGAACAGGTCGGCGCGCTGCGAACCCAGCGCCGCACCGAGCACGGCGGCCGTGGCGTAGTCCTTCGCGCCAAGCCCCGGCATGCGATAGGCGAGGTAGACCGAGCCATATGGACTGTCGGTAGGCAACTGTACCGTTCTCGCCTGCACCGGCTGGAATGCGAATGCGGGCCGCGCCGGCATCGTGCCGCGCGGAATGTCGCCGAACTGCGCCTTCACCTCGGCCAGCGTGGCGGCCGGATCGACGTCGCCGGCGATCACCAGGATCGCGTTGTTCGGCGCGTACCAGGTGTCGTGGAACTGCTTCAGCATCGCCGCCGTGGTCTTGTCGAACGAGGCGCGCGTGCCCAGCGGCGTATGCGCGTACGGCGTGCCCTCGAACAGCTGCGCCTGCAGCTGTTCGTAGAATTTGTACGACGGGTTGGACAGGTCGCGCGACACCTCCTGCTCGATCGCGCCGCGCTCCTTCGCCCAGGCCGCGTCGGTCACGTCCACCCCGCGCATGCGCAGCGCTTCCACGTGCAGCGCCACGCCCAGATCCTGCGCCGGCGTGACGAAGTAATACTGGGTGACGCTCTGCGTGGTATCCGCATTGAAAGCACCGCCCATGTTCGCCGCGATCGCCGCCAGCTGGTCCTTGGTCAGGCCCGGACTGCCGCGAAACATCATGTGCTCCATCGCATGCGCTGTACCCGGAAACGTCTCGGACGCCTCGTCCGAGCCGGCCAGGTAATTGATCTCGGTGGTCACCACCGGCGCCAGCGTGTCGCGCACGATCACCACACGCAAGCCATTATCGAGGGCGGCACGGGTGACGTCATGGTTTTCTTGGGCAAGTGCCGGACCTACAGCGCCGGCTGTGGCAATAGCCAAGACCAAGGATGGAATACGCTTGAACATGGTACTTTCTCAAATTGATTGATCGACGTGGTCGTCCGAAGCCGGGCCGGCCGGCCTGTTCCGACATCCGATGCTGGGACTTGGGCCAGCAAAAAAGCGCGGTGTCGCTGCCAAGGTTTACGACGTATCAGGGTGGCATCCATACACGGTGATACACCATCGAGACGACTCGTCGACCAGCGTTCCGCTTAAGTGGTCAATACAACGGCAATGAGCATGAAAGGGGCGGACATGCCACGCCATCATGTTGTGCACACACTAACCGTGCCGTGAAAATCCGGGATCGCCGCGTCATCGAAGACCATCGTGCCCTCGGTAATCTCCCGAAGAGGCAGGTGGGGTTCATCGCCAGCTACTCCTGGAGCACTCGACTGCGTGCTCCACTCAGAAATCGCAAACCAACGATCGTCATCAAGACTTCGGAACAAGGCATAGCCGGCCGTCGCATGGCGAGCAAAGCCGACAGGAGTCGCGCCACCCGGCTCGCACGCACTATCTCGTCGATGGCGACAGACCCATTCGGCGATCAGACGATCCAGGCTGTCCTGACAGAGGGCGTTACCTTTGAGCCGACGTTCCAAATGATTGTAGAGCTCCTTCTTGATGAATTCGCGGTAAAGCGCCGGGCGATCCTGTCCACGAAAGACCGAGCAACCGGCAACCTGTGTGCGATCCACATTTCCTGACCGTTCGATCCAAGCCTGCACGCAATCTCGCAATGGTCGCCAGTGCGAGGGTGGGACATCCGACCAGAGGAGCGCTTGATCCCAGGATGTGCGGGGGCTTGGTGTACCATCGAAGATGGTGAATTGCTCGCGCCGATAGTGGGTCAGCAGCCGACCCAAGATGCGCACAACCATGGGCTCTTCCTGGATCATGCGCTCGGCCAAGGATCGCGTCAGTCCAGCCAGACGGAGCATCTCTCGAAGCACCACCCATTGGTAACGATGTGACGCCGTGGCGATCGTCTTGGCGACCATTTCCAGGGATATCCACGCAGGGTCCACCTCTCGGCCCAAAGAGGCCGCATGGCTTTTCACCGCCTGCGCCAGATAGAACATCCCCTCACCACTTGGCGGACTGCCCCACATTAAGCTGATGCGCGCCCACGACGGTGTGGCCGTCATACCGCCGAAATCCAGCAATGACCCATCCATCGCAATATTCGACGTGGAGTCACCGCCGTGTGGCAATCGGTGTATGAAGCCGTAAGCCAGTTGCTCCGCCCACGCCAACCAGAACTTTTGATAGGTGGTCAGTAGCGCATCGTGTCCCCAAAGCGTCTTGGTTATACGGAAGGCATGGTCAACGCGTCGGGCATCCGCATAGCCATCCGTGGGATCGGCAGCGATATATCCGGCCGCTCGCTCGAAATGTGCGGGCCGGACGAAGGCAGGACGCACCAAAAGACAACGCCGCTCAGGGCGTGGTCCCGCATCCTCATTCCACCATTGCACCAAACCCGTGTCGATGATGGCCAGTGCGGGGACCGCCCCCTCAGGAAACTCGGCGGCGACCAGTTCGGAAAATATGGCCTCCCGAACACATTCCTCCAGATAGGCTCCGCCTGATGCATGGGCTTCTTCGGTCAATACGCTGACCAGCGGCGTACGGCCTACGCCCTTGACGTGATACCCGTTCACGATGACGGCACGGCCGCTACCACCGTTGTGGCCGATACCGATGCCTCCGTATCGGTCCGCAACGCCGATAACAGCCTCCTCGTCCTCGGGTGGCTGGTCCGTAACGGCATAGGCACACGAGCGAAGCAAGTGCGCACTGTAGTCGGCCAGCGTGCTGCCGCAGGCATCGAAAGCCGGATCCTGGCGCATCACACGCTGGTTGACCCATATCACGCGTGCCTGAGGGAAGCGGCGCATGGAAAGCGGCAGGTGCTGACCTTGTGGATCAAAGAAGACCTCGGCCTCTTTCGGGGATAGTGCATTTAAACGGGGCATGCTACGTCTTCCTGAAGTGTTGCGGCCCAAGCGGTGAAATCGGTCACGTCGCCGGCGAGTAGCTGGCATGTCAGCCACTCACTCGACGACACGGCGCACCGCACGCCGTGAGGAGCGTCTGCGACGTATAGGCCCGGGCCATCCTGCGCGAACGTTGCCAATGCGTGACGCAGGGCATGGGCACCATCGGACGTGGCCACGGCATCACACAGGCAGGCATCCCGACCATCACGCCATTCGCCGGGCTCCCATGCGTGCAAGGGCTTGGCCTGCACAAGCTCTTCCGTTTCGCGCCATGCCCAACTGTAAAACGCCTGCGGTTCACCCTCCGTGGTACGGAGCACTGTGAATTGCCGAAATTCAAATGCATACCGGATGCGCCCCAGCACACACGGCAAGGGCATTTGGGCATAGCGGTCCACGTGAGCAAAGAGTTCGAGAACCTCTCCCGACATCTTCCATCCTTCCAGAAGGGATCTCACCGAAGCCATGGCCGACCTCCCCTGATCGCTCCGTAGCCAGACCATCTCGTCCACGACCGATGCCAGCGATGCACGACGAAAGAAGGAAGCTGGGCTCTCACGCGTGAGCCGCTTGGCAATCCTGCGCCCTCTCTTGTAACGGAAATAGGTGAGTGACCCGGATCCCGGCGAAAGCGCATCACGAAGATCCAGAAGGATGGCCGGCAACGCCCCAAGGCTGGCCCGGAAGTCCACCATCCAACAGGTCCCGTCCATGGACAATTCATTGGCCCCCAGTACACCCAACCCCTGCTTTAAAAGGCGAGGTTCTAGTGCTGGCGGCACATCAACCCACCAGGCATAGCCACAGAACCGGCCAAAGCGATCGAAATACACCTTGATCTGATTCAGTTCGATGGCGCGGCTGAGCAGTGCGTAGTGCCAGCCCAAGCCACGTGGAGCCACCTCCGGGTGCTCAGTTAGAAGAGACAGTCCCAAGCCCAACAAGACGGCTCGCTCGTTTCGCTCCGATGGGGCGATACCAGTCCATTGCATCAACTGTGAAAGCGTAAGCATGACGCGCTCCTATGAAATCGACAGCGGGCTGATTCCGACTGAGCGCCGCTGGGCACCTGCCAATGGTTCAAGAACGGAGCGATATGTCGCCAGGACCTCTTCGGCAGCCTTGCGCCACGACCAGTCGCGCGCGTCTTGTTGAGCGAGCGCGGCCTGTTTCTTTGCCTCACCAGGGTGGGTCAACAGTTGGGCAACGGCTTCCGCCAGTGCGGTGCTGTCGCCCGTCGCTACCTGAGTGACATGCCTTACAAGCTCGCTCACTCCGCATGCCTTCGAGAGCACCACTGGGACGCCGCAATGCACAGCCTCAAGGGCGCCGATGCCAAACGGCTCTGAAAGCGAAGGCATCACGTACACGGCCGTACGCATCAGGAGTTCCTGCACCCCAGCCGTATCAAGGAAACCAGGGAAGTCCACGCGATCAGCTATGCCGCGAGCCATGGCCTGCGCTTTCATCATGGCTAACCGATCACCCTTTCCGGCCATGACAAACCGAAGGTCAGGAAACCATTGCGAAAGCTTATGGGCTGCCTCAATGAAGTAACTAGGCCCCTTTTGCCAGGCCACTCGACCAATAAACGACACAACACCGGTTGAGGTAACCTCATTGACCGAACGCCAGGGCTGATGATCCGCGGCATTGTGGATCACCTCCACCTTTTCCGGCGCCACCGCGTACTTCTCCAGCAAGATCTGACGCGTTCGAAAACTCACAGCGAAAACGCGATCCGCTTCCGACAAGCCACGGCGCTCGATATCCCTGATCGCGGGATGAGCGCGATCACCAGCGCGCTCATGCTCCGTCGAATGCACATGCACGATCATGGGACAGCCCCAGCGTCGTTTGATGTGCATCGCGGCTGGATACGTGAGCCAATCATGGGCGTGGATGAGATCCACGTTTCCGACCTCCTGCATCACGGCATCCATGCGTGCGGCGTAATCGAACACCCCGCGAATGGACTCTTGCTGATAGCTTCCCCCTTCCGGCCAATCTGTCGTCATCGAGGTGGCATTTCCACCTTCTTCAAGCGGGAGCATGGGCGATCGATCGCGCGCCGCGAGCAGGCGCACTCCGCCTACGTGCTCGTCACCACGCAGGTGTGGCATCACAAACCAAAGCGACAGATCGGGCTGCACACTTAAGCCCTCTAACAACCCTTGGCACGCCACGCCGAGTCCACCCGTGATCTTCGGGGGCAGCTCCCATCCCAGCATGAGGACCTTCACGAGTGGCCCCTTCCCAAGACTATCCGGCTCCGATTCATGTCCTGGCATCCAGGCTTTCGAGCAGCACGACACCTTGCGCACATAGCCGCACGCAGTCGTCTGCGACGATACCGGTCCAGCCGCTGTAGGCGTCGCGCACTCGCGTTCCCCGGGCGAAAATTCCGCCGATGGGTACAGACACTTCGCCGTCCACCTGGAGAGCCGCGATGATGCGGTCGCCATGAGCATTCAGGCGTGCAAAGACATAGGGGGCATCATGCAGCTTGAGATGGACGCCGTGTGCGATGGCTCCATGCTTAGCGCGGAAGCTTGCGAGCTTGCGCCAATGGGCGAGATTGTCCATATCGATCGACATCCAATTCATGGGCGAGCGCGTCGATTGCGCAGGGTCTTCTTCGATCAGAGGTCCGGGAGGACGGGCTGTTTCGTCCCCATAAAAAATCAGAGCGCCCCCTGGAGCCAGCATCAACGCCGTCCCCGCGTCCTTGAGCTGTCGACGATCGAAAAGAAGTGTGTCGTGCGACGAGATGTACGAGACGATATGCCGACGGGGATATTCATGCAGGAAAGCAGCATAATCCTCATAAATGGTATCGATCGCCATGCCTTCCCCAAGAGCCTCCTGAAACTTGAAGTTGATCAATCCATCAAATCCGAAGTCCCAGTAATGACTCGGCTCCACGCCATGACCATAGACCTCTCCAACCATCCAGAAATCGGGCGATAGCCCGCTCTTGTCAGGCTGTCGCTCCCACCATTCGCGCTTTGCTTGCGCAGCACTGCGCTTGAGTTCCATCCAAGATTCCGGCTCCACATGCTTGGCCGAATCGCAGCGAAATCCGTCAATGCCATACTGACGTACCCAGTCGGTGAGCCATCTGATCAAGTAGCCGCGCACGGTCGCGTCCGGCAAATCGACGGCTTTAGTATTCGCCTTGCCTCTCAAGAAGTGGGGGAGGCGGACGTAATCGGTGCTTTCCGTTTTGAAATCAGGAAGGTCGTGTAGCAGCATGGTGAAGTCGTCTTGACCTCCGGGCGTATAACCGGGCAAGTCATAACGAACCCAATCGGGACCCCACCAACCACTGCGCGATGCACTCTCACGGTCAATATAGCCATGAAAGTCACGAGGCGTGGCTTCCTCCCAACCATGGCGCCAGCCGTCTAAACCCAAGTCATGCCATGTCCGTGGCTCCGGGTATCCGGGATGGTTAAAAACCACATCCAGCCACACCAGTATTCCCGAGTCATGTGCACAGCGAACGAGGTCATAAAACTCGCTTTCGTTACCGAAGCGGTCATCCATAACCGTGAAATCAAGGACATAGTACCCATGATAAGCGTAATGTTTGAAATGAAAGCCCGAGCTTGGCACCCATCCGTGGATTTGCTCAAATATCGGCGATATTAGAATTACATTGACCCCGAGTGAATTAAACCATCCTTCCCTCAGCTTTTGAGCAACGTCGTTGATGGTTCCGCCATGAAATCCGCCAACCGGAGTCCCTGGGTCTAACTCCCGCCCTCCATTACGCGCCCCCTCATTTGCACAAGCGAACCTGTCTACCAAGACATGATACAAAATCATGTTATGCAGCGACGCGCTCAAGGTCGCACCTGAAAGATGCCACACGCATCATCTGGCGCGTTTGTGTCCGCGCGCGCCTTTTTGTTGCAACAACACAAGTCGTCCATCGTGGCCTTTGGCGCTTCCGAGCGCCCGGAACATTTAGGGAATGTTAACGAGGCCCTTGCATGCGCTGATGTACATACGCCCCCACCATGGGCGCCAATATGGCGATCAGCAGCAATGTAAATATCTTGGCCCACTCGCCAAGATAGGGCCGAAGCACGATTAGGACTGCGCACCCCACTACAAACACGGAGAGGATTGCTAACACCATCCAAAGGACAAACTTGGCGGGAGACGGTTTATTCATTGGGCACCCAATGCAGCTATTGTTGAAATTAATTTCGACGAAGAGGTCACGAATCTAACGCAGTGGAAGCGACGCGCTCCATTTTGCCGCAATTCCAAAGCCGGGGTTCACGATCGAGCCCTCGGCGCTTCTTCGCACATCCGAGGGCTCGATGGAACATCCTATGCCTTAATGTTCAAGCAAATAGCTTGCACCAATAAAGGCCCCGGCGAGACCCAACCCTATGGCTGCGCCGATGAGCACAGGAGCCCCGACGAGGCCCAACCCCACTCCGGCGACAGTTCCAACCCAGGCTCCAGCAGCATCCATTTCCCACGAGCCACCGTTGACCTCGTTGATTTCCGTCATAGTCAGAACTTGCATTATCATATCTCCTTGAGGTGATTGCCGAATACCTTCCGGCGTAGGCTCACTCCCCCTGAACATGTAGACATCCAGCCCTAAATGCGCAGGGTTCGAGCGATTCGTTTCGATAATTATCGCGAAACACCATACGCTGGTGATTGCACTAATTATCGCCGATGTTCTAACAAGTTACGTGGCCCGCCAGATCAATCGATTGCGGCCTCGCCTTTCTTCTTTTGGCTAAGCATGCGAAATGACCTCTTCGATTTAGCTTGGCACTGGCGCACTCATCGGCCGATCCAGCACCAATACCTTTGTGGCCATACGAATCGTTTCCGGTCGGTGCGCGATGACTAAACGAGTAATCTTCAATAGCCTCACGGCGTCGTTTACCTGCTGTTCCCGAGTCACATCCAAGTGACTGGTGGCTTCGTCGAGCACGAGTAGTTTGGGCTGTCGATACAGAGCCCGCGCTAGCACTGCGCGCTGCTTCTGCCCTCCCGACAGGCTCGATCCCATATCCCCTACCAAACTCTGATAGGCCATCGGCATTGCCACGATGTCGTCATGGATCGCCGCCAGACGTGCAGCAGCCTCCACCTTCGCAGGCGTGACTTCTGGATCGAAGAAGCTGATGTTGTCGAGGATGGAGCCGGCGAAGAGCTGATCGTCCTGCATTACCGCTCCCACCCACTGACGGTAGGTCTCCAGCCCCAGCTTGCGGATGTCGATGCCACCGAAGATCACGTCCCCTTCAGTCGGTTCGAGCAAGCCCAATGCGATCTTCGCCAGCGTGCTCTTGCCGCCCCCACTGGGACCGGTGATGGCGACGCATTCACCAGCCTCTATCTTGAGATTGCAGTTACGCAGAATCCACGGTTCGCTCTCAGCATAGCGGAAGCTGATATTGCGCAGCTCGATGCTGGCCTCGGGTATCGGGCCATTCCATGCCATCTCGGTTCGCCTCTCAGGTGTGGTCAGCGCGATATCCGCCACCCGCTCGGCATGCAGATCCAACATGCGGAAGTCCACTGCCTTGTCGATCAACCCGGCTGCGCGGCTGGTGAACTGATCCGAGTAAGCGATGAAGGCAATCAGCATGCCGGCGGAGAATTGATTCTTTAGCGCCAGCGTAGCGGCGATCCAGATCATCGCCACCCGGCCGATGCCGAACATCAACTGATTGCTGAGGGTGAAGGCAATGCCGAGGCGCTGGATGCCAATATCGCGGTTTGTAGTGGACACCGTGGCGTTGGTGTAGCGCCACAGCCGCTCGTCCTGCTTGTTGGCCAGCTTGATGGGCATAGCACCGCGGATCGATTCTAAAAGTTCGCTCTGCTGACGGGCGGCGTAAACGATCTGCTCTTCATTGGCCCGGCGCAGCGGGTTGAAGAAAGCCCAGCGGATCAGGCTATAAGCCAGGAACAGGCTGGTTACCAGGATGGTGAGCCAGATGCTGTAGAACCCCATCACCACCAAGGTGACCAGCGACATCAGTCCGTCCAGCAGCGAGCCGATGAACTGGGTGGTCAGCGTGCGCTGAATGGTTTGGATGGAGCCGAAGCGCGACACCACGTCGCCCACGTGGCGCTTTTCGAACCAGTCCAGCGGCAAGCGCATCAGATGGCTGAACAGGTGGCTGACCCACTGCACGTTGAGCGTGGCACTGAGCCAGGTAACCGCCCATGAGCGCGCAGCGGTGACCAGCGCGGAGAAGACTGTGATGCCGATGAAGCCCAGCCCTAACAGGGTCAGCAAGTCGTGGTCGGCCGAGACCAGCACTTGGTCCAGCACCCATTGCATGTAGAACGGTCCTACCAACGCAAATACTTCCAGCGCCAATGCCAGCCCCAGGATTTGCGCCAGCGCGGGCACGAGGCCGCGCACCTTGCCGGTGAGCGCACGCAGCGATATCGCCTGACGTTCGCTCACCGGCGCGAAATCCGCACCAGGGATCAGTTCTAGCGCAACACCGGTGAAGTGCTCGGATATCTCGCGTCGGCTCAGCTTGCGCAGGCCGCGTGCCGGATCGTGGATCACGATGCCCTGCTTGCCCGCATCCTTGAGTACCACGAAGTGGTTGAGGTCCCAGTGCAGCAGGCAGGGCGTCTTGAGCTGGCCCAGTTGGTCCAGATCCAGCTTGAGTGGGCGGCAGACGAAACCGAGCTGGCTGGCCATCGTCATCACGCGGGCCAGTGTGGCCCCCTTGAGCGATGTCGAGAAGCGGCGGCGTAAGCCGGTCAGGTCGACGTCGTGGCCGTGGTAGCTAGCCACCATGGCCAGACAGGCGAGGCCGCATTCGGCCGCCTCAGTCTGCAGCATCATCGGCAGCCGGCGCCGCCAGCCGAACTGTAGCGGCAGGCGATAACCGTCAGCGGGACCCGGTTCGACTGCGCTTCCGTCAGCCATGCGCCGTTCCCGTCAGATGGTGCGCCATGCCATATAAGGGCTCGAACACCCATTCGATCAGGCTGCGTCGATCCATCAATATGTCGGCCTCCAGCGCCATGCCGGGCTTCATCGGCTCTTCCTTGCCATAGGCCAGTATCTGCTGGCTGTCCAGCGCCACCTGCACGCGATAGAGCGAATCGGGTTGCTGGGGTTGCTGCCCCCCTACCAGCGCGGTGATGTCGGCGGGGCTGAGCGCGCTGCGCGAAATGTCCGTCACCCGGCCGTATTGCTGGCCGAACTTCTGATAAGGAAACGCCTGGTAGCGCAACACCACCCGACTGCCCGGCGCGACAAAGCCGATGGCGCGGCTGGGTACCAGCAACTGCGCCTGCAACGTGGAACCGGCGGGCAGGATGGACAGAAGGGGCTGGCCGGCGCTCACCATCTGGCCCTGTTTCAGCAGTACGGCCGAAACAATGCTGTCGCGCGGTGCGCGCAGCACTGCCGCGCGCTGCAGCTCGTTCTGGGCGATGGACTGCGCCACCGTGGCGAGTTGACGCTCCGTGTCGTTCCGTTTGGCTGTGGCGTCCAGCGGCAACTGGAGCAACTGCTGCTGCGCGGCATCCAGTTGCTGGCGGGTATCCAGTTGCTGGCGCACCAGCGCCTTGTACTGTGCCTGCGCGTCGAGGACGGCGGCCTTCTGCTGCTGGATTTGCAGGACCGAGGCGTAGCCCTTGGCGCCGAGGGGCTCGATGCGTGCCAGCAATTGCTGATTGCTGGTGACCTGTTGTTGCTGAATGCCCAACTGACCGCCGATCTGCGTCAGCTGCGCATGCAGCAGGGACACTTTGGCGCGCAGAGCGTCAGCTTGCTGTTGCGTCAACTGCTGCTGGTTGAGCAGGTCCGCTTGCAGGCCGGCTCGCTGTGCGTCCAGTTGCTGCCCGACTAGAGCATGGGTGTCGCCCAGCGCAGCACTGTCCTGATCGCTGGACAGTTCCAGCAGCACTTCGCCCGCCTTGACAGCTTGACCGTCATGCACGCGCAGACGCGTGATCGTGCCGGCGCTGGGCGCGGTGACGTTGAGCAGGCCGGCACTGGGCACCAACTGGCCGCTGACAGTTTCGCGGCGGGTGTAGTGGCCGAGGACGAGGAACAGCAGGAGGGCCACAGCGAGTGCCAGTGCCAGGGTGGTCAGCAGCCAGCGCGACAAGGGTGCGGCGACAATGATGGAACCCAGCCATTCCCCGCGCTGGGCTTCCACGACCTCCTGTCGAAACAACGACGTCCTTGACACCCAGCTACTCCCCAGTTGCTTGATGATTCCCGTGCCGGGGTATGATCCCTGCGAGGTAAAAATACTCAGGTCGAGGATGTCTGTCAACGAGGTGAATAGGTGAGCGCAACTCTCGAATTGTTCGAACGTTTCAAGCAAGTGGTCGGTGCGCAAGCCGACAGTGCCGGGGCGCAAGCGCTGGGCGTGAAGAGCCAGACCGTGAGCAACTGGCGTACGCGCGGCAGCCAGGCCGAGCCGCGGCTGATCGAAAAGATGTGCACGACAGTGCACGAAGACCTGGCGCCATGGTTGATGCGCGTGCAGATGGAGCAGGCGTCGAAAGCCAATCGGCAGGTATGGCGACGCGTAGGGGAAAAACTGGGTTATCACATGGCGGGCGTGGCTGTCGCACTCTGCCTTCCCGCGGCAGGGTCATCGTTTTGCGCCGAGGTGCCGATTGTTCACGTGGCGCATATCCTGGCACGCGTGCAGGAATGGGTTGACCTCACCATCGCCGCTTAAGCCTGCTCGTGCAGGACAGTAAATAAGTGGAGGTCGCTGGGTGGGACAAGCCATCGCATTGAACCATCCTGCAGACCGACGAAACTCCGGTGATAGAGTTGTGCTCAAATCCTTCCATGGTTGACCTTCGCCCTTACCTCGACGCCGCAACGCGCGCCAACACGCAGCGCAGCTACGCCTCCGCCATCCGCCACTTCGAGGTGGAATGGGGCGGGCACCTACCCGCGACGACCGACAGTGTGGCGCGTTATCTGGCGGACTACGCCGAACAGCATGCCATCAACACGCTCCGGCTGCGCCTGGCGGCCTTGGCGAACTGGCACGTCGAGCAGGGATTTGCTGATCCGACACGCGCCCCGCTGGTACGCAAGGTACTCAAGGGCATCAAGGCGCTGCACCCATCGATCGAGAAGCAGGCCGTTCCGCTACAACTTAGCGAACTGGGCGCGGTGGCAGACTGGCTCGATACCGCAGCCACCCAAGCGAGGCAGCATGGCGACCCAGTGCACACGATGCAGCATCGGCGCGACCGCGCCTTGATGCTGCTGGGCTTCTGGCAAGGATTCCGCGCGGATGAATTGACTCGACTGCGTATCGAACATTTCGATCTTCGCCCTGGCGAAGGCCTGACGGGATTTCTCCCACGTAGCAAGACGGATCGCGACAACAACGGGCGCACGTTCAAGATTCCTGCGCTCTCTCGCTGGTGTCCGGTCGACGCCACCTACGCATGGATCACCGAATCCAAGCGAACGGAAGGGCCGTTGTTTGTCGGCATCAGCCGCTGGGGAGCGTTGGGTACCGCGCCACTCGATGTCGACAGCATTGTGCCGATCCTGCGCCGGGCGTTTGCGCAGGCCGGCTTGTCCCTGGCGACTGCATACAGCGGGCATTCGTTGCGGCGTGGTTTCGCCAACTGGGCCAACGCCAACGGCTGGGACATCAAGAGCCTGATGGCCTACGTGGGGTGGCGCAAAGTCGATACCGCCATGCGCTATGTGGACGCGAGCACACCGTTCACGCTGCTAGGCAAAACGACTTCGCCTTCGCCAGAGCCAGCGGTGACTGCTGCACTCCCAGCGCCAGACCATACTGCGACGACTTCCTACGCGGAACTCATCGTGCAATTTGCGCTGTCCTCGTATACGCGCAGCGCCCGCCGACGCGCCAAGGCACGGCAGTTGATCGAAGAAGCTTGCTTGGCGCGACACCGTGCGCAACGTGAGGACGCGGACGGCTACCGCTTCCACCTGCGTATTCTCGATGACCCCGGCTTAGAAGAGGTGATCGCCACCGTGCTCGATGACATGTACCGCATTGCCGACAACAACGCGTGCTACTTGGAAGCTACCATCCGTGAGAAGCAGGGTGATCGACGCTGGGAATAGGCTGGGAACGACGCACCGATGACGAAACCTGACGAGACCTCGTACCCCTTCCTCAACCTGAAGCCTTCCGATGCCGAAATCCACAACCATTACACGGTCTCGCCCGAGGAATGGGCATTCATCAAGACGTTGGCACAGACGGCCGATGGTCGATTGGCGGCGGCGTTCCATCTGAAGTTGCATCAGCGACTGGGACGATTTGTCGATCTGGTCAGCGTACCGACCCACCTCTTGCAGAAAATGGCCGAGTCCGTCGAAGTTCGACGTGTCCCGAACGCGGCAGCGCTCCGGCAATACGACGCCTCACCAACCAGCCGGCGGCACTTGGCGCGTATCCGTCATTACATCGGCGTACAAGCCTACGATGCGAAGGCGGCGGCTTGGCTGGCCACCGTGGCGGAAAAAGCGGTCGAACTCAGGAGTCGCCTACCCGACATCATCAATGTGATGATCGAGGAACTGACGCACCACCGATACGATCTGCCATCTTTCGACGCGCTGGATCGTATCGCTGCCACAGCCCGCGAGGCCGTGCACGACCGGTACTACCGATCCATCGAGGCCCAGCTCACGCCGGAACTTAAGCAGACCGTTGACGGGTTGTTGGAGGCCGGCAACAGCCCGACCACCGGATGGAATTCCCTGAAGCGCGAATCGCGCAAGCCTACGAACCAGGAAGCACGCCACTATCTGCAGCATGTCGTGCGGCTGCGTGCTTTGGCCAACCAGATGCCCAAGCCGGTGCTGCCGGTACCCAAGTACAAGCATTTTCACGACTTGGCAGCCAGCCTGGACGCCAGCGAGCTACGCGACCAGAAACCGATCAAGCGTTATGCGCTTGCCGTCATCTACATCCGTTCGCAATACGCATGCACCCTCGATGACGCCGGCGAAATCTTCGTCAAGATGATGCGGGCGCTAGAGAACAACGCCACCACACAGCTGATCGCGCATCAACTGGAACACACCGAGCGGGCGGAACGTCTGGTCCTTCAGCTCAAGGACGTGCTGGAGGCCTTTGTGCGCAAAGGCACCAACAAAGCGCGTGTGGCGGCTATCGCAGCGAGCCTTGCCGACGAGCCCGACGACATCATCACCCAATGTATCGAGCACCTTGCCTACGCCGGCAAGAACTACCTGCCGTTTCTCCTGCGGCCGTATGCCGTGCAACGGTCGATTCTGATGAACTGCCTCGATCTCATCGCCCTCAAGAGTGCCAGTGACGACAAGGTCATGGAGCGCATGATCGATGTCTTGAAGCGGTGCCGCTCAACCAAGGCCGTGCATCTGGCACCCGAGTCTTTGGGGATCGACCCGCGCCACGATCTCAACTGGATGTCAGCCCTTTGGCGCAAGCATGTGCTGATCGATGCCGACGGTGACACCGCTTCGGTTCGGATACACCGCAAGTACCTCGAACTTGCCATTCTGAGCCAGCTCAAGGATGAGATCACCACGGGTGACGTATTCATCCCGGGCGGCGAGACCTACGACGATTTTCGCGAGCAGCTTATTGACGATGCCACCCTCGATCAGGAGCTCGCTGAATTTGTCAAAATTTCGGGGATGCCGGCCACGGGCAAGGAATTCGTTCAGAAGCTCAAGTCCGATCTGGTGGCGACAAGCGACCGTGTCGATACGAATTTCCCCAACATCCCTGATGCTCGTATCGTCGATGGCCTGATCGTCCTGAGCAAGCTCAAGAGGGCACCTCTGGCGGAAGCCCTTCAACGGCTGGATCAAGAAATCAGCGGCCGAATGGAAGCGACGACCATCGTGGATGTCTTGGTGGATGTCGCCAAATGGCTCGGCGTCGAGAAGCACTTCAAGCGGCTGGCAGGTACTGAAGGCCGCATTGACGACCTGCTGCGGCGTGTGGTGCTCACCCTGTTTTGTTATGGCTGCAACGTCGGTCCCACGGATCTGGCGCGTTGCGTGAAAAACATTTCCCGGAAGCAAGCCGCATGGCTCAACCTGAAATACGTCAACGACGAGACCTTGCAGCGAGTCATCAACGACGTGATCAATGCCTACCACCTCCTGGAGCTCCCAGCCTACTGGGGATCGGGTGCGTCCGCTTCCGGCGACGGCACGAAGTGGACGATGCGGGACAACACCATCATGAGCGAATTTCACATTCGCTACGGTGGATATGGCGGCATCGGCTACTACATCGTGTCCGATACTTACATAGCACTCTATTCACGCTTCATCACGTGCGGTTCCTACGAGGGGCACTACATCCTCGACCTCTGCATGGAGAACACGTCGGAGATACAGCCCACCTACCTGCACGGCGACACGCACGCGCAGAACTATGTGGCCTTTGGCTTGGCGCCGTTCCTCGGCGCCAAGCTGATGCCGCGCATCCGCCGGTTCAAGGAACTCAGACTTTACAGGCCGACCCGGAAGAAGAGCTACAAGCACATCGACGCGTTGTTCCACCAGTCCATCAACTGGGGGCTGATCGAACGGCACTACCGCGACATCCTGCGCTACGTTGTCTCCATCAAACTCGGCCGCATCAGTCCTTCGACCATCCTGCGTCGATTCAACAACAAGAGCCGAAAGAACAAGATCCACGACGCGATGAACGAGGTGGGTGCGGCCTACCGCACCATCTACCTGCTGGAATACATCGAAGATCCCCACATGCGGCGGGCGGTCAGTGCAGCAACCAACAAGAGTGAGGCATACAACCACTTCATCAAGTGGGCGTTCTTTGCCAACGACGGCCTGATCGACGAGACGATTCGTCACGAGCAGCAGAAGCTCATCCGCTACAACCATGCCGTCGCCAACATGATCATGTACCACAACGTCCAGCAGATGCAGCGGGTACTCGCAGAGCTCCGAGGGGAAGGCTGGGACATCACGCCGGAAATGATCGAAGCGCTCGGCCCCTACCGAACCAAGCACATCAATCGCATCGGACAGCACAATGTCGACACCAGCAGACCTACCGAGCCGCTGCAACGTGGCTCCCAGATCCCGCTAGCCCGAGTTCTGGGTCATCAGCGCCCGGGGCACAGCAGGCCTTCGTGGATGGCGAAGGATCGTGTAACAACAAGGGCTTAGGCGCCAAATGAGCGTTTTGGGGCAAATCTCGGCCATCCCCCAGCTGGGGCCAGCGCAACGCGATCGTGTTGCTGGGCGCCGGCAGCGTGCGCCTGGCCGGCAGCAGCGAGGTGGAGGCGAGCCTGTTTGCCTACGGGCGCATCAGCAAGGCGGCGGAGCTGTACCGCGAGTGCCGGCAGGCCGGACGCGAGTGCAAGGTCGAGGTGAGCGGCGGCGATGCGCGCCGGCTCGGCCAACCGGAGGCGGCGATCTACGCCGGCGACCTGCAACGGCTCGGTGTCGATGCCGCCGACCTGCTGCCGGAACCGCGCAGCATGAACACCTGGCAGAACGCGCAATTCAGCGGACCGCTGCTGAAGACCTACGGCGCCGACCGCGTGCTGCTGGTGTCGTCCGGCTTCCATCTGCGCCGCGGCATGCTGTACTTCGCGCACTTCGGCATCCATGCCGTGCCGGTGCGCGCCGACTACGTCGGCGGCGAGCTGTCCTGGTTGCCGCTGTCGTACAACCTCGCCATGGCCGACCTGGCCCTGCACGAATACACCGGCATCGTGCGCTATCACGTGTACGACGCGCTGGGCTGGAACGTGCAGGCGACGCGCGCCGGCGCGCTCTGATTACGGTTCGCGCATCACCATCAGGCGGATCTCGCTCATGTCCTCGATCGCGTAGCGCACGCCCTCGCGGCCCACGCCGGACAGCTTCACGCCGCCGTACGGCATGTTGTCCACGCGGAAGCTGGGGATGTCGTTGACGATCACGCCGCCCTGTTCCAGTTCGTTCCACGCACGCATCGCGTGGCCGAGGCTGTCGGTGAAGATGCCGGCCTGCAGGCCGTAGTCGGAGTCGTTGACCATCGCGATCGCGTCGTCGAACTTCTCGAACGGGGCGAGCAGGGCGAACGGGCCGAACGCCTCCATGCGGTTCGCCCTGGCGCCGGCGGGCACGTCTTCCATCAGGGTGGCGTCGAGCATGTTGCCGTTGCGCTTGCCGCCGCAGAGGATCCTGCCGCCGGCTTTCTTCGCGTCCAGGATCCAGCCGTGCAGGCGCTCGGCGGCAGCCTCGTCGATCATTGGGCCGAGGAACACGCTCTTGTCCTTCGGGTCGCCAGCCTTGAGCTTCTTCGTGGCGGCGACCAGCTTGCGCTTCAGCGCGTCGTAGATGTCGGCATGGGCGTAGATGCGCTGCACGCCGATGCAGCTCTGGCCGGACTGGTAGAACGCGCCGAAGATCAGCCGTTCCACAACCTTGTCCAGCTTCGGGTCCTGGTCGGCGTCGACGATGCACGCCGCGTTGCCGCCCAGCTCCAGGGTGACCTTCTTGTGGCCGGCGCGGGCCTTCAGGTCCCAGCCGATCTGGCCGCCGGTGAACGACAGCAGCTTGAAGCGCGGGTCCTCGACCAGCGGGCCGGCATGTGCGCCGTCCAGGGTGAGGATCGAGAACGCGCCCTTCGGCAGGTCGGTCTCGGCCAGCACCTCGCCGATGATCAGCGCGCCGATCGGGGTCTTCTCCGACGGCTTCAGCACGAACGGGCAGCCGGCCGCGATCGCGGGCGCCACCTTGTGCGCCACCAGGTTCAGCGGGAAGTTGAACGGCGTGATGAACGACACCGGCCCCAGCGGCACGCGCTTCGTGTAGCCGTGATAGCCGTCCAGACGGCTGGCCAGTTCCAGGTTGATCGTCTCGCCGTTGATGCGCACGGCTTCCTCGGCGGCGATACGGAAGGTCTCGATCAGCCGGGTCACTTCGCCGGCCGCATCCCTGATCGGCTTGCCGGCCTCGATGCACAGCGCCTCGGCCAGTTCGTCGCGGCGCCCGGCGAAGCGCTGCGCGCAATGCTGCAGCACGGCCTGGCGTGCCCACGGCTTGTACTCGCGCATCGGCTTCGCCGCCTTCACCGCGGCGGCGATGGCCTTCTCGGTGGCCTTCGCGTCCGGCACGGCGACGCGGGTGGCGAGCTGGCCGCTGTACTTGTCGCGCACGTCGAGCATGTCCTTCGACGTCTGCGGCTGGTTGGCGAGGTAGTAAGGGTAGGTCTTGGCGAGCATGGGAATCTCCGGGTCAGACAGCCGCGCTCAGTCGACGGATTTCCTCGTCGAGGATGCGGTGGTTGTCGCTGTAGTCGATGGCAAGGTCGATCAGGTGCACGCCGCCTTGCGCATAGGCGCGCTGCAGGGTCGGCGGGAATTCGTCGGCGCTGGCCGGGCGGTGGCCGTGCGCGCCGTGTGCCTGGGCGAACAGCACGAAGTCGGGATTGCCGAATTGCATGCCGTAGTCGGCGTAGCCCATCTCGGCCTGCTTCCAGCGGATCATGCCGTAGGCGTCGTCGCGCAGCAGCAGGATCACCAGGTCGAGCTTGAGCCGCACCGCCGTCTCCAGCTCCTGCGCATTCATCATGAAGCCACCGTCGCCGCAGATCGCCAGCACCTTGCGTTCGGGATGCACCATCTTCGCCGCCATCGCCGAGGGCAGGCCGGCACCCATGGTGGCCAGCGCGTTGTCCAGCAGCACGGTGTTCGGCTGGCGCGCGCGGTAGTAGCGGGCGTACCACAGCTTGTACATGCCGTTGTCCAGGCACAGCACGCCGTCGTCCGGCATGAAGCGGCGGGTCTCGGCGACGATGCGCACCGGATGCATCGGGAAGCGTGCGTCGTCCGCGTGTTCCTTCAGCTGCGCGTGGAAGGCGTGGCGTACCTTGTCGAACCCGGCGAAGTCCCAGTGCGGCTGCGGCTCCAGCGCGTCGGTGAGGCGTTCGACCGTGTGCGCGATGTCGCCGACCACCTCGATCTGCGGGAAGTACACCGTGTCCACCTCGGCCGAGGCGAAGTTGATGTGGATCACCGTGCGCCGGCCCTTCTGCATGAAGAACGGCGGCTTCTCCACCACGTCGTGGCCGACGTTGACGATCACGTCGGCGGCGTCGATCGCGCGATGCACGAAGTCGCCGTCGGACAGCGCCGCGTTGCCCAGCCACAGCGGATGGTCCTCGTCGACCACGCCCTTGCCCATCTGGGTGGTGAAGAACGGCAGGCCGAGCTTGTCGATGAAGGCGCGCAACGCCACCGCGGTGCGCTGCCGGTTGGCGGCGGCGCCGATCATCAGGATCGGTTGCTTCGCCTGGCTGATCGCCTCGGCCGCCTGCACCAGCGCGGCATCGTCGGGCGACGGCCGGCGCGCGTATTCGGTGGGCAGCAGGATCGCGTCCTCGACCTCGTCGCGGGCGATGTCCTCCGGCAGTTCCAGGTGCACCGCGCCGGGACGCTCCTCCTCGGCGCGGCGGAACGCCTCGCGCACGCGCGCCGGGATCGTCGGCGCGGAAACCAGCTGGCGCGTGTACTTGGTCAGCGGCTGCATCATGTCGACCACGTCGACCAGCTGGAACAGGCCCTGCTTGTGCGTGCGGATCGGTTTCTGGCCGGTGATCATCAGCATCGGCATCGCGCCGAGCTGGGCGTAGGCCGCCGCGGTGACCAGGTTGGTGGCGCCGGGCCCGAGCGTGGCCAGTGCCACGCCGGCCTCGCCGGTCAGCCGGCCCCAGGTCGCGGCCATGAAGCCGGCGGCCTGCTCGTGGCGGGTGACGATCAGCCGGATCGAGGACTCGCGCAGCGCTTCCAGCAGGTCCAGGTTTTCCTCGCCGGGCACGCCGAAGATGCAATGCACGCCCTCGGCTTCGAGGGCCTTCACGAACAACGCCGCCGCCTTCATGCATCGCCTCCGTGGGAGAGGCGTGAAGGATGCGGGCCGCGGCGTTCAGTTTGCGTGAGCGGAGCGGTCAGTCGTCGCTGACCCGCAGGCGCAGCTCGCCGTCGGCGAGGCGTGCGCGCAACCGCGTGTCCACGGCCACGCCGCGGGCCGAGCGCAATACCTGGCCGTCCGCGTCGAACAGGATCGCGTAGCCGCGCTCGAGCGTGGCCAGCGGGCCGACCGCGTGCAGTGCGTGACCGACGTGGCGCAGCGTCGTCTGCCGGCGTTCGAGGATGTGCCTGATCGCGCGGCGCAGGCGCTGATCCTGTTCGACCAGCCGGCGTGCCAGCAGCGGCAGCCGCGCGCGTGGATGCTGTGCCAGCAGGCGCGCGTGCAGCCGTTCCAGCAGGGTATGGCGCAGCTGGCTTTGTTCGCGCAGCACGACGGTCAGGCGACGTTGCAGGTGCTGCAGCCGTTCGCGGTCGCGCTGCAACCGGGCTTGTGGCCGCTGCGCCTGCAGTCGCGCCAGCAGGTGATCGACGCGCTGCGCGTGCGCCTGCAGGCGGCGTTGCTGCAGGGTAGCCAAACGCTGCTGCAGCTGCCGCAGGTGGCGATCGATCGCCACCGCGTCGGGCACCAGAAGTTCGGCAGCGGCCGACGGCGTGGGCGCGCGCAGGTCGGCGACGAAGTCGGCGATGCTGAAGTCGATCTCGTGGCCGACCGCGGAAACCACCGGGACCGCGCTGGCGTGGATCGCCCGCGCCACCGCTTCCTCGTTGAACGCCCACAGGTCTTCCAGCGAACCGCCGCCGCGGGTCAGCAGCAGCACGTCGTAGCGTGCGCTGGCCGATGCCTTGCGCAGCATCGCCACGATCGCCGGCGGTGCTTCGCGGCCCTGCACCGGCACCGGCAACACCTCGACATCGGCCAGCGGCCAGCGCCGTGCCAGCACGCTCAGCACGTCGCGCACGGCGGCGCCGGTGGCCGAGGTGATCACGCCGATGCGCCGCGCGTAGCGGGGCAGGGAACGCTTGCGTGCCGGGTCGAACAGGCCTTCGGCGTCGAGCCGGGCCTTGAGCTGCTCGAACTCGCGCTGCAGCGCGCCTTCGCCGGCCGGCTCCATGTACTCGGCGACCAGCTGGAACTCGCCGCGCGGTTCGTACAGGCCGACCTTGGCGCGCAGCAGCACCTGCATGCCGTCGACCGGGCGGAAGCGCAGGGCGGACGCTTTCAGCTTGAACATCGCGCAGCGCACCTGGGCGCCGCTGTCCTTCAGGGTGAAGTACAGATGCCCGGAGGCAGGCTTGGCCACGTTCGACAGTTCGCCCTCGATCCACACCTGCGGCAAGGCATCGCCCAGCAGGTCGCGCACCAACCGGTTGAGCAGGCTGGGAGTGAGTACATGGCGTGGCGTGGCATTGTCGAACGGCTCGGGCATAGGGGCGCGAGCCTAGCATGCGATCAGTATCAAGTTGCGAGGAAACATCCACTTGAGGCTGGAAGCGCATGAAAAGCATCAAGAGGCAAAACCGGCTTCACTCGTCGCCGGCGTCACGCAGTTCGCGCCAGCGGCGTTTGCGCACGCGCCAGGCGCGGATGCCCAGGTTCAACGCGAACCAGGCGGCGATGGCGCCGAGCGGCCAGCCGATCCACGCCGGCCACAGGAAGGCGATCACCGCCAGCACGGCAAGCGCCGCGGTGCCGATCACCAGCGGGCCGCGGCTGGTGTCGCCGAGCACGCGGCGGTTGCTCAATACGGCACCGACGCTGTTGGCGATGCGCAAGGCACCGGCCGCCGCACGGCCGGAACTGCCGCCGCCGTGGCGCACCCGCGGCGGTCGCGCCTCGCTGCTGCGCACCTTTTCGCGGCTGCCGTTGCCGTGCCGGCTTCGGCGCGAGGCCAGCACGATCTCGGTGGCATTGCCCAGATCCTTTTCGTATTGCGCGGCGAGCTGGCCGGCGAAGCCGGCGTCCTCGACCGCCACGTCGAGTTCGCGGTTGGCGAGCCAGCTGGCGATGTTGAGGTTGGACGAACCGACCCGTGCCCATTGGCCGTCGGCCACCGCGGTCTTCGCGTGCAGCATCGAACCATTCCATTCGAACACGCGGATACCGGCTTTCAGCAAGGGCCGGTAGCCCGAACGCGACATGCCGGTCACCACCGGAATGTCGCTGCTGCCGGGCACCAGCAGGCGCACGTCGACGCCGTCGCGCGCCGCTGCCACCAGCGCCTGCACGTACGGCGCGAGGCCCACGAAGTAGGCATCGGTGAGCCACAGCGTCTTGCGCGCCATCGCGGCGATCAGCTGGTCGAGCCGGTACATGCCGGCGGCGGTGGCAGGTTGGGTGGCGATCAGCCGCAGCGCCACGTCGCCGGCCGGCACGGCCGGTTCCGGTACGGCCGAAAACGGCCGCAGCGCGGTGCCGGTCTCAGCCCAGCTTTGCGCGAATGCGGCCTCCAGCTCGGCCACCGCCGGACCACGCAGCGTCACGCCGGTGTCGCGCCAGGGCGGTACGCCCCGCGCCGGATTGCCCAGCCATTTGGCGCTGATGCACACGCCGGACAGGAAGCCGAGGCTGCCGTCGACCACCAGCAGCTTGCGGTGGTCGCGGCTGATCCAGCCGAATGGCTGGCCCAGCTGCGGCGGGTTGAATACCCGCACCTCGCCGCCGGCCGCACGCAGCGGCGCCCAGAACGCGCCACGCGACTGGCCGAGGCAACCGAACCAGTCGGCCACCACCGCGACGAACACGCCCGCCTGCGCCCGTTCGGCCAGGGCATCGCGGAAGGCGCGGCCCACTTCGTCGTTGCGGATGATGTAGTTCTCCAGCAGCACGCGCTGCCGCGCGCCGCGGATCGCGGACAGCCAGGCGTCGTAGTGCGCGGCCGCGTCGATCAGCAGGTCCACCGCGTTGCCGTTGAGCAGCGGGGCGCCCGCGGTGCGGCTCAGGGCCTGCTCCGCCAGCAGGCGGCCGGGGGTGGTGGGGATCAATGGCGTAGGCATCAGTCGAGTGTAGGCGATGGCTTGTGCGCACGCCGTCATGCCGGGGCTTCTGGCATGATCCAGCGCATGCTGATCGAGCACCGTTACACCGACACCGATGCCTGCGCGCGCCACCTCGCCTACGAGCTGGGGCCGGACCTGCGCATCGCCGCGCCGCTGGGACTGGGCAAGCCGCACGGGTTGCTCAACGCGCTGTATCGGCTGGTCGCCGCCGACGGCGGGCGTTCGATGCGCCTGTATACCGCGCTGTCGCTGACCCGGCCGCAACCGGCGCCGGGTCTGGAGCAGCGTTTCCTCGGGCCGTTCCTCGAACGCCATTTCGGCGCCGACGCGGTCGATCCGCTGTACGCGCTGGACCAGGCGCGCGACGCGCTGGCCGCGAACGTCGAGGTGCACGAGTTCTACCTGCAGTCCGGCGCGCTGCTGCGTTCGGCCAGCGGCCAGCGCAGCTACATCAGCCAGAACTACACCCACGTCGCGCGCGACCTGGCGCTGCAGGACATCAACCTGCTGGTGCAACTGGTGGCGCGCCGCGAGGGAGCGGACGGTGTGCGCTACAGCCTGTCGTGCAACCCGGACCTGACCCTGGACTTCCTGCGTCAGGTGCAGCTGGCCGGCCGGCGGCGGCCGATGTGCGTGGCGGTGGTGCATCCCGATTTGCCGTACCTGGGCGGCGATGCCGAGGTGGATGAAACGTATTTCGACGTGGAGCTGCGCCCGGACGCGTCGTCACCACTGTTCGCCCTGCCGCGCTCGCCGGTGGGTCTGGCCGAGTACGCGCTGGGCCTGCATGCCAGTGCGCTGGTCAAGGACGGCGGTTGCCTGCAGATCGGCATCGGCGCGCTGTCCGACGCGCTGGTCAAGGCACTGCTGCTGCGCCAGCAGGAAAACACCCCATGGCGCCGCGCACTGGTGGCGCTGGACCCGGCCGGCGCCACGCACGCACTGGCCGGCCAGCTGGGCGGCCTGGCTCCGTTCGAGGCTGGCCTGTACGGCGCCAGCGAAATGGTGATGGACGGCTTCATGCACCTGCAGCGCGGCGGCATCCTGAAACGGCGCAGCTGGGACAACCTGGCGCTGGAACGCGCCTCGGTCGCCGGCCAGTTGAATCCCGCCACGCCGGGCGGGCATTACCTGCGCGGCGCGTTCTTCCTGGGTTCGCGCGCATTGTACGAATGGCTGGGCGCCACCGAAGCCGCCGATCCGGATGCGATCGACATGTGCGCGGTGTCCAACGTCAACCAGCTGTACGGCAGCCATCAGGCGCTGGCGATGCTGCAACGGCGCGGCGCGCGTTTCTTCAACACCTGCATGATGGCGACCCTGCTCGGCGCGGCGGTGTCCGACACCTTGGAGGATGGCGCCGTGGTCAGCGGCGTCGGCGGCCAGTACAACTTCGTGGCGATGGCGCACGAGTTGCCGGGCGGGCGCTCGGTGCTGCTGCTGCGCGCCACGCGCCATACCCGCGGCGGAATCGAGAGCAACATCCGCTGGAACTACGGCCAGACCACCATCCCGCGCCACCTGCGCGACATCGTGATCACCGAATACGGCATCGCCGACCTGCGCGGCAAGAGCGACAGCGAATGCGTCGAGGCGATGCTGGCGATCGCCGACGCGCGCTTCCTCGACGCGCTGTGTGCGGAGGCGAAGGCACATCGCAAGCTGGCGGCGGATTTCCTGATACCCGAAGCCTGGCGACGGCATAGCCCGTGCTATCTGCGCGAAGCACTGGCACCGTTCCAGCAGAAAGGCCTGCTGCCGCAGTTTCCGTTCGGCAGCGATTTCACCGAGGTCGAGCAGCGCCTGCTGCCGGCGCTGGAGTGGCTGAAGACCGCCACCGGCAACTGGCGCGGCAGGCTGCGCCTGCTGCGCGCCTGCTGCCGGCCCGGGACCGCGCTGCCGGGCGAAGCCGAAGCCCTGGCGCGGATGGGGCTGGATGCGCCCACCGCGCTGGCCGATCGCCTGCAGCGACGCTTGCTGCAGGCTGCCCTGCGTCGAAAGCCGTAAGAGCCGGCCGGCGGGCTACCGCGCGGAGCGGTCGGTTTCGTCGGGCGATTCGGGGGCGGATTTTTGCGGCGCCGGATCGTCCATCAGCGGCAGCACGGCGGGGCTGTCCAGGTCGTCGAACTGCTGATGGTTGACCGCCCAGAAGAACAGCCACACCGCGACCACCACCACCAGCAGGGTGACCGGAATCAGCACCAGCAGGATGTTCATGCGCGCAGCTCGCGTGGGCGGACTGCCGGACCGGAGGCGCCGGAGCGGTCGGGCGCCGCATCGCGGCCGATGCGCAGCGCGTTCAGCACCACCACCAGCGAGCTCAGCGACATGCCGATGCCGGCCAGCCATGGCGGCACGAAGCCGAGCGCGGCGAACGGCACGGCGCACAGGTTGTACAGCAAGGCCCAGCGCCGGCTCTGCGCCGTCACCTGCTGCACCTGGCGGGCGATCGCGCGGGCATCGACCAGGCCGTCCAGACGTCCATCCAGCAACAGCAGGTCGGCGTGCGCCTGGGCCAGTTCGGTGCCTGACGCCAGCGCCGCGGAGACGTCGGCGCCGGCCAGCACCGGAGCGTCGTTGCTGCCGTCGCCCACGGCCAGGGTGGTGTGGCCGTGCGCGCGCGCCGCCTGCAGCCGTCCGAGCTTGTCGGCGGGCGACTGCCGCGCATGCCAGTCGTCGATGCCGAGGCGGCTGGCGAGCGCGGCGACGCGGGTGGCGTTGTCGCCGCTGGCGATCGTGATGGCGATGCCGTCGGCGCGCAGCGCGTCGAGCGTGCGGTGGGCATCGACGCGGGGTTGTTCATCGAGATGGAACGCGGCAATCGCGCCTTGCGCATCGGCCAGCAGCAGTGCGCCGGCCAGCCCGGACGGAACCGGCCGGCTGCCCGGGGCCAGCGCGAAGTCGGCGCGGCCCAGGCGCAGCTCGCGGCCATCGACCTCGCCGCTGATGCCGGCGCCGGCGTGGACCTGCACCGACTGCGCGCGCAACGGCAGCGCCTGCTGGCGGGCCGCGTGGGCGAGGGCACGGGCCAGCGGGTGCGAGCTTTCGTGGGCCAGCGCGGCGGCCGGCTGCAGCACCTGTTCGGGCGTGTCGCCGCGCAGCGGCTCGACCGCGTGACGGTCCAGCTGCGGCACGGTCAGCGTGCCGGTCTTGTCGAACAGCGCGTAGTCGACCCGCGCCAGCACGCTCAGCGCCGCGCCGTCGATGACCAGTACGCCGCGGCCGGCCAGCACGCCGAGCGCGCGGGTCAGCGTGGCCGGACGGGTCAGCGCGAACGCGCAGGGGCAGGCCACCACCAGCACGGCCACCGCGGCCTCGAACGCGCGACCCGGATCGACCAGCAGCCAGCCCAGCGCGGTGAGCGCGGTGAGCACCAGCACGCGCGCGACGAAGCGGCCGATCTCGCGATCGCTGGCGGCGATCAGCGCGCGCGCCGGCCGCGCGCGGGTGGCCAGCGCGCCCAGCCGCGCCACCGTGGTGGCGGCACCGCTGTGCTCCACGCGCAACTCGGCCGGTCCGGACAGCAGCACGCTGCCGGCGATCAGGCGCTCGCCGCGCTCACGCCGCAGCGGATGCGATTCGCCCGACAGCAGCGCCTCGTCCACTTGCACGCCGGCGCTTTCCAGCACGCCGTCGGCCGGCACGGTGCCGCCTTCGGCGACGTGCGCGCGGTCGCCGGGCAGCAGGGCGATCGCGGCCACCGTTTCCAGCTCGCCATCGGCGCGGCGTCGCTGCGCCAGCAGCGGCGTGGCGTCGATCGCGGCGTCGCCGAGCGCGCCACTGCGGTGGCGCGTGCGCAGTTCCACGTAGCGCCCGCCGAGCAGCAGGAACACGAACATGCTCACCGAGTCGAAATAGATCTCGCCGCTGCCGCGCAGCGTGTTGAACGTGCTGGCCAGGAACACCAGCCCCACCGCCAGCGCCACCGGCAGGTTGATGCCGAGCCGGCGCCCGCCCAGTTCGCGCACGGCGCCGGCGAAGAACGGCTGCGCCGAATAGAACACCACCGGCAGGGTGGTCAGCAGGCCCAGCCAGCGGAACAGGTTGCGCGTGCTGAAGTCGACGAAATCGACCACGCCGATGTAGATCACGAAGGCGTACGTCATCACCTGCATCGCGCACATGCCGGCGACCAGCAGGTGCTTCAGCGCCTCGTGCTGCTCCTGCGGGCGGGCGTCGTCGATGCTGTCGTGCTGCAGCGGCTGCGCCGGGCAGTTCGCGGCGGCGAAGTGGTCGAGCAGGCCCGGCAGCGGGGTGCGTTGCGCATCCCACACCACCCGCACGCGCTGCGCCGGGCGGTCGATGGCGACACGCCGCACGCCGGGCAGGGCGCGGATGCGCTGTTCCAGCCACAGCACCTGGCGTGCGTCGTCCAGCGACTCGACCCGCAAGGCGATTTCGCTGCAACCGTCGCGGCGCGGGCGCAATACCTGCGCGGCGAGTTGCGGGTGGGCCCAGGCCGCGTACGTGTTCATCGCGGCGGATCAGTCGACGGGCGGGGCGGCGCCCCGGCGCTGCTGTGCGCGCTGACCGGCACGCCGAACACGGTATGCGAGGTATCCAGCGGCGTGTCGGCGTGGTTGGCGCCGAGCACGATCATCCACACGCAGCCGGCCAGCGATGCCGCGAAGATGAACACGCCCAGCCACAGCACCGGCTGGCGATACCAGGCCGATGCCGTGCGGGCGGACATGTCATTGCCGGCTTTCATCGGCAGGGTGCGACAGCTGATAGACGTAGGCCGCGACCACACGGATCTGCTCGTCGGACAGGCGCGGGCTCCACGCCGGCATGTGGCCCTGGCGGCCCTCGCCGATGCTCTTCTCGATGTCGGCCACGCTGCCGCCGTGCAGCCAGATGTGGTCGGTGAGGTTCGGCGCGCCCAGTGCCTGGTTGCCCTTGCCGTCGGCGCCATGGCAGGCGGCGCAGGTGGCGAACAGCGGCTGCCCGGCAGCGGCCTTGGCCGCGTCGTGCGGCGCGCCGGACAGGCTCAGCACGTATTGCGCGAGGTTCTTCACGTTGTCCGCGCCCAGGCTGGCCCACGGCGGCATCACGCCGCTGCGCCCGTCGTGGATCGAGGTGGTGATGTCGCTGCCGCTGCCGCCGTACAGCCAGTCGCCATCGCTGAGGTCGGGCGCGCCAAGCGCGACGTTGCCTTTCGCGCTGCGCTGGTGGCAGGCGGCGCAGTTGTCCTCGAACAGCACCTTGCCCATCTGCAGCGCGGCGGGATCGCTGGCCAGCTGCTCGACGGGATACAGCTTGAAGCGCTCCATCAGCGGCGCGAGCGTGGCTTCGTTGGCGGCCACGTTGTGCGCCAGCTCGCCATGCGAGGTCCAGCCGAGCACGCCCTTGAAGCTGCCGAAGCCGGGGAACAGCGCCAGGTAGACGAAGCCGATCACGAACATGGCGCCGGAGAACAGCACCCACCACAACGGCAGCTTGCGCACGCCTTCGCGCAGTACGCCGTGAGCCCAGACGTGGCCGCTGGTGCCGTCGGGCAGGGTGGGGATCTTCGCGCGCGGCCCCCACAGGTACAGGAAGAACGTGATGCCCATGTTCAGCACCACCAGGAACATCACCCACAACGACCATCCCGTGCTCATGGGCGATCCTCCCTGTCATCGGATTCGTCTTCCACAGGCTCGTCTTCCATGGGCAGGCGTGCCATGCGGTTGAACGTGGGCTTGTGGTACTTGCGCCACGCCCAGAACCAGATGCCGAGGAAGGTGAACATCATCAGCAGGATGAACACGCCGGCGATGTGGCCCCAGATCGGGTTCATCGGAGTCATGGCGCACCTCCGGTGCTGGCCGGCACGCTGGCGGCATCGGGCTCGTTCTTGATGCCAAGGCCCTGCAGGTACGCGATCAGCGCATCCATTTCGGTCTTGCCTTCCACCGCGGCCGGCGCGCCGGCGACGTCCGCGTCGCTGTACGGGTCACCCAGCCTGCGCAAAGTGCGCATGCGTGCCTGGACGTCGGCGGCGTCGAGTTTCTTCCTGGCCAGCCACGGGTAGCCCGGCATGTTCGACTGCGGCACGACCTGGCGCGGATCCAGCAAATGCATGCGCTGCCAGTCGTCGGAGTACTTGCCGCCGACCCGGGCCAGGTCCGGGCCGGTGCGCTTGGAGCCCCACTGGAACGGCCGGTCGTAGACCGATTCGGCGGCGGTCGAGAAGTGGCCGTAGCGCTCGGTCTCGAAACGCAGCGCGCGGATCATCTGCGAGTGGCACAGGTAGCAGCCTTCGCGCACGTAAACGTCCTTGCCGGCCAGCCGCAGCGGGTCGTACGGATGCACTCCGGGTGGCGCCTCGAGCTTGTGCGCCTCGACGAACAGCGGGGTGATCTCGGCCAGGCCGCCCAGCGAGACCATGATCGCGATGCCGATCGCGAGCAGGCCGGCGTGTTTCTCGATGGCTTCGAAATGCTTGTAGGCCATGTTCTGAGCTCTACTTGAAGAGTGCGGCCATGGATGGCCGCCTTTGGATTTGCGGGGCCGGGTTGCGCCCACGAAACAGGAAGTTGACTGCAGTGGCGCTCATGGACGAGCGCATCAGCTGACGCCGGCGGGCAGCGGGGCCGGAACCTGGTGCGGCACCGGCTCGGGGATCGGTACCGGGATCGGCTTGATCAGCCGCGCGCGTGCATCCGCCGCGGTATGCCACAGGTTCCACGCCATGACCCACATGCCCGACAGGATCAGCACGCCGCCCAGCCAGCGGATCAGGTACATCGGCCTGATCGCGATCAGGCTGTCCAGGAAACCGTAGGCGAGCGCGCCGTCCGGATTGGTGGCGCGCCACATCAGGCCCTCGGTGACGCCGGCGGTCCACATCGCGCCCACGTACAGCAGGGTGCCCATGATGTGCAGCCAGAAATGCACCTCCATGCCCTTGTGCGAATACATTTCCGGGCGGCCCAGCGCGCGCGGCGCCATCGCGTAGAGCGAGCCGATGGTGATCATCGCCACCCAGCCCAGCGAGCCGGAGTGCACGTGGGCGATGGTCCAGTCGGTGTAGTGCGACAGCGAGTTCACCGTCTTGATCGCCATCATCGAACCTTCGAAGGTCGACGCGGCATAGAACACTAGCGACATCACCATGAACTTCGCGGCGGGGTCGGTCTTCAGCCGCCACCACGAGCCGTTGAAGGTGAGCAGGCCGTTCGCCGCCGAACCCAGGCTGGGCATCAGCAGCACCAGCGAGAACGCCATGCCGACCGACTGCACCCAGTCGGGCAGGGCGGTATACATCAAGTGGTGCGCGCCGGCCCACATGTAGACCGAGATCAGCGCCCAGAAATTGACGATCGAGAAGCGGTAGCTCCACAGCGGCTGCTGCGCCTGCCGCGGCACGAAGTAGTACATCATGCCGAGGAAGCCGGCAGTGAGGAAGAACGCCACCGCATTGTGGCCGTACCACCACTGCACCATCGCATCGACCACACCCGAGTAGATAGGGTAGGACTTGAACAGCGACACCGGCAAGGCCAGGTTGTTGACGATGTGCAGCAGGCCCACCGCGATGATGAACGCGCCGTAGTACCAGTTCGCCACGTAGATGTGCTTGATTCGCCGGCGCGCCAGGCTGCCGAAGAACACCACGCCGAAGCTCACCCAGACGATCGCGATCAGGATGTCGATGATCCATTCCGGCTCGGCGTATTCCTTGCTCTGGGTCATGCCCAACGGCATCGACACCATCGACAGCACGCAGACCAGCTGCCAGCCCCAGAACGTGAACGCGGCCAGCTTCCTGAACGCCAGTCGCGCGTGGCCGGTGCGCTGCACCACGTAGTAGCAGGTGCCCATCAGCGCCGAGCCGCCGAAGGCGAAGATCACGCCGAAGGTGTGGTCGGGGCGGAGCCGGCTGAAGGTCAGCCAGGGGATCTCGAAATTGAGCGCCGGCCACATCAGTTCGGCGGCCACGTAGACGCCGACCGACATGCCGATGATGCCCCAGACCGCCGCGGCCAGCAGGAACTGGCGCACGACCTTGTCGTTGTAATACTCGGTATTCGGCATGGGAGCATTCGGCATGTGGTTTCCCGGCTGGATAACTGGACGATTTTAAGCGAAGCATGCGGTGCCGCCTTGACTCGGATCAAGTTGCTGCGGCAATCCATCCCTGTACCGATGACGCTGGGCAGCGCTATGCAACCGGTCGGCCGCCAGCGTGCGCCGATTTGCCACAGGGTGACAGGTTCGATCGGGTATCCTTGGCACTATCGCCGCGAACCATCGCGGCCCGTCATCCCGGTTGATTCCATGAGTGAGATCGCTACACAGAAACCGCGTCCGGCTGGGCCGGCGCTACGCCGCTCCAGCGTGGCCGTGCAGATCGGCAAGGTGATGGTCGGCGGCGGCGCGCCGGTGGTGGTGCAGTCGATGACCAATACCGATACCGAGGACCCGGCCAGCACCGCAAAACAGATCGCCGAGCTGGCCCGTGCCGGCTCCGAGCTGGTGCGCATCACGGTCAACACGCCGGCCGCCGCCGCCGCGGTGCCGCGCATCGCCGAGCGGCTGGCGATGATGGGCGTGGACGTGCCGATCATCGGCGACTTCCATTACAACGGGCACCAGTTGCTGGAACGCGAGCCGGCCTGCGCCGAGGCGCTGGCGAAGTACCGCATCAACCCCGGCAACGTCGGTTTCGGCAAGAAGCACGAAAGCCAGTTCGCGTCGATCATCGAGAAGGCGCTGCGCTACGCCAAGCCGGTGCGCATCGGCGCGAACTGGGGATCGCTGGACCAGGGCATGGTCACCGCACTGATGGATGAGAACGCCCGCCGCGCCGACCCGTGGGACGCCTCGCACGTGGCCCGCGAGGCGCTGATCCGCTCGGCGCTGGATTCCGCCGCGCTGGCCGAGAAGCTCGGGCTGGCGCGCGACCGCATCATCCTGTCGTGCAAGGTGTCCGGCGTGCAGGAGCTGATTGCGGTGTATCGCGACCTCGCCGCGCGCTGCGATCACGCGCTGCATTTGGGCCTGACCGAAGCCGGCATGGGTTCCAAGGGCATCACCGCCTCCAGCGCCGCGCTGGCGGTGCTGCTGCAGGAAGGCATCGGCGACACCATCCGCATCTCGCTCACGCCCGAGCCGGGCGCCTCGCGCACCGGCGAGGTGATCGTGGCGCAGGAGCTGCTGCAGACCATGGGTCTGCGCTCGTTCACGCCGCTGGTCACCGCCTGCCCGGGTTGCGGCCGCACCACCAGCGAGTTCTTCCAGGAGCTGGCCAAGACCGTGCAGGAACACGTGCGCGAACAGATGCCGACCTGGCGCATCAAGTACGACGGCGTGGAGAACCTCACCCTGGCGGTGATGGGCTGCATCGTCAACGGCCCGGGCGAGTCCAAGCACGCCAACATCGGCATCTCGCTGCCGGGCAACGGCGAGGCGCCGGCGGCGCCCGTGTTCATCGACGGCGAGAAGGCGATGACCCTGCGCGGCGACAACATCGCCAGCGAGTTCATCGGCATCCTCGATGACTACGTCGCCTCGCACTACGCAACGCGCGCCAGCTGAGGCGATGGGCGCCGATCGCGAAACGGCGATCCTGCGTGTCTGGCAGCAGCACGCCACGCCGTGGACGCGAGCGGTGCGTGCGCAGGCGATCGCCAGTCGCCGGCTGGTGACGGATGCGGCGATCGTCGAGGCGGTGCTCGCGTGGCGCCCGCAGCGGGTGATCGACATGGGCTGCGGCGAGGGCTGGCTGCTGCGTGCGCTGGCCCGGCACGGTATCGATGGGCTCGGCGTCGATGCGGTGCCCGCGCTGATCGAGTCGGCGGCCGCGACCGGCGGCGGACGTTTCCTCACCATGGACTACGCGGCGATCGCCGCCGGTGCCCTGCGCGAGCAGGCCGACGTGGTGGTGTGCAATTTTTCGCTGCTCGGCGGGGAGTCGGTGGACGCCCTGCTCGGCGCCATGCCCGCGCTGCTCGCGCCCGGCGGCGCGCTGCTGATCCAGACCCTGCATCCGTGGAGCGCCTGCGGCGAGGGCGTCTATTGCGACGGCTGGCGTGAGGGCTCGTGGGTCGGCTGCGGCGAGGGCTTCGGCGAGGCGGCGCCGTGGTATTTCCGCACGTTCGCCGGCTGGATGCGGAGTTTCGCGGCGGCCGGGCTGGTGCTGGCGTCGCTGTGCGAACCGATCCATCCGCAGAGCGGTCAACCGGCCTCGGTGATCTTCGTCCTGGTGCCGGGTTGATTCAGGCCAGCGTGGCGGCGTCCATGGGCGCCACGCGTGTCCAGTGGGCAGGCTCCAGCGGCGGGTCGGCCAGGGTTCGCAGCGTAGCCAGGTAGTCCTCCCGCGGCATTTCCTCGGCGCCCAGCGACAGCAGGTGCGGGTTGGTCACCTGGGCATCGAGCAGCGGGCAGTGCCAGTGGTGCAGCAGGCGGGCCAATGCCAGCAGGGCCACCTTGGAGCCGCCGCTCTCGCGGCTGAACATCGATTCGCCGCTGAACAGGCGTCCGGACACCACGCCGTAGATGCCACCGACCATGGCCGTGCCGCGCCAGACCTCGACGCTGTGCGCATGGCCGCGGGCGTGCAGCGTGGCGTAGGCATCGATCATCTCCGGGATGATCCAGGTGCCAGGCTGGTGCTTGTTGCGCGGTGCGGCGCAGGCATGCATCACGCCGACGAAATCGCGGTCGACAGTGACTTGCCAGCCGCAGCGCTCGAGCAGGCGGCGCAGCGAGCGATTTGGCTGGCACAGCTTTGCGGTGTGGAACACGCAGCGCGGATCGGGCGACCACCACAGGATCGGCTCGTGCTCGCCGAACCACGGGAAGATGCCGAGGCTGTACGCGGCCAGCAGCCGCCGTGGCGACAGGTCGCCGCCGAACGCGAGCAGGCCGTTCGGTTCGGCCAGCGCCTGGCGCGGGTCGGGGAAGCGGTCCCAGCGTTCGGCATCCAGCAGCGGCAGCCTGTTCATCGTTCGACCTTGCCGTGATCGGCATAAGGGCTGTGGCTTTGCAGCTCGGCGGCATAAGCGTCGACCGCTTCGGCCTCGCTGGCAAGCGCCGTCGCCACCGCGGCACGGAAACCGGGGTTCGCCAGGTAGTGGCGCGAATGCGTGCGCACCGGCAGGAACCCGCGCGCCAGCTTGTGCTCGCCCTGCGCGCCCGGTTCGAAGCGTTCGAGTCGGTGTGCAATCGCGTGCTCGATGCCGCGGTAATAGCACAGCTCGAAGTGCAGTCCTGGCACGTCCATCGCCGCGCCCCAGTAGCGGCCGTACAGCACGTTGCCACCCTGCACGAACAGCGCCATCGCCACGATGGTCTCACCGTCACGGGCCAGCGCGAGCTGCGCGGTCGATCCCAGCGTGCCGAGCCGGCGGAAGAATGCGGCGGTCAGTGCGGCGTGGTTGCCCTTCATGTCGAAGGTGGCCTCGTACAGCGCATGCACGCGCTGCCACTCGTCGGGGCCGAGGGTGTCGCCGCTGCGCCATTCGATGACCAGTCCGCTCGCCGCCACCTGGCGGCGTTCGCTCAGGATGTTCTTGCGCTTCTTGTGGTTGAGCGCGGCGAGGAAATCCGGGAAGTGGCGGTAGCCGCGGTTGTGCCAGTGGAACTGCACGTCCGAGCGCGCCAGCCAGCCTCGATCGGATGCCTTGTCGCCGAAGGCGGCCAGTTCGGCGGGTTGCAGGAAATTCGCGTGCACCGATGACAGGCCGAGACGTTCGGCTTCGTCGCGCATGGCGTCGACCAGCGCACATTGCAGGTATGGCGTGCGCGCGCCGTTGCCGGCCAGCAGGCGCGGGCCAGGCACGGGCGAGTAGGGCACGCCGTTGAGCAACTTCGGGTAATACTCGCCGCCGGCGCGTTGCCAGGCGCTGGCCCAGCTCCAGTCGAACACGAACTCGCCGTGCGAGTTGCCCTTGAGATACAGCGGTGCGGCGGCGAGCAGGCGGCCGTCTTCGTACAGTCCCAGGTGATGTGCCTGCCAGCCCCAGTCGGGGCGGATGCAGCCGCTGCGTTCCAGCGCGTGCAGGAACGCGTGCGACACGAACGGGTTCGCGTCGGCACGCAGGGCATCCCACTCCGCGGCTGGCAGTTCGGCGATCGCGGCATGGAAGCGGGTGGTCAGCATGGAATGGTTATAGATGATTTTCGCCGAGTGCCTCGCAAGGGAGCTACTTGAAGGTAGATGAGCAAGAGCTTTCCCCCTCACCCCAGCCCTCTCCCCCAACTGTGTTGGGGGAGAGGGAGCAAAGGCATCAACCAGCCGGGGTCTGCTGATCGAGCCAGCGTTCGGCGTCCAGCGCGGCCATGCAGCCGAAGCCGGCCGAGGTGACGGCCTGGCGGTAGATGTGGTCGGCCACGTCGCCGGCGGCGAACACGCCCGGCACCGAGGTCATCGTGGCCATGCCGGCCTGGCCGCTGTGGATTCCGATGTAGCCGTCGTGCATGTCGAGCTGACCTTCGAAGATGCCGGTGTTCGGCGTATGGCCGATCGCCACGAAGAAGCCGGTGGCCGCGATGTCGCGGGTGACGCCGGAGTTGACGTCCTTCACGCGCACGCCGGTGACGCCGGTGTCGTCGCCGAGCACCTCGTCGATGGTGTGGTTCCAGACCAGCTCGATCTTGCCGGCGGCGGCCTTCTCGAACAGCTTGTCCTGCATGATCTTCTCGGCGCGCAGCTTGTCGCGGCGGTGCACCAGGTAGACCTTGCGGCCGATGTTGGCCAGGTACAGTGCTTCCTCGACCGCGGTGTTGCCGCCGCCGATCACCACCACGTCCTGGTCGCGGAAGAAGAAGCCGTCGCAGGTGGCGCAGGCGGAGACGCCCTTGCCCTTGTACTTCTCCTCGCTGGCGATGCCGAGGTACTTGGCGGTGGCGCCGGTGGCGATGATCAGCGCATCGGCGGTGTACTCGCCCGAGTCGCCCTTGAGCCGGAACGGGCGCTGCTTCAGGTCCACCGTGTGGATGTGGTCGAAGATCATCTCGGTGTGGAAGCGCTCGGCGTGCTCGGCCATGCGCTGCATCAGCGCCGGACCCTGCAGGCCCTCGACGTCGCCCGGCCAGTTGTCCACGTCGGTGGTGGTCATCAGCTGGCCGCCCTGCTGCAGGCCGGTGATCATGGTCGGCTTGAGGTTGGCGCGGGCCGCATACACCGCAGCGGTGTAGCCGGCGGGGCCGGAGCCGAGGATCAGCAGGCGGCTGTGCTTGGGGGTAGAGACTGTCTTCATATTCCGTGTGCTCCGCGTTGCTTTGCAGCGGTTGTCAGGTGGTGGACCGTGGTGCGGGCCATGCTGGTTGCATGGCCAAGCCGCGGGGCGCCGCATGGCGACCGCTGCAAAGCAACCCTTCGGGCCGGGTCTGCTTGCCCACAGGGCGGTGTCATCGCTCGGTCGTGTATCGGCATACACTCCCTCGCTCTTCCTTGCCCTGCGCGCAAACAGCTCCCGGCGCGGAGTACACGGAATATGAAGACAGTCTCGGGCTCATGGTTATAATCCTTGGGTTGTCTGGTGACTTGAGTGTCCATTCGCTCCGGCCCCTGCGGCGGTTTCCCTTCGGGCCGCATCGGGTGATGGCGACGGAGCGTACGACCCCCGGAAGAATGGGGAATACGCGGCACCGATTCAAGGCATCGGCAGATCGGCGGCACTACTGCGGCGACTGCGCGACGGATTCACACTTCCACAGGACCCATCCTTCATGCGCATCGGCATTCCCTCCGAAACCAAGACCCTGGAAGGTCGCGTCGCCCTCATTCCGGCCGCTGCCGCCGACCTGGTGCGTCGTGGCCATGAGGTGTTCATCCAGGCCGGCGCCGGCCTGAAAAGCGGCTTTGTCGATGAAGCCTACGCAAGGGAAGGCATCACGGTCGTGGCGGACGCTGCCGCGCTGTACGAGGCCGGCGAATTGATCGTGAAGGTGAAGGAGCCGGTCGCCGGCGATCTCGCCTTGCTGAAAAAGCACCACCTGCTGTTCTGTTACCTGCACCTGGCCGCCGAACCCGAACTGACCCGCAGCCTGCTCGACATCGGCCTGACCGGCGTGGCGTTCGAATCGGTGACCGAGAACGGCATGCTGCCGCTGCTGTTGCCGATGTCGGTGATCGCCGGCCGCATCGCCACCCAGATCGGCACCACGCTGCTGCATCGCCCGCAGGGCGGCAAGGGCAAGCTGCTCGGCGGCATGGCTTCCACCCCGCGCGGCAAGGTCGTGGTGCTTGGCGCCGGTGCCGCCGGCGGCAATGCCGCCGCGCTGGCTGCGGCTGCCGGCGCGAACGTGGTGGTGTTCGACAAGCGCCAGGACCGCCTGGCCGAGATGATGGCGATGGGTCCGAACGTCAGCGCGCTGTATGCCTACGAGTCGTCGGTGGCCGAGGAAGTGCGCGACGCCGACATCGTGGTCGGCGCGGTGCTGATCCCCAGCGCCCGGGCGCCGCACGTGGTCAGCGAGGCGATGGTCAGGACGATGGAGCCGGGCAGCGTGCTGGTGGACATCGCGATCGACCAGGGCGGCTGCTTCGAGACATCGAAGCCGACCACCTGGGAGCAGCCCACCTACGACGTGCATGGCATCACCCACTTCTGCGTGACCAACATGCCGGGCGCGGTGCCGCAGACGTCGTCGCTGGCGATTTCCGCCGCGATCCTGCCGTACGTGCAGCGCCTGGCCGCGGGCAGCGAGTGGCGCCAGTTCGCCCCGCTGAATAGCGGCATCAACGTCGATGGCGGCAAGCTGGTGCATCCCGCGCTGCAAGGTATGCTCTAACCCTTGGCAGGCAGGAAGGGGGCACCCAGGGTGGCGCGCAGCACGAACGTCAGGCAACAACAACCGAAGGAAGGCCTCAGCGAGGAGCTGAAGCGCCGGCTGCGCGAAGCCGGCGCCCTGCTGCTGCTGCCGCTGGCGCTGTACCTGCTGGTGTGCCTGTTCAGCTACGACCCGCACGACCCCAGCTGGACGAACGCCGGCCAGCTGGAACACGCGCGCAATTTCGGCGGCACCGTCGGTGCCTATATCGCCGACCTGCTGCGCTGGATCTTCGGCCTGGTCGCCTACTGCTTCCCCTTGCTGCTGTTGCTGCTGGGCGTGCAGGTGCTGCGCCAGCGCGGCGAGCAGGTGGTGCATCCGTGGGAGCCGGCGCTGCGCCTGATCGGCTTCGTGTTCTTCTTCATCACCGGGCCGGCGCTGCTGTACCTCAATTTCCACGACGAGCCGGTGCTGCCCCAGGGCGTAGGCGGCATCATCGGCGTGTGGGTCGGCGACGCCCTGCTCAGCGCGTTCGGCGACAAGGGCGCGCCGCTGCTGTTGCTGGCCCTGTTCCTGGTCGCGGTGACCCTGGCCACCGGCTTGTCCTGGTTCAAGGTGATGGACCTGACCGGGCAGGGCGTGCTGAAGCTGATCGACTGGCTCAAGGGCAAGCTGCGCGAAGCGCCGCAGGCGCTGGCGGCGCGGCAGGCGCGCACCGAGCGCGAGGTGGTCAAGAAGGCCGACGCGGTGCGCCAGGCCAAGCGCGAACCGGTACGCATCGAGGCGCCGCCCGCGCCGGTGACCAAGAGCGAGCGGGCCAGGCTGGAAACGCAGATCCCGCTGTTCGTCGGCGCCGCCACGCCGGGTGAACTGCCGCCGCTGTCGCTGCTGGACGAAGCGCCGCCGCAGGGGCCGGGCTATTCCGAGGAAACCCTCGAAGTGCTCTCGCGCCAGGTCGAGTTCAAGCTGAAGGATTTCAAGATCGACGTGAAGGTGGTCGGCGCCTATCCGGGCCCGGTGATCACCCGCTTCGAGATGGAGCCGGCGCCGGGCATCCGCGGTTCGCAGGTGTCGAGCCTGGACAAGGACATCGCGCGTGGCCTGTCGGTGGTCAGCGTGCGCGTGGTCGACGTGATCCCCGGCAAAAATGTCATCGGGCTGGAGATCCCCAATACCCACAAGCAGATCGTGTATCTCTCCGAGATCCTGCGCTCGGACAAGTACGACCAGCAGAAATCGCCGCTGGCGCTGGCGCTGGGCAAAGACATTGGCGGCAAGCCGGTAGTGGTCGACCTGGGCAAGATGCCGCATCTGCTGGTGGCCGGCACCACCGGTTCGGGCAAGTCGGTGGCGGTCAACGCGATGGTGCTGAGCCTCTTGTACAAGGCCAGCCCGAAAGACGTGCGGATGATCATGATCGACCCGAAGATGCTGGAGCTCTCGGTGTACGAGGGCATCCCGCACCTCTTGGCGCCGGTAGTCACCGACATGAAGGAAGCCGCCAACGCGCTGCGCTGGTGCGTGGCGGAGATGGAGCGCCGCTACAAGCTGATGGCCGCCGTCGGCGTGCGCAACCTGGCCGGCTTCAACAAGAAGGTGAAGGACGCCGAGAACGCCGGCCAGCCGATGCTGGACCCGCTGTTCCGGCCGAACCCGGACATGCCCAGCCTCGCCGCCGAACCGCTCGAGCCGCTGCCGTACATCGTGGTGTTCATCGACGAATTCGCCGACATGATGATGATCGTCGGCAAGAAGGTGGAAGAGCTGATCGCCCGCCTGGCGCAGAAGGCGCGCGCCGCCGGCGTGCACCTGATCCTGGCCACCCAGCGCCCGTCGGTGGACGTGATCACCGGCCTGATCAAGGCGAACATCCCCACCCGCATCGCGTTCCAGGTCTCCAGCAAGATCGACTCGCGCACGATTCTCGACCAGTCCGGCGCCGAGACCCTGCTCGGCCACGGCGACATGCTGTACCTGCCGCCGGGCACCGCCACGCCGGAGCGCGTGCACGGCGCCTTCGTCGACGACCACGAGGTGCACCACGTGGTCGCCTGGCTGAAATCGCAGGGCGCGCCGAACTACATCGAGGGCGTGCTGGAAGAAGTCCAGGCCACCAGCGACGGCAAGTTCATCAACGACTCGGGCCTGCCGCAGGAAGGCGAAGAGGGCGGTGACGCCGATACCCAGCTGTACGACAAGGCCGTGGCGATCGTCACGCAGACCCGGCGCGCCTCGATCTCCGGCGTGCAGCGGCACCTGCGCATCGGCTACAACCGCGCCGCGCGGCTGGTCGAACAGATGGAGCAGGATGGCGTGGTCAGCGCCCCGCAGCACAACGGCAACCGCGAAGTGCTGGCGCCGCCTCCGCCGAAGAACTGAAGCCGATGCCGCAGGGCGGGCACTGCCCGCCGGCTTTTGACGGGCAGAAACGGCGGGCAGGCAGTGCCCGCCCTACAAAACTGCAGGTGCGCTCCTACAGGTCGGTTAAGCCAGTGCTGTCCACAATGACGACCCACCGCCACGTTCCGGGGAATCCGATGAAACGCTTCATGCTTGTCCTGTCCGCCGTCGTGCTGACGCTGTCGCTGAGCGCCATGGCGCAGGCTGCCGCCGGGCCGGCGCGCGCGCGGCTGGATGCCTTCGCCACCGGCCTGCATTCGCTCACCGGCCACTTCAGCCAGACCCTGACCGACCTCAACGGCCACACCAGCAAGAACAGCTCCGGCACCCTGGCGCTGCAGGCGCCGCGCCAGTTCCGCTGGGACACGCTGGCGCCGTACAAGCAGACCATCGTCGCCGACGGCAGCCGGGTATGGATGTACGACCCGGAACTCGAACAGGTCACCGTGCGCGTGCAAAGCAGCGAAGAGGCGCACAGCCCGCTCACCGTGCTGACCGACCTCAAGCAGATGGACAGGGACTTCAAGGTGGTCGAACAGGGCGAGCACGACGGCCTGGCCTGGCTGCGGCTCAGCTCCACCGCGAAGGACCCGCAGTTCGACTACGCCGACCTCGGCTTCGACGCGAACGGCCTGGCCCGCATGACGTTCCGCGACCAGCTCGATTCCACCACCGACATCCGCTTCTCCGGCTGGCAGCGCAACGTGCCGATTCCGCCGGCCACCTTCAACTTCGTGCCGCCGAAGGGCACCGACGTGATCGGCGATGCGCCGGTGATCGACGTGCAGCCGCTGAAGGACTGATCGGACCTGGCAGGGTGTCGAAAAATACCCTGCTAGGCGCGGCGCTGCCGGGTGATCTGCAGCAGACCTTGCAGCATTGCCAGCGGCGTGGGCGGGCACCCGTTGATTACGATATCGACCGGAATGACGGCGCTGACCGAGCCACGCGTCGCGTAGCTCGCTCCGAACACGCCGCCGCAAGCGCTGCAGTCACCGATCGCCATGACCCATTTGGGATCGGGCATCGCCTCGTAGGTGCGCCTGAGCGCCTCTTGCATGTTGACCGAGACCGGGCCGGTGACCAGCAGCACGTCGGCGTGCCGCGGACTGGCCACGAACGCGATGCCGCTGCCCTCGAGGTTGTAGTACGGGTTGGACAGCGCATGGATCTCCAGTTCGCAGCCGTTGCACGAGCCGGCATCGACATGGCGGATGCGCAGCGCGCGGCCGAACACCGATTGCAGGCTCCGCTGCAATTTTTCCAGCGGTGCTTCGGGCGCTTCGGATCGCGGCGGGGCCTCGCTGAGGATGCCGGTGCGGCGGATGCGGGTCAGGATATCGAACATGCTGGCATCACCCGTCGTGACCGCTGTAGGCGAGGTTGAATGATTTGTTGATGAGCGGGAAGTCCGGCACGATGTTGCCGTGGATCGCGTACTCCACCAGCGGCCAGTTCTGCCACGAGGGGTCATGCGCGTGGCAGCGCCGCACGCGATTGTCCGCTGCCGTTTCCAGCGCGATCAGCACCGGGCCGCGCCAGCCCTCGATCAGGCCAAGTCCGAGCTGGCCGGGCGGTGCGACCGGTAGCGTGACCAGGCTTGGCCCCGCGGGAAGCGCCTCGAGCAGCGAGCGGCATAGTCGCAGCGACTCGATGGTTTCGTCGAAGCGCACCTGTACGCGGGCGGCGACGTCGCCGCCCGAGCGCAGCATGCGCCGGGGCTGCAGCCGATCGTAAGGTGGCCACGGCAGATCGATGCGCATGTCCTGCGCGATGCCCGAGGCGCGCCCGGTCAGGCCCAGTGCGCCATGTTCCCTGGCCAGCTCGGGGCTGAGCACTCCGGTGTCGCGGAAGCGATCCTGCAGCCCGGGATGGTCGTCGTAGATGGCGCGCAATGTGGCCACCGCCTGTTCCAGCATCGTCGCCTCGTCGAACATGGCGCAGATCGCGCGCATGCCGAGGTCGGCGGCGACCCCGCCGGGGACCAGGTAGTCGAACAGATAGCGTTGGCCGAAGGCTTCCTGGTTGAGGCGCAGCAGTTGTTCCTTGAGGCTGGAGAACTGTACCAGCCCGAACGCCAGGCCCGCATCGTTGCCGAGTGCCCCCAGGTCGCCCAGGTGATTGGCGAGGCGTTCGCGCTCGAGTGCCAGCGCGCGCAGGGACGCGGCGCGATGCGGCAGGTCGATGTCCGTGATCGCCTCCAGCGCGGCACAGTAGGCCCATGAGAAAGCCACCGTGCTGTCGCCGCAGATCCGTGCGGCGAGGCGATGACCCTCCGTCAACGGCTGCCCTTCGAAGCGCTTGGCAATGCCCTTGTGGGCGTAGCCCAGGCGCGCTTCCAGGCGCAGCACTTTCTCGCCCACCACGGAAAAGCGGAAATGCCCCGGCTCGATCGTACCGGCGTGCACCGGCCCCACGGCGATCTCGTGCACGCCGTCGCCACTCACCGGCACGAACGGATACGGCGCCGGATTCGCTGGCGGGGCTTGCATGGGGTCGCTGTCCCGACGCAGCGGAAAATGATCGTCAGGCCATCCGCCATGACGCAGCCAGGGGCGGGCGTCGCCCGTATCGGCCTGCATCCCGAGCAGGTCGTGCACGGCGCGCTGCAGCCGGTCGGCCACCGGGAACCAGTCGACCAGCGATGGATACACCGGTGTGGTCGCGGGCACCGCGTGTTGCAGCAACAGCACCTGATCGGGCAGCAGGAAGGCGGCGAAGATGCGGAACATGCCGTCGACGTCCCGATCGTCGGCACCCCACAGGGCAAGCAGACAGGCACCCAAACCGCGCAGGTCCTGCGCGCTCTGCGACCACTGCGTCGCATCTACCTGCAAGCGGCGCACCGCCACATTGGCGGGTAACCGGGTGCCTTCGCGTTCGAGAAAGTCAGTGGGCATGCAGGTACTCCATCAACCGGCCATCAGGCGGGCGGCCAGCCGGTACCACTCGGCCAGTGCCGGCGGAATGTACACGCCCAGCATCAGCACGATCGCCAGATGCACGAACACCGGTACCAGCGCCGGCGAGTGCGGCAGCGGCCGGGCATCGGTGTCGCCGAAGACCATCGGCTGCACCCGGCTGAAGATCGCGGCGAAGGCGACTGCCAGGGCGGTCAGCAGGATCGGCGTGGCCCACGGATGATCGCGCATCGCGGTGGTGAGGATCAGGTACTCGCTGGCGAACACGCCGAACGGCGGCATGCCAAGAATTGCCAGCGATCCGAGCATCAACCCCCAGCCGACACTGGGATGCAGCGCCAGCAGGCCGCGGATGCCGTCCATGCGCTGGGTGCCGGCGCTCTGCGTGGCGTGGCCGGCGGTGAAGAAGATCGCCGACTTGGTCAGCGAGTGCACCGTCATGTGCAGCAGCCCGGCGAAATTCGCCACTGGCCCGCCCATGCCGAAGGCGAACGTGATGATGCCCATGTGTTCGATCGATGAATACGCGAACAGCCGCTTGATGTCGCGCTGACGCCACAGGTAGAAGCTGGACAGCAGGGTCGACAGCAGTCCGAAACCCATCAGCATGTGGCCGGGCAGCGCCGAATGCAGCGCTCCATCGGCGAGGATCTTGCAGCGCATGACCGCATACAGGGCCACGTTCAGCAGCAGCCCCGAAAGCACCGCCGACACCGGGGTCGGGCCTTCGGCATGCGCATCGGGCAGCCAGTTGTGCAGCGGCGCCAGGCCGACCTTGGTGCCGTAGCCGACCAGCAGGAACACGAACGCCAATCCCGTCACCCGCGGCTCCAGCTGGCCCTTGACCATGTCCAGATGCGTCCACAGCAGGGCGTTCATGTCGCTGCCGCCCAGCAGCCCTTCGGCGGCCACGTACAGCAGGATCGTGCCGAACAGCGCCAGCGCGATACCGACACCGCACAGGATGAAATACTTCCACGCGGCCTCGATGCTGGCACGCGTGCGGTACAGCGACACCAGCAGCACCGTCGACAGCGTGGCCGCCTCCATCGACACCCACAGGAAGCCCATGTTGTTGGTGGTGAGCGCGACGAACATCGCGGCCATGAACAGCTGGTACATGCTGTGATACAGGCGCAGTCGACCCGGCGAGAGCCGCCCGTGCCCGGCCTCGATGCGCATGTAGGGGCGCGAGAACACCGCGGTGGTGAAGCCGACCAACGCGGTCAGCGCCACCAGGAACACGTTGAACGGGTCGATGAAGAACTGCTCGTGGGCGACCGTCATCGGGCCGCCGTGGATGATCCGCACCACCAGCGCGGCGGCGGCGAGCAGGGTGGCGAGGCTCACCGCGACATTCACCTCGGCGGCGTGCCGCTGCGCCCCGACCACGGCGAGCAGGGCCGCACCGAGCAGGGGGAAACCCAGCACCAGCAGGATCTCCACGTCAGTCCTCCTTGAGCGATTCGAGGTGCTGCAGGTCGAGGCTGTCGAACTGCTCGCTGATCTGGAAAAAGAACACGCCGAAGATGAACACGCCCACCAGAAGATCCAGCGCGATGCCCAGCTCCACCACCAGCGGCATGCCATAGGTCGTGCTGGTGGCGGCGAAGAACAGCCCGTTCTCCAGCGCCAGGAAACCGATCACCTGGGTGAACGCCTTGCGCCGCGCCAGGATCATCAGGAACGCCAGCAGCACCACCGCCAGTGCGATGCCCAGCGTGCGCCGGATGATCGTGGTGGCCAGCGCGCTGACCGGCTGCGCCAGACCGAACGCGAAGATCACCAGCACCAGCCCGACCAGCATCAGGGTCGGCACATTGACCAGCGGCTCGTTGTCACGTTCGATGCCCAGCTTTCGCATCAGGCGCAGCAGGATCCACGGCAGCAGGCCCACCTTCAGCAGCAGCGTGAGCGCGGCCGAGTAGTAAAGGTGGCTCTGATGGGCGGTGGCGGCCACCAGCGCGGTGGATGCCACCAGCATCACGCCCTGCCACACCAGCAGGGTGACCAGCCGCCGGCTGCGTCGCTCGGCGAGCATCGAGAACGAAATCAGCAGCAGGGCGCCGGCCAGCATCTGCAGCACCTGGGTGGCGAGGTTCATCGTGGCCATCGCGTCAGACCTCCAGCAGCAGATGCACGAGCAGGCCGAGCACGGCGAACAGGAACGCCATGGTCAGGAACTCCGGCGCACGGAACAGCCGCAGCTTCGCCGACATGCTCTCGAACAGCGCCAGCGCTGCCCCGGCGATGACGAGCTTGAGCAGCAGCGTGGCGATCGCGAGAACCAGCAGCCACGGGTCGGCGCCCTCCGCCACGATCCCCCACGGCATGAACACGGCGAAGCCGATGCAGGCGTAATTGAACAGTTTGAGCCAGGAGGCCCATTCGATCAGCGCCAGGTGGCGCGCCGAATATTCCAGCACCATCGCCTCGTGGATCATCGTCAGTTCGAGATGGGTACTGGGGTTGTCGATGGGCAGGCGGGCGTTCTCGGCCAGCAGCACCATCACGAACGCCACGCCGGCAAATGCCAGGCTCGGATGCAGCACGAATCGAGGTGCGGTCAGCGTGCCCTCGACAATGGCGGGCAGGGCAGTGCTGCCGAACATCAGGAAGGTGCTGAACAGCACCATCAGCAGTGCCGGCTCGGTAAGAAATCCGATCATCATCTCGCGGCGGGCGCCAAGCGTGCCGAATGCGGTGCCCACATCCATCGCCGCCAGCGCCATGAAGACGCGTCCGGTGGCGAACAGGCCGACCAGCGCAATCGCGTCGGCCACCCGCGCCAGCGGCAGCTCGGTGGTCACCGAGGGAATGATCGCGGCGGCAAGCGCCATCGTGGCGAACACCACATACGGTGCGCTGCGGAACAGCGGCGAGGCGTGCGTGGCCACCGCCGCGTCCTTGTGCAGCAGCTTGCGCAGCATCCGGTAGGGCTGCCACAGCGACGGCGCCGAGCGGTTCTGCAGCCAGGCGCGGCACTGCGTCACCCAGCCGGCAAACAGCGGCGCCAGGGCGATCGCCAGCAGGCACCCTCCGATCTGCCAGACATAGGCAGCGATGTTCATTGGACGCACATCAGCAGGAAGATCAGCGTCACGAAGCTGTACAGCAGATAGATCGACAGACGACCGCCCTGCAGGAACGCCAGGCTGTCCGCGATGCGCCGGGTGAGCCGTGCCAGCGGCAGGTACAGCGCGTGCCAGAAGCGGTCACTGATCAGCACGCTGTAACGCGGTTGCGGATCGGAGGGCAGCGGCAGCTCGCGCTGCTGCCGGAACACCGGCCCGAACAGATGACGGATCGGCTGCCCGAAGCCTTCGGCGGTGTCCTGCATGCGCGGCGTCTGCCATGGATAGCCGCAGTCCCATGGCGGGGTGCGGCGGAGTCGTCCGTGATGGAACAAGCGCACCAGCACGAAGGTCGCCCCGATCACCAGCAGCAGCCCCAGCCACAGCCACAGTCCGCTGTAGGACGCCTGATTGGAGGCCACCGGCGTCATCCACCAGGCCGATTGCCCGTGCTGCACGGTCGTGCCGACCAGGCTCAGGGTCACCCGCCCCACCACATCCAGCGCGACCTGCGGAAAGATGCCGATCAGCACGCAGCCCAGCGCCAGCCAGATCAGTCCCAGCCGCTCCAGCGTGCCGGCATCATGCGCCTCCCGCAGCGCCGGTTCGCGCGGCTGGCCGAGAAAGATCACGCCGTAGAACTTCACCATCACGTAGCCGGCCAGCGCCGCCGTCAGCGACACGATGGCCGCGCCCAGCGGCACGATCATGTTGAGGAACGCATGCGGGATGTGCGGCGTCTGCAGGAACGCCTGCAGCAGCAGCCATTCGGACACGAAACCGTTCAGCGGCGGCAGCCCGGCGATGGCCAGCGACCCGATCAGTGCCAGCATCGCCACCCACGGCATCCGCCGGATCAGGCCGCCGAGCTTGCCCAGGCTGCGCTCGCCGGTGGCGTGCATCACCGAGCCGGTGGCCAGGAACAGCAAACTCTTGAAGAGCGCATGGTTGAACGCGTGGATCAGCACTGCCGCCAGCGCCAGCGCCGCGAGCATGCGCATGTCGAAACTGCGGCAGACCAGCGCCAGCCCGATGCCGGCGAGGATCAGGCCGATGTTCTCGATCGAGGAGTACGCCAGCAGCCGCTTCATGTCGGTCTGCACGGCCGCGAAGATGGCACCGTACAACGCGGTGCCGAGCCCGAGCCCGAGTGTCAGCAATCCCCACCACCACGGGCCGACATGCAGCAGATCCAGGCTGACCCGCAGCAGCCCGTAGATGGCGGTCTTCAGCATCAGCGCGCTCATCATCGCCGATACCGGCGATGGCGCGGCCGGATGCGCTTCCGGCAGCCATACATGCAGCGGCACCATGCCCGCCTTGGCGCCGAACCCGAACAACGCCAGCACGAACGCCGCGCTGGCCCAGGTCGGTGCAAGCGTCGCACCGCGCATCGCCCCGAACGTCATCTGCCAGCTGCCGCCATGCAGCACGCCGAAGCACAGCAGCAGCGCCAGTGCACCCACGTGCGCCATCAGCAGGTACAGGAAGCCGGCGCGCCGGATCTCCGGCAGCCGGTGCTGGGTAGTCACCAGGAAGTACGAACTCAGCGCCATGGTTTCCCAGGCCACCATGAACAGATAGGCATCGTCGGCCAGGATGACCATCGCCATGCTGGCCAGAAACACGTGGTACTGCAGGCAGAGCAGGCCAGGCGCCGTGCCTTCGCCTTGCCGGAAATAGCCGGCGGCAAAGATCGAGATGCCGGCGCCAGCGCTGCCCAGCAGCAGCAGGAAGAAGCCCGACAGTGCATCAAGCCGTACGTGGAACGGCAGGTCCGGCAGCCCCAGCGGCAGCACGGCGCTCTGCATCGCGAAATCTGCGCTCAGCGCCAATGCGCCCATGCCGGCGACGGCGAGCGCCACCAACGCGCCCAGCGGAAACAGGAGGCGGGCGACCCAGGCGATCCGGTGGGGCCGGGCCAGACCGAGCACCCCCACCAGCAACCATGCGGCGACCAGTTCCAGCAGCACGGCCAGCGGCGTGGCAGTTGCCAGTGCATTCACCGCAGCCGTGCTCCCGAATCCGGCATGCCGCGGGTGATCTGCTGGGGGGTGAGCGTCGGTGTCTGCGCCGATTTCATGATAATTGTATTATCATTGGAGTTGTTTCCAGTGTAAGGCTGATGAGACGCTTATGCCAACAGAAAATCGCACCGCCCGCCTCACCATCCTGATCGATCCGCGCAAGAAGGCCGTTTTCGAGCGGTTGTGCGCCGGGGAAGACGCCACCCCGTCGCAGGTCGTACGCCGGCTGATCCGGGACTACATCGAGCAGCGCTCAGGACGCCCCTGGCACGCCGGGGAAGACGCTGCCGAAATGGCCGCGCCGGCATCCGGGAGTTCGCGCGTCCGCGCCCGGTGAAGGCCGCCGGCCATTGCGGTAGGCCGCCGTTGGTGCGGCCAGGGCGGTTGCTCCGTCGATGAGCGGACCGGCGCCCGCGCAGATGGCCTTCGTGGGGGCCGCCGTGTTCCAACTCGCATTCTGAGCCGGAGGCATGCCGCCGTTGCCGATGGAAGCGACGAAGCGACGCAGCTGGCGGCGGCCGTGAGTGAGCCGTCACCCTGCAGGCGCCAGCCCAGGCCAGTCCCTTGCTCGATGCAGGATCGGCCGGGGTCGGGGTACACGGGCATGCCGTATCATTCCGGTATGCCCCGTCCCGTCTCACCATCCACCCCCAGCCTGTTCGCCGAACCCGATGCACTCAAGCCGCTGGCCGAACGGATGCGCCCGCGCAGCCTCGACGAAATCGTCGGCCAGCAACGCCTGGTCGGCCCGGACAAGGCGCTGCGCCGCGCGCTGGAAGCCGGCAAGATCCACTCGATGGTGCTGTGGGGGCCGCCCGGCTGCGGCAAGACCACGCTGGCCCTGCTGGTGGCGCGTTATGCGGACGCGGATTTCCGCGCGATCTCGGCGGTGCTGTCCGGCCTGCCGGACGTGCGCAAGGCGCTGGCCGAGGCCGAGGTCAACTTCACCCAGGGCCGGCGCACCGTGCTGTTCGTCGACGAGGTGCACCGCTTCAACAAGACCCAGCAGGATGCCTTCCTGCCGCACATCGAGCGCGGCGTGATCATCTTCATCGGCGCCACCACCGAGAACCCCTCGTTCGAGCTGAACTCCGCGCTGCTGTCGCGCTGCCGCGTGCACGTGCTGGAACCGATCTCCACCGGCGACATCATCGCCGCGCTGAAGCGCGCGTTGGCCGACACCGGGCGCGGCCTTGGCGAGTTGCAGCTGCAGGTTTCCGACGAATCGCTGGACTCGATCGCCCAGGCCGCCGACGGCGACGTGCGCCGCGCGCTGACCCTGCTGGAAATCGCCGCCGAGCTGGCCGAAGACGGGCGTATCGACGAAACCACGCTGACCCAGGTGCTGGCCGACCGCACGCGCCGCTTCGACAAGCAGGGCGAGCAGTTCTACGACCAGATCTCGGCGCTGCACAAGTCGGTGCGCTCGTCCGATCCCGACGCCGCGGTGTACTGGCTGTGCCGCATGCTCGACGGTGGCGTCGATCCGTTATATCTCGCGCGGCGCATGACGCGCATGGCGGTGGAGGACGTCGGCCTGGCCGAGCCGCGCGCCTGGCGCATGGCGCTGGACGCATGGGATACCTACGAGCGCCTGGGCAGCCCCGAAGGCGAACTGGGCCTGGCCCAGCTGGCGATCTGGCTGGCCATCTCGCCCAAGAGCAACGCCGCCTACATGGCTTACAACAAGGCCCGCGACGCGGTGCGCAGCGGCGGCACGCTGGAAGTGCCGATGCACCTGCGCAACGCGCCCACCAAGTTGATGAAAGGCCTCGGCTACGGCAAGGGCTATCAGTACGACCACGACGCCGAAGGCGGCATCGCGCTGGACCAGCAATGCCTGCCCGACGCCCTGGTCGGCAGCGTGTTCTACGAACCGGTCGAGCGCGGGCTGGAACTGCAGCTGCGCGAGAAGCTGCTGGCCCTGCGCGCCGCCCGCGAGAAAACGGGCGGCAAATAATTCCAGCTGCTGCGCACGCCCTTGCCGTCGTCGCAATACCCGACTTAGATTCGCCGCACCAACCGGGGAGGGCGAGTCATGCGCGTACTGATAGCGGGTCTGATCGGCGGCATCGTGATGTTCCTGTGGGGCGTGGCGGCGCACATGGCGCTGGGGCTGGGCGAAACCGGCATCCGGCTGCCGGCCAACGAGAACGTGGTGTTGAGCAGCCTGCATGAAGGGCTGGGCAGCCAGCCCGGCATCTACATCCTGCCCTCGCTGGACCCGAAGAAGATGGGTGACGAGGCGGTGCTCAAGGCCTATTCGGAAAAGGCGGCCACGTCACCATATGCCTTCGTGGTCTACCTGCCGCAAGGCGAGGACATGATGCAGATGGGGCCGCAGATCGGCCGGCAATGGGCGTCCGACACGCTCGCCGCGCTGGCGCTGGCCTTCATGCTGGGGCTGGCCGGGCTGGGTTTCCGGCGACGCGTGGCACTGGCAGCCGTGGCGGCAGTATTCACCTGGCTGTGCACGATGGTGCCGTACTGGAACTGGTACCGCTTCCCGCTCGATTTCACCCTGGCCGCCCTGGTCGAACAACTCGTCGGCTGGCTGCTCGCCGGCGCCGCGATGGCGTGGTGGCTGGGCCGCAGCGAACGCAAGCTGGCCAGCTGAAGTTGCGTCCATCCCTCTTCGCGCAGCCGGTTTTTTCCCCCTCCCCTGCGTGCAGCAGGGGAGGGCCGGGGAGGGGTGAAGCTCCCAAGCCGACGGCAGCCGACGGCAAGTTGCATTGCGGGCGTAGCCACCCGGCAGCGATAATTCACGGTTCAAGCCTTCACCTGGACTTTGATCATGCTGGATCCCGCCCTGCTGCGTTCGCGCCTCGCCGAAACCGCCGCGCGCCTCGCCGAAACCCGCGGCTACGTGCTCGACGTGTCCGCCGTCGAGGCGCTGGAGAGCAGCCGCAAGCAGCTGGCGATGGAGACGCAGGAACTGCAGAACCTGCGCAACACGCGCTCCAAGGCGATCGGCCAGGCCAAGGCGAAAGGCGAGGACGTGGCGACGCTGATGGCCGAAGTCGCCGGCATCGGCGACAAGCTCAAGGCCAACGAACAGGCGCTCGCCGACGTGCAGGCGAAGCTCGCCGGGATTGCGCTGGGCATCCCCAACATCCCGCACGAATCGGTGCCGATCGGCAAGGACGAGCACGGCAACGTCGAAGTCAGCCGCTGGGGCACGCCGCGCGATTTCGCCTTCGAGGTGAAGGACCACGTCGAACTGGGCGAACGCCACGGCTGGCTCGACGGCGACGCCGGCGCCAAGCTGTCCGGCGCGCGCTTCACCGTGCTGCGCGGCCAGCTTGCGCACCTGCATCGCGCGCTCGGCCAGTTCATGCTCGACCTGCATACCGGCGAACACGGCTACCTCGAATGCAACGTGCCGGTGATCGTCAATGCCGACAGCATGCAGGGCACCGGCCAGCTGCCGAAGTTCGAGGACGACCTGTTCGCCACCGACGTCGGCGACACGAAGCGCTACCTGATTCCCACCGCCGAGGTGTCGCTGACCAACCTGGTGCGCGACACCATCCAGGACGCCGACGCATTGCCGCTGCGCATGACCGCGCACACGCTGTGCTTCCGCGCCGAGGCCGGCAGCTATGGCCGCGACACCCGCGGCATGATCCGCCAGCACCAGTTCGAGAAAGTCGAGATGGTGCAGATCGCCCGCGCCAGCGAGTCATATGCGCAACTGGATGAAATGGTCGGTCACGCCGAGAAGGTGCTGCAGAAACTCGGCCTGCCGTATCGCAAGCTGCTGTTGTGCACCGGCGACATGGGCTTCGGCTCGACCAAGACCTATGACCTCGAAGTGTGGCTGCCCAGCCAGCAGACCTATCGTGAAATCTCCAGCTGCTCCAACTGCGAGGACTTCCAGGCGCGCCGCCTGCAGGCCCGCGTGCGCAACGCCGACACCGGCAAGCCCGAACTCGTGCATACCTTGAACGGCTCCGGCCTCGCGATCGGCCGCACGCTCATCGCGGTGATGGAGAACTACCAGAACGCCGACGGCTCGATCAGCGTGCCCGACGCGCTGCGCCCGTACATGGCCGGGCTGGACCGCATCGCATGAACGCGCCGGCGCCCGTCCGCGGGAAGTGGGACAAGGTCGAGTTCTACACCAGCTACTTCCTGCTGCTGGTGCTGATCTCCTTCATCGGCACCCGGCTGGGCTTCGCCACCGTGTGGCAACTGCCGACGATCGACTTCGCCCTCTCGGTCATCGCGACACTGCTGCTCATCGCCAGCTTCTGGTTCGGTCGCCACAGCCGCCGCTGGCGCCTGTGGGTGATCGGCTTCGCCACCGCCACCCAGATCGTGCCGATGGTGATCCGCGAACCCGTGCTGCTGTTCCCGCTGATCGGTGCGCTGATCCCGATCGCGATCCTGGTGGGCTGTCTGGTTGCGCTGTCCAGGAAAGGCGCCAACGTTCGTTCGTCGCAGGGCTCCTGACAAGCCAGGTTGCCCCGCCGGCAGCGCATACCGGCAGGCGGCATCATAGTTTCACGCGCCCGATCTCGTGATCGATGCCGCGGCGAAGCTGCTTCGCCAGCGCCGGGTTTCCAGCGTGACGGATGCTTGAGCGAAGCACCTGCAAATCCTGCCGCCAGCCAAGTTTGTCCGCCAGACGACGCAGCGAACGAGTTGATTTCACTTTGCGCTTGACGGCTTCGAGACCTTTCCAGTCAGCCGACGCCTCAACCCCGTTCAACGTTTCAAGTTGCAGTCGAAGACGACGTACACGCTTGCGCCAGCGATGAAGGCGGACCGACGAACCTTCTGCCTGCGCCGCCGCCTTCGCCTTCTCCAGGCGCCGCAGGCTATGCAGGACGGAGTTGCGCACCACCTTCTTCGTCAGCTCCGTCCATGGAAGGTCGGTTATCGCCAATGCCATCCGGCTCATCCTGGCGCGTCGTTTCGAAAAGTCCGGATCGCGGGAAAGCGCAGCGTCAAGCAGAAGGTCACGGCGGTGACCCAGCTGACCGGATATCTTTTTCCAGTACGGCTGGTGGTCGTGCGCCAGCCTGGACGCCGTCTCCACCACCACTTGAGCGTCACGCAGCGGAGACAGGCCGTCAGCCAATCGATCCAGGGATTTGTCGATCGCATCAAACTTCGCGCCGAAAACCTCCCGGCCCAGATCCAGCGTTCCCCGAAGCCTTCGGATTGCCTTGCGCGCCTCGTGAACAGCCAGGTGACGATCCCGCTTCTTTTCGAGCGCCCGCCGTATTTCCTGCGCCTGCCTGGACGCCACCTCAGCAAGTTCCAGCCCGAACAATTTCGATGCCATGTGCCGCAGGCTTCATTTGAAGACGGGCAGCCAGTCTAGTCCAGGGATCGTCTCGTTGCGCGGCACCTGGCAGCGATAAGGCGGTGATCTTCGGCGAGCCATGAGCCGGACGAGCCCATCGCGTTGGCTGGCGACGCGACTGGCCGTACAATGCCCGTTCCACGGAGAGATGGCCGAGTGGTTTAAGGCAGCAGTCTTGAAAACTGCCGTACGTGAAAGCGTACCGTGGGTTCGAATCCCACTCTCTCCGCCAGCCACACAACGCCGATATGGCCAGTCTGCATATTCCCTGCTCCTTCCTGTGGTGGAGCGCCGAACCTACGCTCGCGCGCGTGTTCCTTTCAAACGTTCGGCTCCAGTTGCAGCGCCTGACATTCAGGCACTCGGCGGGGATGTGCGGCGACTCGATGCCGACTGAAATCCAATCGGCGCCGATACGCCGCCCGGTCAAACCTGATTCGCACCGGCCCTCGCGCAAGGCCCGTGCGCCGAACGCCCCTGCCGAAGCAAGCCGCCGGTCGGGCCTCGTCGGGTGCGAAAGAAAAACCACCCCATCGCCCGGGCCTGGCGGTCCTGCTTCAGTGCGTGAGTCATCGAATCAGCGAGGCAACCGGGCCAGGTGGAGCAGCACGCCGGCCAGGCTCTTCAGGTCCTGGCTGTTGTGTGCGAGCACCCGTCTCAGGTTTTGTGCAGAGCCGCCGCGCAAGTAGCTGAGCCAGGCAGCGGGGGCTTCCGAGCCCGGCAGGTCGTCTTCCCGCACCACGCCGAGCAGTTCGCGCTCGGCGGTGGCCAGGCGGCAATTTTCCCAGACGCCTTTCCAGTGCCGGCGTACGGGATGGAGCAGATCCAGATGGGCCAGCCCGGACAGCGGATCCGGCAGCCGAGCCAGGCGGTAGCGCGTTTTCAGCAGGGGCGAGTCGTAGCATTTGCCGTTGTAGCTGACGAGCACGGTGTCGGGCTGCAGCCACTGGGCGAACGTCCGCAGCATCGCGGCTTCGGCGCCCATCGTGGTGGTGGTCAGCTGGCGCAGGCGGAAACGCCCGTCGGCCAGCCAGTCCGCGGCCCCGATCATCCATGCCCGGGTGCCGGTGCCTCCGGCCAGACCCGTTGTTTCGGTGTCGAAGTGCAGCAGGCGGCTGTGGGCGACGGGTTCGTCCCCTCGCGCAAAGGCGGTGTCGATGAACGGGGCAGGGCATCCCCAGTTCACGATCGCCTCGGTGAGGAACAGCCCGGGTGCGATCTCGACGCCGGGTACCGTGCGATCACCGGACAGGGCGCGCTGCGCCACGCCCTGCATGCGCGAGCGCCCCTGGATCAGTCGGAGCACCTCGGGCGAAAGGGTGGATCTTGGCATGGCCGCTTCGGGCCGGCGCGGTTGACCTGACTCCGTGCGCAGCTGCCGCAAGCGCGCCGCCAAAGCGCTCACAGGACCACCAGCAACGCCAGCACGCGCAACGCCAGGGCCTTGGGTGTCGTGGCGGCGTCTTCATCGACGGCAAGCATCGGGCCCACGCAGGCCGGGCAGCCGCCATGGCAATCGCAGCGCTCGATGAGGGTCACCGATTGCGCCACCAGGTCTTCGCGCCGGTTGAACAACGGTTCGCTGTGGCCGATGCCACCGGGAAACGCGTCGTAAAGGTAAACCGTGGGCGTGAACGGGGCGTCTGCCGCCAGGGCGGAGGGCTGCCCGTCGGTGCCGCGGATCTGCCCGCGACCGGTGACGTCCGAGCTGACGAACCAGGCGCCGTCGCCGCTGCCTACGGACTTCTGCAGGTCGCGCGCTTCGGCCATCACCGCCACGGTCGCCACGATGTGCAGCGCGTAGGCCGCGCCGAGGAAACCGTCGAGTGCCTGCTGGCGATCCTCGAAGGCGGCTTCGAGCACGATCTGCGGGAGCTGCCACCACACGGCCGTCGTGTGCAGTTCCTGGTCAGGCAGGTTGACCGGGCCGTAGCCGATGTTCTCGTGCGAGTAGAAGCGGATTTTCTTGTAGCCGGGCACGCGGCGCACGACGTGCACCTCGCCGTGATGGGCCTGACCACATCCGGCGTTGGACGTGTCGAAGCAATCGAGCACCTTGAGTTTCGTGTAGTCGATAGCGTCGGTGTAGTAGTCCACATGGGTGCGCGTGACGTAGGCCTTGCGGCCTTCCCAGTCGAGCCGCTCGACTTGATACGGCACCGACTGGACCATGTGGATGGCGCCCTCGTAGAGCGTCACCGGCGCCGCGGTGTAGTCGACTTCGGCGATGATCGTCTGGCGTCCGTTGGTGCGATCGACCACCACGAAGTTGCCGTCCGCCACCGAGCGCAACGACACGGCGATGGCCGGGTAGCTGTCGGCGATCCACTCCCGGCGATCGCCTTCGCGATGCAGCACGCCTTCCTCGCCCAGCACGTCGAGCCAGGGCGTGGCGACTTCGGTGCCGAACATCTCGTCGCCGGCGAAGGGCAGCTCGAACGCGGCGCAGCGAATGTGGTCGAGCAGGATCAGCGGCTGGTCGGGCTGGATGCGTGCATGCTCCGGAGGCGCGCCCTGGAAGAACTCCGGATGCCGCACGAGGTATTGATCGAGCGGGTCGGAGCTGGCCACCAGCACGCCCAGCGCCGACTGCCGCCGACGACCGGCGCGGCCAAAGCGCTGCCAGGTGGCCGCGACCGAACCGGGATAGCCGTTGAGCACGACGACATCGAGGCTGCCGATGTCCACGCCCAGCTCCAGGGCCGACGTGCTCACGATCCCGTCGATGCTGCCGGCGCGCATCTCGCGTTCCGCCGCACGCCGCTCCCCGGGCAGGTAGCCGCCGCGGTAGGCGCGGATCCGCGCGGGCTTGCGCGGATCGCCGTCGAACACGTCTTTCAGGTATTTGGTCAGCACTTCGACCATGGTGCGCGATTGCGCGAATACCAGGGTCTTCATGCCCGACTTGATCGCCAGGCGCGCGATGCGGTTGGTCTGCGACCGCGCCGAGGCGCGCAGGCCCAGGTCGGGATTCACCACCGGCGGGTTCCACAGCAGCACGTGCTTGTCGCCGGTGGGCGCGCCGCTTTCGGTGATCGCAGTGACCACGTCCTCGATCAGCGCCTCGGCGTGCTCCTGCGGGTTGCCGATGGTCGCCGAGCACAGGATGAACTGCGGCGTGACGCCGTAGAACGCGCAGACGCGCTTGAGCCGGCGAATGACATTGGCCACGTGCGAGCCGAACACGCCGCGGTAGGTGTGCACCTCGTCGATCACCACGTAGCGCAGGTTCTCGAAGAACTGCGCCCACTTCGTGTGGTGCGGCAGGATGGCCTGGTGCAGCATGTCCGGGTTGCTGACCACGATGTCGCCATGCAGCCGGATGGCCTGGCGTGCGTCGCCGGGCGTGTCGCCATCGAAGGTGAAGGCCTTGACGCCCAGCGCCCCGGCCTGGTTGAGTTCGAGCAGCTCGGCCACCTGGTCCTGGGCCAGGGCTTTCGTGGGAAACAGATACAGCGCCTTGGCGTGCTGCGTCATCGCGGCGGTGAGCACGGGCAGCGTGTAGCAGAGCGACTTGCCGGACGCGGTAGGCGTGACGATGGCGACATGCGCGCCCGCTTGCGTCGCCGCCCACGCGTCGGCCTGGTGGCTGTACAACTGCTCGATGCCACGCGAGCGCAAGGCGTGCGCGAGCGCAGATGGCAGGTCGTCCGGCAACGGCGCGAATGAGCCTTCACGGCCAGGCACCACGAAGGCACCGGTGATCCTCGCCGCATACCGCTTCGAGAGCCGCTGGGCGAGCGTGCGGCCATCGCCGGGGTTGCGCAGGACCAGGTCATCGGAAGCGTAGCGGTCGGGAAGGGCGTTCATGCAGGGGCCTGGTAGGGTGAGAAGGGGCAGTGAATCGCGCAGCCATCTCATCCCGTGAGATGACCCGGGGGCAGGCTTGAGCCGAACTTGCACTCGAAGCAGGATGCGATCACCGCGCCAAGCCATTGATCCGTCTCGGGTGGTTCGGCGCGGCTTTTTTCCATCTTCCATTTTCACCTGTTTTGGTGAAACTATGCCAGCCATGACCATCCAGATCACCAGCCGCCAGTCGAACGTCCTCGCTTTCATCCGCGCCCGGATCGAGCGGGACGGGCAATCGCCCACGCTCGAAGAAATCGGCGGGGCACTGGGAATCGACAACGTCAGCGCGGTGCTCAAGCACGTCCGCGCGCTCGAAGCGAAAGGCCGGCTGACGATCGAACCCAACCGTGCCCGCAGCATTCGCCTGGTGCGCGAGCCCGATCCGATGGATGCGGACACGCTGGAACTGCCGCTGATCGGTCGCATCGCGGCCGGCGAGCCATTGTTTTCGGAGTCGCGGGTCGAGCGCAGCCTGCGCGTGTCCCGTTCGCTGTTCCGGCTGCGACCGGACTACCTGGTGAAGGTGGTCGGCGACTCGATGCGCGACGAAGGCATCCTCGATGGGGACCTGGTGGCGGTGCACGCCACGCCGGTGGCCCGTCACGGCCAGGTGGTGGCCGCGCGGGTGGGTGGCGACCGTTTCACGATCAAGCGTCTTCACTGGAAGGGCGACGTGATCCGGTTGATGCCGAACAGTCCGGGCTTCAAGCCGATCGACGTGGATCCGACCGAAGACTTTGCGATCGAAGGTCTGTTTGCAGGCCTGTTGCGGGGTGGCTGATGAGCGCCGTGGTTCCACTGTCCGTCCTGCTCGATGCACGCCAGGTCTGGCGTGGCCGTGCCCCCGCGGTGCCGGTCGGCGACCAGCCCACCGGCTGGCGCGCACTTGATGCGGTGCTGCCGGCAGGCGGCTGGCCTGCGGCGTCGTTGTCCGAGATCCTGTTGCCTGTCGATGGGGTGGGTGAACTTCGTCTCGTGCTGCCCACGCTCGCGCGGTTGACCCGGGACCAGCGTCACGTGGTGCTCGTGTCGCCACCGTATGCGCCGTGTGTCGCCGGCTGGCGCCAGCAGGGAGTCGACATGCGCCGGGTGGAGATCGTGGATGCCGGCGAGAAGGATGTGCTGTGGGCCACCGAGCAGTGCCTGCGCTCGGGGAGCTGCGCCGCCGTGCTCGCGTGGCCGCATCATGCCGACGATCGCGCCTTGCGCCGCCTGCAGGTGGCCGCGGTGACGGGGCAGGCCCTCGCTTTCGTGTTCCGCGATCGCTCCCACCTTTCCAATGCATCGCCTGCCGCGCTGCGCCTGGAACTGGAAGCCTCGCCGCATCCGCGGATATGGGTGCGCAAATGCCGCGGCGGAGCCGTGCCCGCCCAGCCCGTTCCGCTGGCGCGTCTTGCCCGTTGATGGTGGCCGGACATGCTTTGGACCTGCATCAACCTGCCGCATCTGGCGATGGACGGGATTCTCCGACGCCATCCCGCGACGGGACCGCTGGTGCTTGTCGACGGCCCGGTCAACGCTCGCACGATCGTTTCGGCCAATGAAACGGCCCGGGCGGCGGGCCTGCACGCCGGACAACGGCTGAGCGCTGCGCAGACGCTGTTGTCGCAGTTCGAGGCGATCCCGTATGACCGCGAGTCGGTGGAACGGTGGCACCGGTTCCTGGCCGCCGTGGCCTATCGGTACAGCTCCGAGGTCAGCCTGCTGCCGCATGCGATCGTGCTGGAGGTCAGCGGAAGCATGGGCCTGTTCGGGCCGTGGCCACGGCTTGAATCCATGCTGCGGGCGGATTTCACCGCGCTGGGATTCCGCCACCGGATGGCGGCGGCACCGACGGCTCATGCCGCGCATGTGCTGACCACGGTTTCCGATGGGCAGGCAGTGCTGTCCGCGGACGCGCTGCGCCATGCCCTGCAGCGGGTGCCGATCGCGAAGAGCCGATTGCCTGCGAACGCCATCGCGGCGTTGCCGGGCATGGGCATTCGCACCCTGGGCCAGGTGCTGGCGTTGCCGCGCGATGGACTGCGTCGACGTTTCGGCGCGGAACTGCTGGCGTCACTGGATCGGCTGACGGGTGATCGGCCCTCGGGCCTGGCGACGTATCGTCCGCCGGACACGTTCGACCTGCGCATCGAGTTGCTGCGCGAGGTGGAGAACCGGTCGGCGCTGGTCTTCCCGGTGCGGCGCATGGTCGATGACCTTGCTGCCTACCTCGCCGGTCGCGACGGCGGCGTGCAGCGCTTTCTGCTGCGCCTGGAACATCGCGAAGGGCGATATACCGAGGTGCCCGTGGGGCTGCTGGCACCGGAGCGCGATGGCGCGATGCTGTTCGAGTTCGCGCGAGGCCGACTGGAGCACGTCGTGCTTCCCGCGCCGGTGCTGGCGCTTCGCCTGATCGCACGCGACCTGCCGGCGTTCGTGCCCGCCGGGCGGGACCTGTTCGACGAGCGGCCGGCGAATGCACTGCCGATCGGGCAGCTGCGCGAACGCCTGCGTGCGCGGCTGGGTGACCGGGCTGTCTATCGGCTGGGCAGCACGACCGATCCCCGTCCCGAACTCGCGCAAGCCGTGGCCGACGCCGATGCCGGGCATGACGAGCCCTCGCCGCGTCCGACCTGGCTGCTGGCACACCCGATTCCCCTGCGCGGCCCGTCGCCGCGCATCCTGGCCGGGCCCGAGCGGCTCGAAACCGGCTGGTGGGATGGCGCCGAGGCGTGTCGCGATTACTACGTGGTCGAAACCTCGCTCGGCCAGCGGGCGTGGGCTTTCTGCCAGCCGGGCGAGCAGGGCGGCTGGATGCTGCAGGGCTGGTTCGCATGAACGACTACGCCGAACTGCATTGCCTGTCCGACTTTTCCTTCGGCCGCGGCGCCTCGAACGCGGGCGAACTGTTCGAACGGGCCAAGTCATGCGGCTACCGCGCGCTGGCGATCACCGACGAATGTTCGCTGGCCGGCATCGTGCGTGCGTACCAGGCATCGAACGAGACCGGCCTGAAGCTGATCGTCGGCGCGGAGTTCCAGCTCGAGGATGGCCCGAAGCTGGTGCTGCTGTGCGAGCACCGGCAGGGCTATGCCGGGCTCTGTCGGCTGATCACGCACGGGCGGCGGGCCTCGAAAAAAGGCACCTACCGGCTTGCCCGCGCGGACCTGAATGACGGCGTGCCGGGCACGCTGGCCTTGTGGGTGCCGCAACTGCAACCGGATGTCACGCACGGCCGCTGGATGCGCGCGACGTTCGGCGATCGCGCCTGGCTGGCGGTGGAGCTGCACCGCGGGCCCGACGATGCCGCACGATGGCGCGAGCTGCAGGCGCTTGGCCGCGCGCTGGACCTGCCGCTGGTGGCCAGCGGCGACGTGCACATGCACGTGCGGCGTCGGCTCGCCTTGCAGCACACGCTCACGGCGATCCGCCATCGCGTGCCGATCGCCGAGGCGGGCGCGCTGATCTTCCGCAATGGCGAGCGGCACCTGCGCCGGCGCGACGTGCTGGCCGATCTCTATCCCGCGGCCTTGCTGCAGGAAAGCGTGCGCATCGCCGAACGCTGCACTTTCAGGATGGGCGAGCTGGAGTACGAGTATCCGACGGAGCTGGTGCCGCAAGGCCACACGCCCGCCAGCTGGCTGCGCCATCTGGCCGAGGAGGGCATCCGGTGGCGCTGGCCGCAGGGCGTCAGCGGCAAGGTGCGCAAGCTGATCGACGACGAGCTGGCCCTGATCGCGTTGAAGAAGTACGAGCCTTTCTTTCTCACCGTGCATGACATCGTCCGCTTCGCACGCAGCAGGGACATTCTCTGCCAGGGCCGCGGTTCGGCCGCCAATTCCGCCGTGTGTTTCGCGCTGGGCGTGACCGAGGTGGACCCTGACGTCAACAAACTCCTGGTCGCACGCTTCATCAGCGAGGATCGCGACGAGCCACCCGACATCGACGTCGATTTCGAGCACGAGAGGCGCGAGGAGGTCATCCAGTACATCTACCGGAAATACGGGCGCGAGCGCGCGGCGCTGGCCGCCACGGTGATCTGCTATCGCGGCCGCAGCGCGGTACGCGACGTGGCCATGGCGCTTGGTCTGCCGCTGGACCAGGTCGACCGGCTCAGCGATGTCTTCGCGCGCGGCTGGGGCGACAGCACGGCCGGGGAGCGGCTGCGCGAGCAGGGTTTCGATCCGGACAGCCCGATCATCCGCCGGATATTGAAGCTCACGCATGAGCTGCTCGGCATGCCACGGCACCTGTCGCAGCACGTCGGTGGTTTCGTGATCTCCGATACCTCGCTGAGCGAGATGGTGCCGGTGGAAAACGCGGCCATGCCCGAGCGCACCGTCATCCAGTGGGAGAAGGACGACCTGGATTACATGCGCATGCTGAAGGTCGATTGCCTGGCGCTGGGCATGCTGACCTGCCTGCGCAAATGCTTCGACCTGCTGAAAAGCGAGCATGGCGTGGAGAAGACCATCGCCACGATCGAGCCGGATGACGGTGATACCTACAAGATGATCCAGCGCGCCGATACCGTCGGCGTGTTCCAGATCGAAAGCCGTGCGCAGATGGCGATGCTGCCGCGGCATCGCCCGGCGAATTTCTATGACCTGGTGATCCAGGTGGCGATCGTGCGGCCTGGTCCGATCCAGGGCGACATGGTGCATCCATATTTGCGGCGCCGAAATGGTGAGGAGCCCGTCGAATATCCATCGCCGCAGTTCAAGGAGGTATTGGAGCGGACGCTCGGCGTGCCGCTGTTCCAGGAACAGGTGATGCAGTTGGCCATCGTGGCTGCCGACTTCACCGATGGCGAAGCCGACAAGCTGCGCCGCTCGATGGCCGCGTGGAAGCGCCACGGCGGGCTGGAGCCGCATCGCGACAAGCTGATTCGGGGCATGCTGAGGAACGGCTACACGGCGGCATTCGCCGCGCGCATCTTCGAGCAGATCAAGGGCTTCGGTTCCTACGGATTCCCCGAATCGCACGCGGCAAGCTTCGCCAATCTGGTCTACGCCTCGTGCTGGCTGAAGCGTCACTACCCGGCGGCGTTCGCCTGCGCGCTGCTCAATGCACAACCGATGGGTTTCTACGGGCCCAGCCAGATCGTGCAGGACGTGCGGCGCCATCGTGTCGCGGTGCACCCGGTGGACGTGCGCTTCAGTGACTGGGATTGCACGCTGGAAGCCGACCCGCAAGGCACCGCCGATGCGCGCGCGATCCGGTTGGGGCTGCGCATGGTGCGTGGATGCTCCGAAGCGGCAGCGCTTCGCCTCGTCGCGGCGCGCAGGCAGCGTCCCTTCACCGACATCGCCGACCTGTGCGCGCGTGCCGATCTGGATCGTCGCCACCAGGAACTGCTGGCCGATGCGGCAGCTTTGCGCGGACTGGCCGGCCACCGCCATCGCGCACGCTGGGCAGTGGCCGGGGTCGAGCCACAACTGCCGCTGTTCGGTAGCGAAAGCCCGGCCGAGCGCACCGTGGCCTTGCCGCTGCCCACGCAAGCCGAAGACACGCTGGCGGATTACGCGCGTACCGGCCTCAGCCTGGGCGCGCATCCGCTGCGGCAGATTCGCGCCCGGCTGAACGCGGCGCGTTGCATCGACGGGAAAGCACTGCGCAGGCAGCCCCACAACAGCCGCGTGCGCGTGGCCGGGCTGGTGACGTCGCGACAGCAACCGCAAACCGCCAGCGGCATCATCTTCGTGACGCTTGAGGACGAGCACGGCCTGATCAACGTCGTCGTATGGCGGCAGGTGGCTGAAGCACAACGCCGTCCGCTGCTGCAGGCGCGGCTGCTCGCGGTGGACGGGCAGTGGGAGAACGTGGAGGGCGTCAGTCACCTGATCGCGCACCGGCTGACGGATCTCACGCCATTGCTTGGCGTACTGGATGCGCGATCCCGGGATTTCCATTGACGCCGTGCCGGGTCACCCATCGTTGCCCCGGGCCATTCCGGCTACCACTGCCGCGCATCCGCGCGAGCTGGAGCGACAGGTGCCGCGCTTCCTGCGCCGAGGCATGACGCCTGGGGAACACTCAACCCTGCGGGCCGGTCACCGCGGGTGAATGGTCGTCATGGGGACCCTGCGTGTCAACGTATGACCCAACAGCTAGCCTCGGTTTTTATCTGTACAAAGGAAGCGGTGCCCGGAGGGGCGTCCGGAGGCTTTGAGCAGGCTCTAAGACTATGGTCGTGCTGATGTGGTGCGACGGCTTGGTCTAGGCTGAGCTCGAAGAGGCAGCTCGGAGACGAACATGCGTTACGAGGAGTTCTACCGGCAGTCGATCGACGAGCCGGAGCGGTTCTGGGCCGAGCAGGCGCGGCTGATCCACTGGCATGCGCCGCCGCGGCAGATTCTCGACCAGTCGAATCCGCCGTTCCGGCGCTGGTTCGTCGGTGGTACCACCAATCTCTGCTACAACGCGGTCGACCGGCACCTGGCGGAGCGTGCCGAACAGCTTGCGCTGGTGGCGATTTCCAGCGAGACCGACATCACCCGCGAGTTCACCTATCGCCAGCTGCATCGCGAGGTGAACGCGTTCGCCGCCGTGTTGCAGTCGCTGGGCGTGGGCAAGGGTGATCGCGTGGTGATCTACCTGCCGAACATCGCCGAGGCGGTGTTCGCCATGCTGGCCTGCGCGCGCATCGGCGCGATCCACTCGGTGGTGTTCGGCGGGTTTGCCGCACACAACCTGGCGTTGCGCATCGATGATGCACAGCCGAAGCTGCTGATTGCCGCCGATGCCGGCATGCGCGGCGGCAAGGTGATTCCGTACAAGCCGCTGGTCGATGCGGCGTTGAACGAGGCCTCGGCACCGCCGCCGCACGTGCTGATCGTCGACCGCAAGCTCGATCCGCAGATGACCCGCGTCACCGGCCGCGACCTCGACTATGCCGAACTGCGCGCGCAGCACGACGCCGCCGAAGTGCCGGTGACCTGGCTGGAGTCGAACGAGCCGAGCTATCTGCTGTACACCTCCGGCACCACCGGCAAGCCGAAGGGCGTGCAGCGCGACGTGGGCGGTTACGCGGTGGCGATGGCGCTGTCGATCCGCCACGTGTTCGACATCGCGCCGGGGCAGGTCATGTTCGCCACCTCGGACGTGGGTTGGGCGGTGGGGCATTCCTACAATGTCTACGGCCCGCTGATCGGCGGCGCCACTTCCCTGCTGTACGAAGGGCTGCCGACGCGGCCGGATGCGGGCATCTGGTGGCGGCTGTGCGAGCAATACGGCGTGCGCACGATGTTCTCCTCGCCGACGGCGATCCGCGTGCTGAAGAAGCAGGACGAGAGCTGGCTGAAGAAGTACGACCTGTCGAAGCTGAAGTGGCTGTTCCTCGCCGGTGAGCCGCTGGACGAGCCGACCGCGCAGTGGATCACCGATGCACTCGGCGTGCCGGTGATCGACAACTACTGGCAGACCGAGACCGGCTGGCCGGCGATCACCCTGATGCCGGGGCTGGATCTGAAGCCGGTGAAATTCGGTTCGCCCGGGCTGCCGGCGCCGGGCTACCGGATGAAGGTGATCGACGAGAACACCGGCAAGGAAGTCGCGGCCGGGACCAAGGGCGTGCTGGTATTCCAGCCGCCGCTGCCGCCGGGCTGCCTGACGACCGTCTGGCGCGACGACGACCGCTATATGCACAGCTACTTCAGCCACTTCAAGGAGCTGTTGTACAGCTCGCTGGACTGGGCGGTTCGCGACGAGGACGGCTATACGTTCGTGCTTGGCCGCACCGACGACGTGATCAACGTGGCCGGTCACCGCCTGGGCACGCGCGAGATCGAGGAGTCGGTGGCCGGCCACCCGGCGGTGGCCGAGGCGGCGGTGATCGGCGTGAAGGACGAGCTGAAGGGGCAGGTGCCGATCGTGTTCGCCACGCTGAAGCAGGACGCTGGCGATGGTGCCGGCGCGGTGGCGCGGGCGATGCAGCAGCGCGTGGTCGACCAGCTCGGCGGCGTGGCGAAACCCTCGCGGATCTACGTGGTGAATGCCTTGCCGAAGACCCGTTCTGGCAAGCTGCTGCGCCGCTCGCTGCAGGCGCTGGCGGAGCAGCGCGATCCAGGGGATTTGTCCACGCTGGACGACCCGGGGGCGCTGGACGATATCCGCCGTGCGCTGGAGCGCGGGCCCGACCAGGGCAAATGATCTGTTTTGTAGGGCGGGCACTGTCCGCCGCCCTTGCCCTGGCCGGATCGCAGCGTGTCGAAGACCGGCGGCGGGCGGTGCCCGCCCTATGTATGGACTCGCCCCTGGTGTCAACCGCTGCGTGAGCAGGAAAGCACTGGCTGCATTTATGTATAAGGCCTTGACTGAAGGTGGTCCATGGACCACAGGCCGGCATCGGATGAGCTCGCGGGAAGGCCAATTACGAAGAGGCTTCAAGAGCCGGTAGGGCGGTAGGCTTGGTTCCGCGATGGTCTGACCTGGTGATTCGAGCTGGGCAGCAGCGGTAGCGCGCAAAGGGACGAAACGTACGGGGAGGTGGGGCGTGGTGCGGCGTGGCAGCATGCGAAGCCGCATCACGGCTTGCCGAACCCGAGGGTCTTGGGCGGCGGCGGTCAATGGCGCGTCAGCGCTTGCGAAGCCATTGACCGCCGCCGACCAGGACCGGCTCCTCGGGCAGGCCGTGATGGGGCGCCCCTTCAGTGCATGGCATCCTCCCTCACGTCGGTACCTCGGGGGGCAGGATGGCTGCAGAAGGGCATCTCGGGGTGCTTGAGCAGCAGCCACACCACACGCAGGTTGTGGTTGGCCAGGCGCACGGCGGCACCCTTGCGGCCACAGCGCTGCACCCAACGCTGGATGCGGCGGCTGTATGTATCGGTGGCATCGCTGCGGATCTGCCGGATCACCGCGTGCGCCCCTTCGATCATGGCGCTGCGCAGGTAGGTATCGCCGCGCCGGCTCATGCGGCCCAGGTGGAGGGTGTTGCCGCTGCTGTGCTGGCCGGGGGTAATGCCGAAGTAGGCGGCAAACTGACGGCTATCGCCAAAGCGGTCCGGGTTGAGCGACTTGCAGGCCATGGCGGTGGAGATGATGGGACCGATGCCGCGAACCTGGCACAGATGTTTGGCGACCGGATCGGTATGACTCAGGACAGCCAGTTCACCGTCGATGGCGGCCATCCGCTCACCCAGCCCGCGCCACTCGCCCATCAACTCGGCGACCAGCGCCCGCAGACGGTCCGGGATCGGCAAGGCGGCATCTTCCAGCGTGCGGTCGATCCTGCGCACCAGCGCCAGATTACCGCGCGCGATGACCACGCCCTGTTCCAGCAGCAGACCGCGCACCTGATTGCTGATCGCGGTCATGCGCCGCCGCCAGCCTTGCCGGGCCCGGTGCAGGGCCTGCATGGCCAACTGCTCCTGGGTCTTGACCGGCACGGGATGCACGCTCACGTCGTGCAGCGCGCGCAGGATCGAGAGCGCATCGTTGGCGTCGTTCTTGTTGCCGCTGCGGTGCGCCGCGGTGTGCTGCGCGGGCAGGATCTTCACCACGATGCCGCGTGCCTGGATCTCCCGCGCCCACGCTTGCGCGCCCGGCCCGGTCTCAATCGCCACGGTCAACGGCGGCTCCAGTTGCTGGATGAACTTGTGCATCGCCTGGCGCGACTTCAGGCGCTCGTTCTGAACGACCTCGCCAAGCGCGTTCTCCCCCGCCACCTGAAACACGTCCTTGGCCAAATCGATGGCTATCGCAGTAATCTTGTTCATGACTCGCCCTCGCGTGATTGTGCTGGGAGTACTAGCTCACCACCATTGGCACGTCGATGCCTGAATGCGCGGGGGCGAGTCCATGCAATTACGAGGCGATGAACGCGACGGCAGGCCGCGTCTCGACCTCCATCAGGCGGCCACCGCTTCCTTTTCCGTCTTCGCAGCCACCACCGGGCTGCGGATCAGGTGGTCGAACGCGCTCAGTGCGGCGGTGGAGCCGGCACCCATCGCGATCACGATCTGCTTGTACGGCACCGTGGTGGCGTCGCCGGCGGCGAACACGCCGGGTAGCGAGGTCTGGCCGCGCTCGTCGATCACGATCTCGCCGCGCGGCGACAGCTCCACCGTGCCCTTCAGCCACTCGGTGTTCGGCAGCAGGCCGATCTGCACGAAGATGCCTTCCAGCGCGAGGTTGTGCATCACGCCGTCGACGCGATCCTTGTAGACCAGGCCGGTGACCTTCTGCCCGTCGCCCAGCACTTCGGTGCTCTGCGCACTGACGATGACATCGACGTTGGGCAGGCTGCGCAGCTTGCGCTGCAGCACTTCGTCCGCGCGCAGCTTGCCGTCGAACTCGATCAGGGTGACGTGGCTGACGATGCCGGCCAGGTCGATCGCCGCCTCGACGCCGGAGTTGCCGCCGCCGATCACCGCCACGCGCTTGCCCTTGAACAGCGGGCCGTCGCAGTGCGGGCAATAGGCCACGCCCTTGTTGCGGTACTCGTCCTCGCCGGGCACGCCCATCTGCCGCCAGCGCGCGCCGGTCGAAAGGATCACGGTCTTCGACTTCAGCGTGGCGCCGTTCGCCAATGCGATTTCGAGCAACCCGCCCGGCTCGCTGGCCGGCACCAGTTTTTCGGCGCGTTGCAGGTTCATGATGTCGACGTCGTATTCGCGACGTGCTGCTCCAGCGCCGCGCCCATCTTCGGGCCTTCGGTGTGCGGAGACCGAGATGAAGTTCTCGATCGCCATGGTGTCCAGCACCTGGCCGCCGAAGCGCTCGGCCGCGACGCCGGTGCGGATGCCCTTGCGCGCGGCATAGATCGCCGCCGCCGCGCCGGCCGGGCCGCCGCCGACCACGAGCACGTCGAACGGCGTCCCTGGCCTTGATCTTCTCCGCTTCACGGGCGCCGGCGCCGGTGTCGAGCTTGGCCAGGATCTGCTCCAGGCTCATGCGGCCCTGGTCGAACATTTCGCCGTTGAGGTAGACGGTCGGCACCGACATCACCTGGCGCGCCTCGACCTCGTCCTGGAACAGCGCGCCGTCGATGGCGACGTGCCGGACCTTCGGGTTCAGAACGCTCATCAGGTTCAGCGCCTGCACCACATCCGGGCAGTTCTGGCAGGACAGCGAGAAATAGGTTTCAAAACGGAACACGCCATCAGGGGCGGGGCCGTCGAGATTCTTCACTTGCTCGATCACGTCGGCGGCGGTCTTGGACGGATGGCCGCCGACCTGCAGCAGGGCAAGCACGAGCGAGGTGAATTCATGGCCCAGCGGAATGCCGGCGAAGCGCACGCCGATGTCGCTGCCGACGCGGTTGATCGCAAACGAGGGCTTGCGCTCGTCGTCGTCGCGGCGCACCAGGGCGATCTGGCCGGACAGCGAGGCGACTTCCTCGAGCAGCTCGTTCAGTTCGGCGGACTTGGCGCTGTCGTCCAGGGACGCAACGATCTCGATCGGCTGCGTGACCTTTTCCAGATAGGCCTTCAACTGGGTCTTGAGATGGGCATCCAACATGACGGACTCCGTGGGTTTCTTCGGGGTGTGCGTGGCGAGCACCCGGGCGGACCCGGGCGTCGACGTTGCACGTGTTTCGATGAATCGGACCCGGAAGAACTCCGGGTCCGTGGCGCTTTCGCGCGGGGATGAATCAGATCTTGCCGACCAGGTCCAGCGACGGCGCCAGGGTCTTCTCGCCTTCCTTCCACTTCGCCGGGCAGACTTCGCCCGGATGGGCGGCGACGTACTGCGCGGCCTTGACCTTGCGCAGCAGCTCCTTGGCGTCACGGCCGATGCCGCCGGCCGTGATCTCGACGATCTGGATCTTGCCCTCCGGATCGATCACGAAGGTGCCGCGATCGGCGAGGCCGGCGTCCTCGATCAGCACGTCGAAGTTGCGCGAGATCGCATGGGTCGGATCGCCGACCATGGTGTAGTTGATCTTCTTCACCGCATCGGAGGTGTCGTGCCAGGCCTTGTGTGCGAAATGGGTATCGGTGGAGACCGAGTAGATCTCGACGCCCAGCTTCTGGAATTCGGCGTAATTGTCAGCCAGGTCCTCCAGCTCGGTCGGGCAGACGAAGGTGAAGTCGGCGGGGTAGAAGAACACGACGGACCACTTGCCCTTCAGGTCGGCGTCGGAGACTTCGATGAACTGGCCGGCCTTGAGGGCCTGGGCCTTGAACGGTTTCACTTCGGTGTTGATCAGGGACATCTTTGCTTGCTTCCCGTGGTGGTTGAAGGATGAAACACATGGTACGGCCGTCGATTCGATAAATCTAATTGATTGTAGGCATCGGTTCGATTGTCTATGGCTATCATGCAACCCTTCACATGTGAGGCCGGGCAGGGCAGCTTCAAGCCCCGCTGATCGGCCAGGTTGCGTGCGGGGCGTTACGGTGTCGCGAGGCGGTCGCGCAACTGGTGGTCGACCACGGTGGCGGTGACGATGTCGCTGCCTTCCGGTGGAATGCCGAACGTCGCCAGCAGGCCGGCGGTCATCGGCAACGAGCCGCCCGGGATGCCGGCCACGGCGACCGCACTGAGCACCGACAGCAGCATCAGGATGGCCTGGTGGCTCAGGGTCAGTTCCACGCCGAACGCCCGCGCCACGAACAGCACCACGCAGCCCTCGAACAGGGCGGTGCCGCTCATGTTCATGGTCGCGCCCAGCGGCAGCACGTCGCCCAGCGTGTCGCGGCTGGGGCCGGCCACGGCGCCGACCAGGTTGCGCGGCATGAACATCGCCACCAGCGTGCCGAAGCTCATGCCGGGCTGGGCCGCCTTCTTGTCGATCGACTGCTGCGCGCTGCTGCCGTATTCCTGCATCAGCTGGGTGCGCGCCTGTTCATCCAGGTGGTGGGCCGGCGGCACCGTGTTCATCATCACCAGGCCGATCGCCACGGCGATGCCCATGTTGAGGAAGAACAGCAGGAACGTCTGTCCGGCCAACGGACCGAGCCGATCCAGCCCGCCGAGTTGGGCCACGCCGGAGGCCAGCGAAGTGAACACCAGCGGGATCACCACGAAGAACGGCATGCGCAGGAAGATCTGCCCGAGCGGGTCGAACACAGCGGCCGAGAGCTTCTGCATCAGCGCCAACGTGGGCGGATGCAACTGGCCGATGCCCAGCGTGGCCACGGCCGCGACCACACCGATCACGAGGCCCCAGAGGATGCGTTTTGCGAGAGGAGTCGATGTGCTCATCCGGTTGAATGTACGGGGCCACGGCGGATTCGTCACGCAGGGGTTTCCGGATAGCGACGGAGTCCGCCGGGATGCGCTTTTGCGGCCGTGGCAAGGGTGCCAAAAGGTCCAATCCCGGCAGCGGGCCGACGTAGGCTAAAATAGGCGTTTTGACGGAGGCGACATGACACAGCCAGCATCCCCGGGCACACGTTTCCGCGCGGAACTTGTCGCCGAGCAGCCGTTGCAGGTCATGGGGGCGATCACCGCCTACGCCGGCCTGATGGCCAAACGCGTGGGCTACAAGGCGCTGTACCTGTCCGGCGGTGGCGTGGCCGCCAATTCGCTGGGCATGCCGGACCTGGGCATCAGCACCATGGAGGACGTGCTCACCGACGCACGACGCATCGTCGACGCCACCGGGCTGCCGTTGCTGGTCGATGTCGACACCGGCTGGGGCGGAGCATTCAACATCGCGCGCACGATCCGTTCGTTCGAGCGCGTCGGCGTGGCCGCGGTGCACATGGAGGACCAGGTCGGCCAGAAGCGCTGCGGCCATCGCCCGGGCAAGGAAGTGGTGTCGAAGGACGAGATGGTCGATCGCGTCAAGGCGGCGGTGGATGCGCGTACTGATCCGGGCTTCGTGATCATGGCGCGCACCGACGCGGCCGCCGTGGAGGGCATCGACTCGGCGATCGGGCGCGCCTGCGCCTACGTCGAGGCCGGTGCCGACATGATCTTTCCCGAGGCCATGAAGACGCTGGACGACTACCGCAAGTTCAAGGCCGCGGTGAAGGTGCCGATCCTGGCCAACCTCACCGAGTTCGGTTCCACCCCGTTTTTCACCACCGGCGATTTGCGCGAAGCCGGCGTGGACATCGCGCTGTACTGCTGCGGCGCCTATCGCGCGATGAACAAGGCTGCGCTCAATTTCTACGAAACCGTGCGCCGCGAAGGCACCCAGAAGAACATCATCGACACCTTGCAGACGCGCGAGGAGCTGTACGACTTCCTCGGTTACCACGCCTACGAGGACAAGCTCGACGCGTTGTTCTCGCAAAAAAGCTGATCATCATTTTGTTGTAGGAGCCCGCTCGCGGGCGATGCCCCTGCTCTGATGCATGTCGAAACCAGAGCATCGTCCGCGAGCGGGCTCCTGCAGAATCAAGGCAACAAACCCGCACCCTGGAGATTTCCGATGAGCGAGCAAGTCCTTCCCAAGGCCAAGAAATCCGTCGCCTTGTCCGGCGTGGCCGCGGGCAACACCGCGCTGTGCACGGTTGGCCGCAGCGGCAACGACCTGCATTACCGCGGCTACGACATCCACGACCTGGCCGCCAAGGGCTGCTTCGAGGAGGTGGCCTACCTGCTGGTGCACGGCGTGCTGCCGAACTGGACCGAGCTGAACAACTACCGGGCGCGGCTGAAGCGCCTGCGCGGCCTGCCGGCGCCGGTCAAGGCCGCGATGGAACTGCTGCCGGCCGCCACCCATCCGATGGACGTGCTGCGCACCGGCTGCTCGGTGCTCGGCACCGTCTTGCCGGAGAAGGACGACCACAACGTCACCGGCGCGCGCGACATCGCCGATCGCCTGATGGCCAGCTTCGGATCCATGCTGCTGTACTGGTACCACTTCAGCCACAACGGCAAGCGCATCGAGACCGAGACCGACGACGACTCGATCGCCGCGCATTTCCTGCACCTGCTGCACGGCAAAAAGCCGAGCGACCTGCACGCGCAGGCGCTGGACAAGTCGCTGGTGCTGTACGCCGAACACGAGTTCAATGCCTCGACCTTTGCCGCCCGCGTCATCGCCGGCACCGGTTCGGACATCTACTCGGCGATCACCGGCGCCATCGGCGCGCTGCGCGGCCCGAAGCATGGCGGCGCGAACGAGGTGGCGATGGAGATCATCGCGCGCTACCGCAGCGCGAACGATGCGGAGGCTGACATCCGTGCCCGCGTCGAGCGCAAGGAAATCATCATCGGCTTCGGCCATCCGGTCTACACCGTGTCCGACCCGCGCAACGAGATCATCAAGGAGGTCTCGCGCAAGCTATGCACCGACGGCGGCAACCCGACCCTGTTCGACGTCTCCGAGCGGATCGAGAACGTGATGGGCGAGGTCAAGAAGATGTTCCCGAACCTCGACTGGTTCTCGGCCAGCGCGTACCACATGATGGGCGTCCCCACCGCGATGTTCACGCCGCTGTTCGTGATCGCGCGCACCTCCGGCTGGAGCGCGCACGTGATCGAGCAGCGCGAGGACGGCAAGATCATCCGCCCCAGTGCGAACTACACCGGTCCGGAAGACCAGGCCTACGTGCCGATCGACAAGCGCTGAGCGATCTGTCGGTTGCAACGAACGAGGGAGCCGCCGGCTCCCTCGTTCGTTGCCTGCCTGCCATGTAGCGACATGCGGGCCTGGCGAGCCGCCCGGCGCCTCAGCTGTTGCCGGGCTGCCGCCGCCGTCGCTGCAGCAGCCAGCCGCCGCCGCAGATGCCGATCACGGCCAGCGCGTCCAGGCCGTACTTCGCCCAGCTGTGTGCATCGAACCAGCCGCTGAGCAGGTGGTCATGGGCGATCATGCGTCCGGCCGTGATCGCGATCGCGGCGGCGCCGATGTACATGATGATGGGGAGGCGATCGATCAGCTTCAGGATCAGGGTTGAGCCCCATACCACCAGCGGCACGCTGATCAGCAGGCCCAGGATGACCAGAAGCAGATGTCCCTTCGATGCGCCGGCGATCGCCAGTACGTTGTCCAGGCCCATCAGCGCATCGGCGGCGATGATCGTGCGCAGCGCGCTCCAGAAGGTATTGCCGGCCTTGATGTCGGGGCCTTCGTCGTCGCCGTGGTTCAGCAGCTTCCAGGCGATCGGCAGCAGCAGCACGCCACCCGCCAGCATCAACCCCGGCAGCTTGAGCAGGTAGACGACGACGGCGGTGAGCGAGAAGCGAACGGCGACGGCACCGAACGTGCCCCAGAACACCGCCTTCTTCTGTAGTTCCTTGGGCAGGCGGCTGGCGGCCATGGCGATGACGATGGCGTTGTCGCCAGCCAGCACGAGGTCGAGCAGGATGATGGCCAGCAGGCCGGAGAGAAAGTCGGGACCAAATTCCATGCAGGTTTCCATGCGCGTCTGAGAATGCAGTGGGCACGGACGCGCGCGGCCTGTGGCCACCGCAAAAGTCTCGTTCGCAAGGCAACTGCCGGATGACCGGAGCGAAGACCCGCTCGTGTTGACGATCACCGCACCGGGGCAGGGAACCTGCCGCGGGAACTACTCCCTTTTGGGCAAGCTGCGATTGTCGGCGGGCGGCATGCTCGCGGTCAAGCGACGCACGGAGCATCCTTAGCTGTCGCAGTCGGCTAAAATGGCGGTTTTCCCTGCCGCGAGATTCCGCCATGAGTGCGCACGATATCCGTTCCGCCGTCCGTCCCGATCCCGACCGGCCGTTGGTTGACATCGCCGACTACGTCGTCGACTACCAGATCGATTCGAAGGAGGCCTACGACACCGCGCGCTACATGCTGCTGGATTCGCTTGGCACTGCGCATGCTGGCGATGAAGTTTCCCGAGTGCGTGAAGCACCTCGGTCCGCTGGTGCCCGGCGCCACGCTGCCGGGAGGTGCGCGCGTGCCGGGTACCAGCCATGAACTGGATCCGGTGCAGGCCGCATTCGCGATCGGCACGCAGATCCGCTGGCTCGACTTCAACGACACCTGGCTGGCGGCCGAATGGGGCCACCCATCGGACAACCTCGGCAGCATCCTGGCGGTGGGCGACTACCTCAGCCGCAGGGCGGAGCGCGAAGGCGGCCAGCCGCTGACCGTGCGCGACGTGCTTGGCTATGCGATCAAGGCGCACGAAATCCAGGGTTGCTACGCGCTGCTGAACAGCTTCAACCGGGTCGGCCAGGACCATGTGATCCTGGTGCGGCTGGCGTCCACCGCCGTCGCCACCGCGATGCTCGGCGGCAGCAAGGAGCAGATCACCACCGCCGTAGCGCACAGCTGGATCGACAACGGCGCACTGCGCACCTATCGCCATGCGCCGAACACCGGCCCGCGCAAGAGCTGGGCTGCCGGCGATGCCTGTCGCCGCGCGGTGACCCATGCCATCAATGCGGTCTATCGCGGCGTGGCCGGCTATCCGTCGGCGCTGTCGGCGAAGACCTGGGGCTTCTACGACGTGGCATTCAAGGGCAAGCCGTTCGAGTTCGAGCGTCCGTTCGGCAGCTACGTGATGGAGAACGTCCTCTTCAAGATCAGCTTCCCGGCGGAGTTCCACGCGCAGACCGCGGTGGAGTGCGCGATGCAGCTGCATGGCATGGTGGCCGACAAGATTGATCTGATCGACAAGGTCGTCATCGAGACGCAGGAAGCCGGTTGCCGCATCATCGACAAGACCGGTCCGCTGGCGAACTATGCCGACCGCGACCACTGCATCCAGTACATGGTGGCCGTGCCGCTGATCTTCGGCCGGCTGGTGGCCAGCGACTACAACGACGATGTGGCCGCCGATCCCCGCATCGACGCGCTGCGCGACAAGATGACGGTTGTCGAGAACCCGCAGTTCACGCGCGACTACTTCGACCCCGCCAAGCGCTATATCGGCAATTCGGTGCAGGTGTTCTTCAAGGACGGCAGCAGCACCGGGAAGGTTTCGATCGATTATCCGATCGGCCATCGCAAGCGCCGCGCCGAAGGCATCCCGGTGCTGCTGCAGAAGTTCGAGGCGGCCATGCGTGGCCACTTGCCGGCGCACCAGGTCAAGGCCATCATGGCTGCGGTGGAGGATCCGGCGCAGCTGGATGCGATGCCCCTCAATCGCTTCCTGAGGTTCTTCACATTGTAAAGACGATGTGAGTGGAAGATTAAGCCAGGACGGAGGCTGCTTGGGATTGCGACCGTCTACCGTCCCATGTGGGACGAACCAACGGCTCTATCTGCCGGACGGGATGGAATTCGGAGAATGCAGTCATTCGCGAGCTAATGAACTTTCCTGAACGAAGCCTCACCAGCAACTGGCTTCATGGTTGTTGAAACGCTTACTGCTTAACGATTTTGCTACAATCCCCGCCGCTTGTCGCATAAACGCCAAGCAGGGGCTGTAAAAGCTCTGAATGACGTAGTTCAGTTCTGACGCGCGACTTCCGGTTGGGGTTGAACGGACGCGAAACCTAATAAATGAGGAGACACCTGATGAAACGTAAGGGCTTGTATTTTCTTATCGCGCTGGCCCTGGGCGGCGTAGGTGCCGTTCATGCGCAGGACACGACTGCTCCCGCAACCACCGAATCGGCCACCTCGTCCTATGACGGACGCTGGTATATCGCACCGACCGTGGGTGGTTATTACAACGACACCGATCGCAATACCAATAGCCGTCAGTTCTATTACGGCCTGGGTGTAGGTCGCTTCATTTCGCCGAATGCGTCGATCGATCTTTTCGCGGACCGCACAAAGCGTGATACCGACGCCGGCGGTAACTGGGCCAACAACACTGTTGGCGCGGCAGTGCGTTTCTATGCGGGTGACTGGAACGCCTGGCGTCCGTACCTGCTGGCTGGCGTGATGGGCAGCAACCATCACAGCAGCGGCGACAGCGGCTGGTCCCCGGCGGCCGAACTGGGCGGCGGTATCTCCAAGACCGTCACCGACAGCTCCGACGTGCGTATCGAAGCCGGTTACCGCTACGACTGGGACAACAAGACCCAGCCGGAAATGGACGGCTATGGCGACTGGTTCCTGGGCTTCAGCATCGTCTCGCGTTTCGGCGCTCCGGCGGCGGCTCCGGCTCCGGTCGCGGCAACCCCGCCGCCGGCTGATTGCTCGACGATGGACAGCGATGGCGACAGCGTCAACGACTGCGACGACAAGTGCCCGGGCACGGCTGCCGGCACGATCGTCGGTCCGGACGGCTGCCCGCAGAAGGTCGTCATCGACCTGCGCGGCGTGAACTTCAAGTTCGATCGCCCGAAGAAGGGCGAGACCGACATCTCGAAGTCGCTGGCCGAGCCGAGCGCCGACTCGATCGCGGTCCTGAATCAGGCCGTCGATACCCTGCAGCGTTACCCGCAGGTGCGCGTGACGGTTGCCGGTTACACCGACTCGAAGGGTACCGACGAGTACAACCAGAGCCTGTCCGAGCGTCGTGCCTCGATCGTCTACAACTACCTGACCAGCCATGGCATCGATGCCAGCCGTCTGGAAGGCCCGATCGGTCACGGTGAAAGCAACCCGATCGGCGACAACGAGACCGATGCCGGTCGCGCGCAGAACCGTCGTACGGAGCTGCAGGTTCAGCAGTAATCGAGCCGCGGCAACGCAGTAATGAAAAACCCGGCTTCGGCCGGGTTTTTTTTTGGGGCGCCCGGCAGGGCGCACCTGCTTGCTTGGAGGTGAGAGTCCTCTATCCACCCGGCAAGGGGAAGGGTTAGCGGAAGGCAAGGGCGCTTCGGGTGACCGGGCGTCTGGAGGAAGCCGGAAGCAAAACGCTGGCCTGACGACAAGACCGCCGGGAGCGGTCTTGAACAGCCGCAGGCTGGCCCCGAAGGGGTGAGCCGCAGGGATGCGGCGAATAACAGGAAGCGGATGCGAGGCGGCACGTCGGGGTGAGGCAGCCAAAAGGGTCAAAGCCCGGTACTTGCACGGAACGGCGTGGCGTAGATCCGACAGGCATCCCGCAAGGGGACTTCCTTCGGTCGCAAGCGGGAAGGCAGGTGCGTCATACCCGGGGAGATCTCGCCTCGTGGGTGACCAGCCCGAAGGGCGCAGGACGGCCGCAGGCTGGTCCTGAGCGTGGCGAAGGATGCGCGCAGCGCACAAAGGGCGACGCTGCAAGGCGGAGCGAGAAGTCAGCCGAGGCCATGGCAGGTGCGGTACGACCGAAGGGCCGAACCTGTCACGAGTGGCAAGTCACGCGTGCTCTCTGCGCGTCTTGGGCAGAAGTTCCGGTGCAAGCCGGGAGCCTTGGTCAGAGCTGGAAGGGCCGGAGGTCCGGAAGGTGATCGGGGTGTCCATGGGACGACAGGCGACACGACGAACGAAACAGGTTCAAGGCCTCGAAGTTCGCGTGAACGACATGGCCGACAGGAACCGCCGCATGCGGAACCGCACGTACGGTGGTGTGGGAGGGGCCGGAGGATTCCGGCTCCCTACCCGATTTTGCGAGCTCGCGGTACATCGGTGGAAACGACCCGTGCCGGGACGAGCCTGGCCGTGTGCGGCTCAGGTGATTTAAATCAATACGTCCCGCCGCCTCCCGCGTAGGTTGATGAAGCGCGGAAGGGACAGGGTATCGATTTGCTGACCATGCGTCGCCGCACGCATTCACCGAGGAGAAACCGATCATGTATTCTTATCGTCGTTTTGCCCATGTCTCGATCGGGGTGGCACTCATCGCCCTGGGCGGCTGCACTGGCTATGTGAAAAAGGCCGATTTCGATTCGACGGTCAGCGAGCTTCGCGCCAACGACCAGAAGCAGCAGCAGGAGATCGACGATCTCACGCAGCAAATGCAGCAGCGCTTCGCCGCCTATGACGCCAAGATCGCGCAAATGGGCGGGCGTGTGCGTGTCGACGCCATTTCGCACTTTGCCTTCAACGACGCGACCCTACGCGAAGAGGACAAGCCGCTGCTGGATGATTTCGCCAAAACCGTCTCGGCGCATTACCCGCAGGCCATGGTAACGGTGGAAGGTTTCGCCGACGCAGCAGGCGGCAGAAACTACAACGTTCGACTCGGGCATGCACGTGCCGAGGCCGTGCGCGATTACCTGGTGAAGAGCGGCGGACTGGCTGCCGACAATGTCCGCGCGGTCGGCTATGGCAAGGCGGAAAACCGCCAGGTCCTCAAGGGCAAATGGGGCGATGGCGCCGAGCCGAATCGTCGCGTGACACTGGTGGTCGACTTCGCCGGCTCACCGACGGCGCCGTGAGCATTGGCCGTCGATCCCATGATTCGGAGAATTGACGATCATGACGCAGGGACAAACGGACGGCTTTCGTAACCGGACTGACGCCGGGCAGCAGCTGGCGGATGCGCTGGCTTCGCTGCGGGGCCAGCATCCGCTGATACTGGCCATCCCGCGGGGCGGGGTGCCGATCGGCAGGATCGTCGCCGACCGCCTGGACGGCGAGCTGGACATCGTGCTGGTACGGAAAATCGGTGCACCGGACAACCCGGAATACGCGATTGGCGCCATCGATGAGACCGGGGCGATACTTCGGTCCGATGATGCGGTTTTTTTCGATGTGGATGAAAGCTACCTCAAGCGCGAAGCTGCCGAACAGTTGGCCGCCATTCGGGCTCGAAGGAAGATCTACAGTCTCGACCATGCCGCCATCGACCCTGCCGGCCGCATCGTGGTCGTCGTCGACGATGGACTGGCGACCGGGGCCACGATGCGGGCGGCACTGCTGGCGGTGCGTGCGCGTAAGCCATCGCGACTGGTTTGCGCCATTCCTGTGGCATCACCGCGCGGGCTGGTATCAGTGGCGGACGTGGTGGACGACCTCGTCTATTTGTCTGCACCCGAGCATTTCCGTGCGGTCGGGCAGTTCTACGAAAGCTTTCCCGCGGTCGAAGACAGCGAAGTAGTGCGTTTGTTGAGGCGGCCCACATCCGGATCGCCTGCGTCGGCGGTTTCCGAGGATATACGGATTTCGGCCGATGGCCTGCTGCTTGATGGGAACCTGCAGGTGCCGGAGAAAGCCTGCGGCCTGGTCATCTTCGCGCATGGCAGTGGAAGCAGCCGCAGCAGCCCGCGCAATCGGCAGGTGGCCCAGACCATGCACAAGAACGGGCTGGCGACCTTGCTGTTCGATTTGCTGGGCGAAGATGAGGCCAGGGACGTATCCGCACGCTTCGATATTCCCAGGCTCGCGACACGGCTCGATGCCGCCATGCAATGGGCCATGCATCATCCACAGACACAGGCCCTGCCCATCGGCCTGTTCGGCGCCAGCACGGGGGCGGCGGCCGCCCTGGTGCTGGCTGCACGTCATCCGATGGCCATCAAGGCTGTCGTGTCACGGGGCGGTCGACCGGATCTTGCCGGTCACGGAGCGCTTGCGCGGGTGAAGGCGCCGACCTTGCTCATCGTCGGTGGCGCGGACTCCGAGGTCATCGTGCTGAACCGCTCCGCGTTATTGATACTCCCGTGTCATGCAGAGCTGGTGCTGATCCCCAATGCCACGCATCTCTTCGAAGAGCAGGGGGCCATGGAGCGGGTCGCAGCACTCGCCGCAAGCTGGTTCCAGCAGTGGTTGCCTGACCAGGGCCGCGTAGCCAGTGCCGGCATGCGCTGATCCCCGAAAGATTTTTCCGGCTCCAGCGCACAACGTTGACATGGATCAAACGCGCCCTGCATCGGCCTTGTAGGCTTGTCGGTGGCTCCAGCTTGCCGGGAATGGCTGGCCGAGAGTCCAACCCCGCGATATCGAAGTACCTGTATGGAGGATTTTTTATGGCAAACCTTACCCGTTGGAGCCCTTTCAAGGCCCTGTCACGGTTTGAACAGGCCGCTCCTTTTGACGACTTCATCCGTACCCTCGGCCTGCGTCCGCAGTGGGCCGATCTGGAGGCGCCGGATGTGCGCCTTGACGTTACCGAGAACGATGGCGCCTATCGCGTCAAGGCGGAAATACCCGGCGTGGACAAGAACGATATCGACGTCTCGATCAGCGGCAACCAGGTCGCCATCAGCGCCGAGATAAAACGCGAGAGCAAGAAAAAGGACGACGAGCGCGACATCTGCACGGAGCGCTACTACGGGCAGGTCTATCGCTCGTTCAGTCTTCCCGACGAAGTGGATAGCGGCAAGGCCAGTGCCCACTACGAGAGTGGGGTGCTTACCCTGGAGCTTCCCAAGAAAGGGAACGGTAGTGCCCGCAAGTTGACGATCAGCTGATCGTCCCTCGTGCTGCCCGTCGTCCGGTGATGCCGACAAGGGGCAGCACGGGCTGTTCAGCCATGCTGTCCTGGCGACAACGCCGATGCCGAAACCTTCCCACACTGCACTGGATGTCATCCGCAACGAAGCCATCCGGCTGGATGGCGATGCGGGCGATTACGATGCACTGCTCGACAGCATCGGGGAGCGGGGCCTGGTATTGCTTGGCGAGGCCACCCACGGCACTCGGGAGTTCTACCGGATGCGTGCCGAGCTGACGCTTCGCCTGGTGGTCGAGAAGGGTTTCGATGCGGTCGCCGTGGAGGCGGACTGGCCCGATGCCTATCGCCTGAACCTGTTCGTACGCGGCGAAGGACACGACCAGGCTGCGCCATCCGCATTCGACGACTTCCAGCGTTTTCCGCGCTGGATGTGGCGCAACGAAGAGGTCCTGCGCTTTGTGGAGCGGCTCCGCGACATCAACATGACGCGGCAGGCCCACGACCGGGTCGGCTTTTATGGCCTCGACATGTACAGCATGTACCGATCGGCCAACGCCGTTGTCGACTATCTTTCGACGGTGGACGAGGAGCAGGCGGCCATCGCCAAGAGGCAATACGCCGCTCTCGACCATGTTCGCGATCCGCAGCGCTATGGCTACGAAGCAGTGCTTGGCCTTCGTCCGGATTGCCGTGAAGCGGTACGGCAACGATTGCTGGATCTGTGGACGCTGGCTCCGGAATATCTGGCCGCTGACGGCCGGGCCGCCGCCGATGCGTACTTCTTCGCCGAGCGCAACGCCCACGTCGTGGCCAGCGCCGAAAGCTATTACCGCGCCATGTTCGGATCGAGAGCGGCGAGCTGGAATGTCCGCGACGAACACATGGTGCAAACCTTGTTCGCCCTGCAACAGCACCTGCGTGCGCTCGGCAGTACCGGCAAGGTGGTGGTGTGGGCGCACAACTCGCATCTCGGCGACGCCCGCGCCACGGAGATGTCCCGCGGCGGCGAATGGAACGTCGGTCAGCTGGTGCGTGAGAGGGCGGGTTCCGAGGCAGCTTGGCTAGTGGGCTTCACAACCTACACCGGCACGGTAACGGCAGCGCTTGAGTGGGACGGCGAGGCCGAATGCCGCAAGGTCCAGGTAGCGAGACAGGATAGTTACGAAGCGTTGTTTCATCGCACCAGGCTGGATCGCTTTTACCTTCCCATGCAGGGGGACGCGGCGAACCTATTGCGCGATCCGCTGCTCGAGCGGGCCATTGGGGTGATCTACCGCGCGGATACCGAATACGAAAGCCACTATTTCATGGCGTCGATCGCAGCGCAGTTTGACGCGGTATTCCATCTGGATGAAACCGCCGCGATCGAACCCCTGGACACCGCGGCCACACGGCCCGAGATGCAACCCGTGTGACGCACTTCGCTCATGAGCGCTCGGTGGCGCGTCGAGTCGTCGAATACCCTCGCTGAAAAGTCGACGTGTTATCACGTACGTGCGGCGCGTGCCGAGGCACCCGACAAACCCGGTGCCCACGACTCCAGGGAGATATCACCATGGACCCGAAGATCGAAAATCTGCTGAAGCATATCCGCATGCTCGAAGACGAACTGGAAGTGCAGATGGCGCTTGCACACGCGGAGCTGGGGATGCACCTTGAGAATGGCAAGGTCGAGTTCGAGGAGGCCGTGCGGCGGCGGCATCGCGCAATAAAGAGAAGCCTCCTGCACTATATCGCCGGAGCGAGGCCTCTGGTCCTGCTGACGGCCCCCGTGATCTATTCTCTCATCGTGCCGTTCCTGCTGCTCGACCTGTTCACCACGATCTACCAGCACGTTTGCTTTCCGGTCTATGGCATACCCAGGGTGAAGCGCACGGACTATGTGATCTTCGACCGTCGCTATCTTGTCTACCTCAACTTCGTCGAGAGGATCAACTGCGCCTACTGCTCTTACGCGAATGGCGTGATCGCCTATGTGCGCGAGATCGGCTCGCGCACCGAGCAGTATTGGTGCCCAATCAGGCATGCGCGCAGATTGCTCGGCGCGCACCCGCGCTATGGCCATTTCGTCGCCTACGGCGATGCGCAAGGTTATCGGGACGAGCTCGACGCGTTGCGCGCCGAGGTGCGCAACACGCATGACCAGTGAGGTGATCGCTGGGCACCATCGGCCTGCCTGCAAGCGCACGCCACTGAGCAATCGAGGCGGAGCGAGTCAGGCAACAGGGCCATCCCGGCGACACGCCTGTCACGCTTGTGTCGAAGGCCGCCACCAAGCGGATCGCGTATGCCACAGGCGGAAGCCAGGATTCGAAGCTCTTTGAACAGGCGGCGACGCCATTCCTGTTGCATTTCCGGCGTGGCCTGACGGATTTTCGACGCTGGCAGGTGATGCGTCGAGCCCGGCCAGGCCGCTTTTCGCACCGACTTGATGGAGATCAAATCGACCGGTCCAGGAACGGCGTAAACCTCCCGGTGGATTATCACCGATGCCGGCCCGACCAACCATGTCCGTTCACGCAACAGAGTTCGAGACGTTTTCCAGACCGCGCCTTGAAGCCGGCCACTTGCGTCGGCTCGGCATCGATACCGGACATGAGTATGTCGTGTACCTCAACAAAAATTCGCCGATCTGCCGCAGCGAGGGATTCGGCGCGCATTCACGCCTTGAGCTGCGCGTGGGGGCGCGGCGCGTGCTCGCGACACTGAACATCGTGCAGGACGGATTGCTGAGCGTGGATGAGGCCGGACTGTCCGAATCGGCCTGGCTTTCCCTGCTGCCTGGCACCGACGAGCGCGTGATCATCGCCCATCCGCCCAGCGTGGACTCGCTGGCTTCGGTGCGGGCGAAGATTTACGGCAAGGAACTGGATGAGTCCGCATTGCACGGGATTGTCCGGGATATCGCTGGACATCGTTATTCCACTATTGAAATGGCAGCGTTCATCACCGCGGCTGGCGGCGATCGCCTGAGTGTCGAAGAGGTCATCGCGCTGACGAAAGCCATGGTGCGGACCGGCACGCAACTGCATTGGACGCAACCGCGGGTTGTCGACAAGCACTGTGTTGGCGGACTCGCAGGCAACCGCACGACGCCCATCGTGGTGGCGATCGCTGCGGAACTGGGGCTCACGATGCCCAAGACATCTTCGCGGGCGATTACTTCAGCGGCAGGTACCGCCGACACCATGGCGATGCTTGCGCCCGTCGATCTGGATGAAACGCAGATGCGCCGCGTCGTTGAAACGTGCGGAGGTTGCATCGTGTCGGGTGGCGCCATGAAACTGGCTCCCGCTGACGACATGCTGATTCGCATCGAGCGTGCACTTGACATCGACAGTGCCGGACAGATGGTCGCGTCCGTACTGTCAAAAAAAATTGCTGCGGGCTCCACCCATGTGCTCATTGATGTGCCCGTCGGACCGACCGCCAAGGTGCGCGACCTGGCGGAAGCGGAGTCGCTGGCTGCGCTGCTGCAACGGGTGGCGACTGCGTTCGGCTTGCAGCTGCGCGTGTTGATAAGCGATGGCACCCAACCGATAGGGCGAGGCATTGGCCCTGCTCTGGAAGCGCACGACGTATTGGCGGTGCTGCGCAGCGAACCGCACGCTCCGTCTGACCTGCGTGCTCACGCCCTGACTATTTCCGCAGCAGTATTGGAACTGGGCGGTGTTGCGAACGCCGATTCATCACTTGCGATGGCGACCGCATGCCTGGAGACGGGCAGGGCGTGGCAGCGCTTCCAGTCCATCTGCGCCGCGCAGGGAGGTATGCGCACGCCGGGGAAAGCCGCCTATCAGCAAGCTGTTCCAGCTTCGCAGCCTGGGCGTGTGACTGCGATCGACAACCGCCACCTTTCCCGGGTTGCCAAGCTGGTCGGTGCGCCTGCCGCACCGCTGGCCGGCTTGACGCTCGACGTGCATGTCGGTGAAACGGTGGCGGCTGGGCAACCGCTTTTTACCCTTCACGCGCAGAGTCCCGGAGAGCTGGCTTACACCATGGAATACCTGTCACGACATGCCTGCATCGTCTGTGTCGAGGCCTTCCCGTGAACACGCTCTATGCCATGCCCGGCAACGAGGTCTTTGCCGAATTATTGGCGCTCCACACGGGCTATCAGCGCCAGCAACTGCTGCTGCACCATTTTCCCGATGGCGAAACGCTGGTCCAAATGGCGTCACCGCCCCAGGGTTTCGACGCCGTGATTGTTTGCACGCTGGATCATCCTGATCCCAAGGTACTTCCCTTGATGATGGCCGCAGCGACGGCACGTGAGCTTGGTGCGGCGCGCGTCGGCCTGGTCGCGCCCTATCTGTCCTACATGCGTCAGGACATGCGCTTCCGCCCCGGCGAAGCCATTTCCGCCAGGATCTTCGGCGATTGGCTGGGTCATACCTTCGATTGGCTGGTCACGGTAGACCCCCACCTGCATCGCTACGCGACGCTTGCCGAGGTATATCCACGCGCTGCATGTGTCGTGCATGCGGCAGCCCGACTGGCCGCCTGGATCGATGCCCATGTGACCATGCCGCTGATCATCGGGCCGGACAGTGAAAGTGCGCAATGGGTGACCGCCGTGTCGAACCTGCTGTGTGCACCAAGCGTGGTGGCGCGCAAGGAACGTCATGGCGACCGCGATGTGGAGATCTTCCTGCCGGAGATGGGCAAGTGGCGGGACCACACGCCGGTCCTGCTAGACGATATCGTCGCCAGCGGCGCGACCATGCTTCAGACGCTGCGCAGTCTGCAGGGGCGAACATCCCTGTCACCCGTCTGCGTGGCACTGCATGGCCTGTTCGCCGAGGGTTCGCTCGAAAATCTGCTGGCCGAGGGAGCCGGGCTGATCGTCACCAGCAACAGCATCATCACCGATACGTCGCAGATCGATATCAGCAAGCCGGTCGCCGAGGCGATGGTCAGCCTGTGCGAGGCTCGCCCATCCGAAGCAGGGGGATGGGTACCGGCATAAGCGGGGAAGCTCGTGTGCAGCTGCCATGGGTTGGCAGTGAAGTCGCCGACCTCACCAGGGGCTGTCCTTGATGCCCAGACGGTAGGCGAGCTGATTTACGGCAATATCCCCCACGAAGGTCATGGCGACGATGGCAGCCATATCCGTTGCGCCAAGGCCGGCATATGTTCCAGTCAAAGCCAGTGCGCCGACCGCGAAGTCGAGTTGGTCGAAGGGAATCCAGCGTGCCCCCGGACGGATGTGCAACATGCGCTTGATGAGGCTCTTGAGCGCATCGCCAAGCATCGCGCCGCCGCCCAGGCCGAGGCCAAGCAGCAGCCAATGCCGATAGTCGACCAGCGACCACGGTGCATGGATCCGGGATTGCATTCCGGCCACCAGCACTCCCGTGGCAACTCCGGCCAGCACGCCGAGCACGGTCTTGTGGCTGCCGAGAAGGCGTTCGTGGAGAGGTCGATTCCAGCCACGCCAGTAGCGGGTGAAGGGCGGCGCCATGTTGGCGCAGTATGCGGGGAGCATGAAGTAGGCGAGTTGCAGCAGGCGGGCCCATGGGTCACTCATGAAACCGTGCTCCTGGCCTGTTCACCGTGTTGTCCCGCTACGCAGGCGAGGCTTCGTCGGCGGAACGCATGAACCGCCGCTTGGCCATTTCGACCAGCAGCAGGT
>CAVPQF010000107.1:0-13303 GCA_963707225.1 uncultured Gammaproteobacteria bacterium
CCACTGGGTCAGATGCGGCAGGCGCACCTTCAGCGAATTGACGTTCCACGAGGCGATCTTCATCGCGGCATTGTAAGGGAAGCGCCGCCGTGGACCGGCTTCTGCGCCGGCGACCGGAATGGCGCCGTGCCGCGGTTCAGACCTGGAAACCGGGGCTTTTGACCGCCCCGGCAGGCCAGTTCGCGGAAGTTTGTGCAAAAACCCACCGAAACCCGGCATTCCAGTGTATGCTGGTCAAGCAAGAGTCCGAGGCAACTCCGATTTCCTGCTTCTATTGCGGTCAAGTGCGCTTCGCTCCGAGCCGCAAACCATCCATGCTTCAAAGGTATTGTTACATGTCGGATCGTCAGAGCGGTACAGTCAAGTGGTTCAACGACGCCAAAGGTTTTGGCTTCATCACCCCGGAAAGCGGTGACGACCTGTTCGTGCATTTCCGCGCGATCCAGGGCACGGGCTTCAAGTCCCTGCAGGAAGGCCAGCGCGTCACGTTCGTCGTCACCAAGGGCCAGAAAGGCCTGCAGGCTGAGGAAGTCCAGGTTGCCTGAGTCCTTCGGGATTTGAGCGAATCTGAAAAGCCCGCTTCGGCGGGCTTTTTTTCGTCTGCACCTCGGTGGCGCCCAAGCCTGGGGCACCACCGACCCGCCTCGATCAGGCCAGCCCGTGGCTGCGCAGCAGGGCCTCCGGTTCCGGCTTGCGGCCGCGGAAGGCGACGAAGCTTTCCAGTGCCGGCCGGCTGGCGCCGACTGCGAGGAACTCGCGGCGGAAGCGCTCGCCGGTGGCGCGGTCGATCACGCCGTGCTCTTCGAACTCGCCGAACGCGTCGGCGCTGAGCAGCTCGGCCCACAGGTAGCTGTAGTAACCGGCCGCGTAACCGCCGGCGAAAATGTGGCTGAAGCCGTGCGGGAAGCGCTGCCACGCCGGCGGATGCATCACGGCGACCTGCTTGCGCACCTGTTCCAGCACCGCCAGCGGGCGGGCGCCCTGCGCCGGGTCGTACTCCAGGTGCAGCCGGAAATCGAACAGGGCGAATTCCAGCTGGCGCACCAGGAACAGGCCGGCGTGGAAATGCCGCGCGGCCAGCATGCGTTGGAACAACGCGTCCGGCAGCCGCTCGCCGGTCTGCCAGTGCTTCGCGAACAGGTCCAGCGCCTCGCGATTCCAGCCGAAGTTTTCCATGAACTGGCTGGGCAGCTCCACCGCGTCCCATTCGACGCCGTCGATGCCGCCGATCGAGGGCAGCGCGATGTCGGTGAGCAGGTGGTGCAGGCCGTGGCCGAATTCGTGGAACAGGGTCAGCACGTCGTCGTGGGTGAGCAGGGCCGGCTTGCCGTCGGTGGGCGGCGCGAAGTTGCAGGTGAGGAAGGCCACCGGCAACTGCCTTTGCCCGCCGTCGTCGAAGCGGGCGCGGCAGACGTCCATCCAGGCGCCGCCGCGCTTGCCGTTGCGCGCGTACAGGTCGACATAGGCGCCGGCGAACACGCGGCCGTCGGCGTCGCGCACGTCGTAGTAGCGCACCTGCGGATGCCACACGTCGACGCCGTCGCGCGCGGCAAGGCTGATGCCGTACAGCCGGTGGGTGAGGTCGAACAGGCCGTCGATCACCGCCGGCAGCGGGAAGTACGGCTTCAGCTGCTCCTCGTCCAGCGCGTATTCGCGTTGGCGCAGTTTCTCCGAGGCGTAGCCGACGTCCCACGGCTCGAGGTTGTCGAGCTTCAGCTCGGCATGGGCGAACTCGCGCAGCGTGGCCAGCTCGCGCTGCGCCACCGGCTTCGCGCGCGCGGCCAGGTCGTGCAGGAATTCCATCACCTCGGTCGGCGAGGCGGCCATCTTGGTCGCCAGCGATTCCTCCGCCGCGTTGGCGAAGCCCAACAGCTGTGCCGCCTCGTGGCGCAGCGCCATGATCCGTTCGATGCGCGCGCTGTTGTCGAACTTGCCCGCATTCGGACCCTGGTCGGAAGCGCGCGTCTGGTAGGCCCAATACACCCGCTCGCGCAGGCCGCGGTTGTCGGCATAGGTCAGCACGGCCTGCACGCTGGGCTGCTTCAGGGTGGCCAGATAGCCGTCCAGACCCTCGTCCGCGGCGTACTGGCGCAACACCGCGCGGCCGGATTCGGGGATGCCGGCGAGGTCACGCTCGTCGGTGACGTGCTTGTGCCACGCCTCGCTGGCGTCGAGCACCGCATTGGAGAATTCGGTGGAGAGTTTCGACAACTCCACCCCGATCTCGCGGAAGCGCGAACGCGCCGGCTCGTCCAGCGCCACGCCGGACAGCCGGAAGTCGCGCAGCGCATGTTCGACCAGCGCGCGTTCGGGGCGCGGCAAGGTGGCGTAGTCCGGCGCGTCGGCCAGCGCCTGCACCGCGGCGTACAGGTCGCGGTTCTGGCCCAGCTCGATCGCATGCTCGGTGAGCTTCTCCTCGGCCGGTCCGTACGCCGCGCGCAAGGCCTCGCTGTCGGCCACCGAATGCAGGTGCGACACCGGCGCCCAGGCCCGCGCCAGGCGCTGCTCCAGCCGCTCCTGGGTCAGCATCACCGTGGCGAAATCGCGGGGCGCGCCGGGCGCGACCAGCGCGTCGATGCCGGCGCGGTAATCGGCCAGCAGCGCGTCGATCGCCGGCGCAACGTGCTCGGGAAGGATCTGCGAGAACGCCGGCAGGGTGTCGTCGGCCAGCAACGGGTTGTCGTGACTCATGAACGCTCCTTTTCTGGCCATCAGCGTGGCGATCGCGCGGGGCGAAATCAAGCACGACGATGTGACGGCCCGGCCGCGCCGCTAGAATGCCCGGATGAACCCACTGCGCAGCTTCAAGGGCATCGCGCCCAGCCTCGGCCAGCGCGTCTACGTCGATCCCGCCGCCAGCGTGATCGGCGACGTGGTGCTGGGCGACGACGTGTCGATCTGGCCGGGCGCGGTGCTGCGCGGCGACGTCAACCACATCCGCGTCGGCGCGCGGACCAGCATCCAGGATGGCAGCATCGTGCACGTCGCCCACGCCGGCCCGTACGGCCCGGGCTTCCCGTGCCTGATCGGCGAGGGGGTCACCATCGGCCACGCCGCGGTGGTGCACGCCTGCACGATCGGCGACTACTGCCTGATCGGCATGCACGCCAGCGTGCTGGACGGCGCGGTGGTGCAGAAGTATGGCTTCGTCGGCGCCGGCGCGCTGATCCCGCCGGGCAAGGTGGTCGGCGAACGTGAACTGTGGCTGGGCAATCCGGCGAAGTGCGTGCGCCTGCTCAGCGACCGCCAGATCGAGCAGCTGCACTATTCCGCCGACCACTACGCTCGCCTGAAAGACGAGTACCTGGCGTCCGTCTGATGTGGAATCACATCGCCGCGCCGCGCGCGGCGTTCGCCTGGCGGATGCGTTCGGCTTCGGCCTCGTGCTGCCGCATCACGATGTTGCGCGCGGCGGAGAGCTTGCCGCCGAGCAGGGCCAGCGTGAAGTTGTCGCGGTCGAATTCGCGCAGCAGGTCGATCTCGCGCCGCGCCTCTTCGAGCTCCCTGCGGTTGATGGTGTGCTCGATCTCGTCCGCGGCGCGCGGGAAGGATTCGCGCAACGCCTCGCTGGCCGTGCTGTTGGCCGGCTCCAGTTGCAGCACGCTCAGATAGAACTCGAACGCGTTGCTGCCGGCCGGCGCGACCAGGCGGCCGTCGCGCATCGCATCGCGAGCCAGCCCGAGCAGGATGCCGCTGCCATCTTGCGCATCATCGGCCGGCGCATCGGCCCAGCCGGCGGACGCTGTCGCGGCATCGTTCGGCGCGGCGTTCGCGGTCGCCCGGCTGTACCAGAAGATGCCGCCGGCCGCGGCCAGCAACGACAGGCAGAGCAGGGCGAGCGCGGCGTATCGGTGTGATACGGCGGAAAGGAAACGGGGCATGACACCTGCTGCGCAAACGACGACCGCGCGCTGGAGTCTCCGTCATCGACGTACTCCCGGCGGATACCGCCACGTTAGCGAGGCGGTGTTTCAGTCGTGTGGCGGCCTGGCTTCAACGCGTCGCCGTGGCCGCTTCCAGCCGCGCCAGCCAGACCAGCGCATGGACGCGGTCGGTGCCGCACATCGCCGGCTCGGCACGCAGGCTGCTGCAAACCGCGGGACGCTCGGGGCGACCGAAGATCGCACAGCGGTTGTCGTCGGTCAGTTGCACGCAGCGCATGCCGGCCGGCTTGCCAGCGGGCATGCCGGGGATCGGCGAGCTGATCGACGGGGCGATGCAGCAGGCGCCGCAACCGGCGCGGCATGCGGGCGCGTTCAAGCGGACTGCCGGCGCAACGCCTGGTATGCCGGCTCGGTATCCGGCCGCTGGCCATGCCACAGCTCGAATGCATCGGCGGCGGTTTCCAGCAGCATGCCGAGGCCGTCGAACGCGTAGCGTGCGCCCGCGGCCGTCGCCCAGCTCAGGAAACTGCTGGCGGCGGCGCCGTAGGAGAGGTCGTAGCACAGCGCGCGCGCACCGACCAGCGAGGGCGGCAACTGCAGCGACACGCCCAGCACGCCGGCCGAGGTGGCGTTGATGATCATGTCGTAGCTGCCGATGCCGGCCAGGTCGGACCAGTAGCGGGTATGCGCGCGTGCCGGCTCGCCGATCGCGTCGGCCAGCGCATCGGCGCTCTCGGCGGTACGGCTGACGATGGTCAGCGTCTCCACGCCAGCATCCAGCAGGTTCCAGGCCACGCCATGCGCGGCACCGCCGGCGCCCAGCAGCAGGGCGGTGTGGCCGCGCAGGTCCACATGGTGACGTTCGGTGAGATCGCGTACCAGGCCGTCGCCGTCGGTGTTGTGCGCGGCCAGCCGGCCGTCGGCCAGCGGCGTCAACACGTTCGCGCTGCCGGCGCGGGTGGCCGCCGTGCTGCGCTGCGCCGCCAGCGCATACGCGGCGGCCTTGTGCGGCAGGGTGACATTCGCGCCGCGGCCGCCGGCGGCGAAGAAGCGCTGCACGGCCGCCGCAAAGTCGGCCGGCGCCGCGTCGATCGCGCGGTACTCCAGCACGATGCCGAACTGCCGCGCAAACGCCTGGTGGATCTGCGGCGACAGCGAATGGCTGATCGGATGGCCGAACACGGCGAACTGGGCGGCTGGCATGGGGATTCCCGAAGTAATGTCTGGCATCCATTCTACGTAGAGGACCGCTGGCCATGCCTGGGAACCGGAGAAGCACCAACCCGCCGCGTAGGGCGGGCACGGCCCGCCGGCTTTTGCATTGAGAACAGGAGCGGCGGGCGGTGCCCGCCCTATGTATGGACTCGCCCCTGGTGTCAACCGCTGCGTGAGCAGGAAAGCACTGGCTGCATTTATGTATAAGGCCTTGACTGAAGGTGGTCCATGGACCACAGGCCGGCATCGGATGAGCTCGCGGGAAGGCCAATTACGAAGAGGCTTCAAGAGCCGGTAGGGCGGTAGGCTTGGTTCCGCGATGGTCTGACCTGGTGATTCGAGCTGGGCAGCAGCGGTAGCGCGCAAAGGGACGAAACGTACGGGGAGGTGGGGCGTGGTGCGGCGTGGCAGCATGCGAAGCCGCATCACGGCTTGCCGAACCCGAGGGTCTTGGGCGGCGGCGGTCAATGGCGCGTCAGCGCTTGCGAAGCCATTGACCGCTGTCGACCAAGACCGGCTCCTCGGGCAGGCCGTGATGGGGCGCCCCTTCAGTGCATGGCATCCTCCCTCACGTCGGTACCCCGGGGGGCAGGATGGCTGCAGAAGGGCATCTCGGGGTGCTTGAGCAGCAGCCACACCACACGCAGGTTGTGGTTGGCCAGGCGCACGGCGGCACCCTTGCGGCCACAGCGCTGCACCCAACGCTGGATGCGGCGGCTGTATGTATCGGTGGCATCGCTGCGGATCTGCCGGATCACCGCGTGCGCCCCTTCGATCATGGCGCTGCGCAGGTAGGTATCGCCGCGCCGGCTCATGCGGCCCAGGTGGAGGGTGTTGCCGCTGCTGTGCTGGCCGGGGGTAATGCCGAAGTAGGCGGCAAACTGACGGCTATCGCCAAAGCGGTCCGGGTTGAGCGACTTGCAGGCCATGGCGGTGGAGATGATGGGACCGATGCCGCGAACCTGGCACAGATGTTTGGCGACCGGATCGGTATGACTCAGGACAGCCAGTTCACCGTCGATGGCGGCCATCCGCTCACCCAGCCCGCGCCACTCGCCCATCAACTCGGCGACCAGCGCCCGCAGACGGTCCGGGATCGGCAAGGCGGCATCTTCCAGCGTGCGGTCGATCTTGCGCACCAGCGCCAGATTACCGCGCGCGATGACCACGCCCTGTTCCAGCAGCAGACCGCGCACCTGATTGCTGATCGCGGTCATGCGCCGCCGCCAGCCTTGCCGGGCCCGGTGCAGGGCCTGCATGGCCAACTGCTCCTGGGTCTTGACCGGCACGGGATGCACGCTCACGTCGTGCAGCGCGCGCAGGATCGAGAGCGCATCGTTGGCGTCGTTCTTGTTGCCGCTGCGGTGCGCCGCGGTGTGCTGCGCGGGCAGGATCTTCACCACGATGCCGCGTGCCTGGATCTCCCGCGCCCACGCTTGCGCGCCCGGCCCGGTCTCAATCGCCACGGTCAACGGCGGCTCCAGTTGCTGGATGAACTTGTGCATCGCCTGGCGCGACTTCAGGCGCTCGTTCTGAACGACCTCGCCAAGCGCGTTCTCCCCCGCCACCTGAAACACGTCCTTGGCCAAATCGATGGCTATCGCAGTAATCTTGTTCATGACTCGCCCTCGCGTGATTGTGCTGGGAGTACTAGCTCACCACCATTGGCACGTCGATGCCTGAATGCGCGGGGGCGAGTCCATGCAATTACGCAACGGCGATGGTCGCAGGCGGTGAGATGGACGCTCGGCAAGCTGCGGGCACCTTTCCGAGGAGAGCTCCCATGCGCATGCAAACCTTGCCCTCGCCACACCATCAACGTCTGCTCGGCGCCGCCGTGCTGTGGCTGCTTGGCGGCGGCGCGTTGCTGCTGAGCACGCTGGTGCCGGCGCATACCGACCTGCTCGGCTGGACGCCGGCGTTCTGGCTGGTCGGGGCGCCGCTGGTCGTGCTGCTGGCGCTGGAACCCTCGCTGCCGCGGCAGCTGCTGGCGCTGTGCCGGCCGCACCGGCGCATGCTTCGCAGCGTGGCCTGGCATTAGGGCAACCCCTCCCTCCCCTGCTCTGCAGGGGAGGGAGGGAGCAAGTACGCTGGTCAGTGGGCGCTGCCGCCCTGCCGCTTGCGCTCCATCCGGCGCAGGAACTCCTGCATGATGCGCAGGTACAACTCGTCGCCGAGGTGGGCGTCCTCGACGCCGGCGTCGATCGACGGGTTGTCGTTGACCTCGATCACCACCGGCTTGTTGCCGACCCGTTTCAGGTCGACGCCGTACAGGCCGTCGCCGATCGGCTGGGTCGCCTTCAGCGCCAGCCGGACCACCTCGGCCGGCGCATCCTTCACCGCGATGGTCTCGAAGCCGCCGGATTTCGCGGTGCCCTTGGCGCCGTGGTTGTAGATCTGCCAGTGGCCGCGTGACATGTAGTACTTGCACGCGTACAGCGGCTCGCGGTTGAGCACGCCGATGCGCCAGTCAAACTCCGTGTAGACGTATTCCTGCGCCAGCAGCAGCGCGCTGTGCTGGAACAGGCCGCTGGCCGCCTGCGCCAGCGCCTCTTCGTCCTCCACCTTGACCACGCCGCGCGAGAACGAACCGTCCGGGATCTTCAGCACCAGCGGAAAGCCGAGCTTGCCGACGACTTCCTTCATGCCCTTGCTGTCGTCACGATAGAGGATCTCGGTGCGCGGTACCGCCAGCTTGCGCGAGACCATCAGGTCGTTGAGGTAGATCTTGTTCGTGCAGCGCAGGATCGAGCTGGGGTCGTCGATCACCACCATGCCTTCCTTCTCCGCGCGATGGGCGAAGCGGTAGGTGTGGTTGTCGCTGGCGGTGGTCTCGCGGATGAACAGGCCGTCGTATTCGGCCAGGCGCTGGTAGTCGTTCTTGCCGATCGGATCGACCTCGATGCCGAGCTCCTTGCCGGCGGCAACGAAGGACTTCAGCGCCTTCTTGTTCGATGGCGGCATCTGTTCCTTCGGGTCGACCAGCATCGCCACGTCGTAGCGGAACTGGCGCCGCGCGCGCGGCTTGCGCCACAGCTTGCGCGAGAAGCGGTCGAGCTCCTCGGCGAACGCATCCTCCTGCGCGTCGTCCAGCGTGTGCAGGCCGACCGGCTTGATCGAGCTGACCTGCCACACGCGGTCGCGCTCGAACTCGATCCGCAGCAGCGGGCACGGAAAGGTCTCGAACACCTGCCGCGCCAGATCCTGCAACGCCGGATAGGCGGTCTCGCCGAAGTACACCAGGATGCCGAAGTCGGTGGTGTCGCGACCACCGGCGGGCAGGAAGTGGGTCAGCTTCTGGTTGAGGTCGTCGATGTCCACGCCGTACAGCGAGCGCCGGCGCAGGTCGTTCACCGTGCGCACCGACGGCATCACCTTGTGCCCGCGCGCCTCGGCCAGCAGCGACACGTAGTAGCCGGCGCCGAGGTACTTGTAGCTGCGGCACAGGTTGATCACGTGGGTGCGTTCGTCGTCGCCGCCGACCGGCTTGCGCAGGTAGTCCATCGCACTCATCACGTCGACGGACGGATAGTACGAACTCCAGTCGGAGGCTTTTTCGACAACGATGACCAGACGGGTCATGGCACCACTCGGGCGATACGGCGATGACGGGGCCGCCCCTGCGTGGGGCGCGGCAGGATGTGCAAAACGCGCAGTTTGGCACAGCGCCGCCGTGGCACAAGGGAAAGCGCTGAAGCCCGAGTGAACGGCACACGCCACGTCCCGCCGCGGACGGAAAACACATCATCCGCCCGCAGGCTGCTAGAGTCCGCGCGTGCCGACTACCCTGCCCCTGCCGCACGACTGCGCCCGCCGTGTCGTACCGGAATCCGCCGACATGCCGCCCGCTCCCGCCAGCCTGCGCGTGCGCCGCGCCGCCTCGTCCGACCTGGACGACCTGGTGGCGCTGGAACAGCGCAGCTTCAACAGCGACCGGCTGAGCCGCGCGCAATACCGCCGCCACCTGGACAGCGACTCCGCCGTGGTGCTGGTGGCCAGCGCCAACCACCATCTTTTCCTCGGCAGCGCCGTGCTGTTCTTCCGCAAGCGCAGCAGCGTGGCGCGCCTGTATTCGCTGGCGACCCAGCCCGAAGCCCGCGGCAAGGGTGTCGGCGCAGCCTTGCTGGAAGCGGCCGCGATGACCGTCCGCCGCCGCGGTTGTCGCGCGCTGCGGCTGGAAGTGCGCACCGACAACGAGCAAAAGTGCTGGTGATCTGCCCGACCTCGCTCAAGTACCAGTGGCAAAGCGAGATCACGCGCTTTTCCGGGCGCGACTCCCGTGTGATCACCGGTGGCCGTGTTCAGCGGCAGAAGGACTACGTGCAGGATGACTTCTGCAAGATCACCAACTACGAAAAGCTCCAGCCTGACCTCGATTTGATCGACGCCTGGGCACCGGAACTGGTGATCGTCGATGAAGCACAGCGGGTGAAGAACTGGAACACCATCGCCGCCCGCGCGCTGAAGCGCATCGACAGTCCCTACGCCGTGGTGCTCACCGGCACGCCGCTGGAAAACAAGCTGGAGGAACTCATCTCCATCGTCCAGTTCGTCGACCAGCACCGTCTGGGGCCGACCTGGAAGCTGCTGCACGAGCATCAGGTCAAGGACGAGGGCGGGCGTGTCACCGGCTACACCGGGCTGGAAAAGATCGGCCAGACCCTGGCGCCGGTCATGATCCGCCGCCGCAAATCCGAAGTGCTGACGCAGTTGCCGGAACGCACCGACCAGAATCTGCTGGTGCCGATGACCGAATTGCAGATGACCTACCATCAGGAAAACGCGGAGATCGTGACCAGGATCGTCCAGCGCTGGCGCAAGATGAAATTCCTTTCCGACAAGGACCAGCGACGGCTGACCTGCGCCTTGCAGAACATGCGCATGTCGTGCAACAGCACCTATCTGCTCGACCAGGAAAGCGACCACGGCGTCAAGGCGGACGAACTGGCGGCGTTGTTTGACGACCTGTTCGAGCAAGCGGACGCCAAGGCCGTGGTGTTCAGCCAATGGACGCGCACGCACGACATCGTGATTCGCCGCCTCGAAGCGCGCGGCATCGGCTACGTCAGTTTCCACGGCGGCGTGCCATCGGAGAAGCGGCCGGCGCTGGTGGAACGCTTCCGCGACGATCCTGATTGCCGTGTGTTCCTGTCGACCGATGCCGGGGCAACGGGCTTGAATTTGCAACATGCCTCAACCCTGGTGAACATGGATTTGCCGTGGAATCCGGCGCTGCTCGAACAGCGCATCGCCCGGATTCACCGCATGGGCCAGAAGCGACCGGTGCGGATCGTCAATTTCGTCGCCAAGGGCACGATAGAGGAGGGCATGCTCTCGGTGCTGGCCTTCAAGCGCTCGCTGTCGGCGGGGATTCTCGATGGCGGAACGGGCGAGATATCGCTGGGCGGCTCTCGCCTCAACCGCTTCATGAAGGACGTCGAGAACGTCACCGGCCACATGGGTGAGGGCGAGGCCATGACACCCGCCGAAGAAGCGGGAGGCGTGACGACCATGAGCGAAGCCGCATCCGTGCCGGAAGAGAATGCGGATGCAAAAGTCGGCGCTGGCGAGATGGCAATCCCGGAGCATGAGGGGCGAGAGGTGTCGGAACAGACCCCGCGCAACGAAGCTGATCCTTGGCAAGCATTGGTGCAGGTTGGCGCTCAGTTGGTTGCTGCCCTCGGAGCGGCCAGCAATCCTGCTGCCCCGGCACACCCATGGATCGAGCGAGACCCGGGCACCGGAGTGCAAAGCCTCAAAATGCCATTGCCTTCACCGGAGACGGCGGGACAAATTGCCGATGTACTTTCAATGTTGGCGAACACCTTGCGGGGCCGGTGTCCATGACTGCTGGGGGTGGGATCAATGATCGACCAAACTGTTTTGCCAGCTACACTGCAAATTCCGGATCCTTCACGCATCATGCGGGCGGGTGGCTGGCAACGCTGAAGGCCACGCCCAAGCGCGCCGCCAAGGCGTCGAGGTTCTTGTCTATCGTCCACAGCAACGTGTTCGGAGTGAACAGAACGGAGGCGAGTAAGGCCATATCTATGGCGCCGCAGCCCGAGGCATGGAATTGCTCCCTTTCGATCAGGGCAAGTGTCTCGTCGGTTGTCGCGACGACGGCCTGCTGCAGCTTCTTGAGATCGCCAAGTGTGTGCTGGCGCGGTGCTGGTGGCGTTCCGCAAGCGAGTTCGAGCACGATAAGCGGATGGCACAACACCTGATCCATCGCAAGCAGCGATTGAAGCGCTGGATTGGCACGGCGAAAATGCGCGACCCAGACCGAGGTATCCGCAAGGACCTGGGTCACCGGCGCAGAACTTCTGCGGGCCGCCGACGGGGAATGTCCGTCATCGCGGGGGCCTTGCCGCCCAATGCGGCAAGCCGCTTGCCCGCTTGCACTCGCACGTATACCTTTATGGCTTCGCGAAACAGATCGCCCTTGTCGATTCCGGGATCGGCGACCTCCAGTGCCTTCTGATAGAGCTCATCATCGATGGTTACTGTTGTCCTCATGTGGCGCCTCGCCGTCATCAAATATGATGCATAATAGCATCCAAAAAGGTGAGCATAAAGGGTAATCATCCCGCATCGGTGGCACGTGGTGGACGAACGGGCGGCTTCTGGGGAGTGCTGCCATGGCTCGCTCCATTACGGAGCGATCGTGGATGTGACGGTAAAAAGATAGGCAAAAAAATGTTACGAGTCAATATATATCAACGAGTTAGAATGATCATTGATGATCGAGTGGAAGTGATGTCATGCCCCAGCCGCTTGAACTGAGAGGTGTCATGAATCCGCCGGTGAAATCAGCGCCCCTACTCAGTGAAGCTGATCGTCAGTGGATGCGCCATGCCATGGCGCTGGCTGCCAGGGCTGAAGGCGAAGGTGAGGTACCCGTTGGGGCCGTGGTGGTGTATCAGGGCCGCCTGGTCGGCGAAGGCTGGAACCGCACGATCGGGCTGAAGGACCCAAGTGCGCACGCCGAGATCCTGGCGCTGCGCACAGCCGGTCAAAGCATGGACAACTACCGCCTGCCGGAATGCGTGCTCTACGTGACGCTTGAGCCTTGCTGCATGTGCGCCGGGGCCATGATCCATGCACGCGTCGAACGATTGGTGTTTGGCGCGGCCGATCCCAAAACCGGCGCCGCCGGCGGGCGCTTTCAGCTGTTGACCGACCTGCGTCATAATCATCGGCTGGAGGTGGCTGGTGGTTGCCTTGCCACGGAGTGTGGTGAGAGCTTGCAGGCCTTCTTCAGGGTCAGAAGGGCGTAAAAGCAACTTGAAACAATTTACTTCCGTGCTGAGAATAATATTTGTTCGCCCCCCAAATAGCCCAATTTTGCGGACCAGTATAAATGTGCCTGCACTGTAGTAAATCCTATCTGGCGCATTTGTTCCAACATTTCCCAGCCAAAGTGATAAAAGCAGAGACAGCCTTCACTGTTGAGTGGGTCGCCATGATATTCTGGCTCCAAGATATGCTCAATGGCTCCATTCTCGTCAATCCTTGCTCTTACCAGATTATTTTCGGCAAATTTATTAAAGGGAACGGTAAACAGTAAAGTTCCCCCTTGCTGCAAACAGCGTAAACACTCTGCCAAGGCCAGCGTATAGTCTGGAATGTGTTCAAATACATCAAACGACAAAATAAAATCAAAGAAACCAGTATCAAAAGACAATCTGGTGATACTTTCATTTCTAAACCCTGTGGCCAAATCTATTTCCCCAAAGGGTAGCCTGTCACCCAGATATTCACTGCCGTACAACCGGGTATATTTGTTTTGTAGATAGGAATACAGCGGAGTAGACTGTTCTGTAACATAAATTTGGCCGTTCGGCCTCGCGTTCAGCTTCTCCGCCAGGAACTGAATGGATCCTCTCGTTCGATTGTTCAATTTGCAGCCAGAACAGACAACACGCTCACGCCAATTAGGAATCCGTTTGTTGCCTGCTGAATTGTTTGGGTCTGAATACAGAAAGTCGGTATGAAAGGTGGATGTTTTGCCACAGACAAAACAATACCCTTGCGTATCAAATGATGCATCATCAGTCAGAAGCGCGATCTCTGCGTCGAACCTCGTTTTAAATTCACCAACCATGGACTCTGAAAAATGAATATATTCAGCAAAATTCTCAATACTGGTTACATCCATTGAGAGTGGGTTCTTGAAGAAAAACATTTTGCGGAACGCTTTC
>CAVPQF010000108.1:0-7751 GCA_963707225.1 uncultured Gammaproteobacteria bacterium
TTACGTGGCGGGATTATCGTCAATGCCGGCGGCGAGCTGTTCGCCCCACGCCTGCAACTGGTCGAGCAGGGCCAGCTTGTGCTGCGCCTGCGGATCGTGGCGCAGTTCGCCGAGGCGGGCGAAATAGTCGTCGAGGGTGAGCCCGGTCAACGGCGTGTGCCGGGTGAGGCGTGCCTGGCGGAAGCTTTCCCAGCGCGCGTGTTCCCCGGCATCCAGCGTCCCGGGCCAGTTGCGCGCGCGGTAGCGGAACAGCAGTTCCGGATAGCGCGCATCGCGGAACGGGAACGCGCGCGTGCCCAGCTCCTGCGGCGGCGTGGCGCGGACCTGGGCCAGCAGGCGCTTGTCCGCGTCGGGCAGGAAGCCGCCGCCGTACAAGGCCAGTTCGGGATCTTCCGGCGGCGGCAGTTCGGCTGCACGCTGGAACACGCGGCGCAGTTTCTCGGCGAGTCCGTCGACGGCACGCAGCACGTCGCGATGGGCCTGGCAGCGGGCCAGGTCCAGCTGCAGGCGCTCCAGGCCCACGCCCTGCAGCACCGACAGCGGCGCCAGCGCCGGCGCGTGGTTCGCGCGCACGGTGCGCAGCGGGATGCGTTCGACGTCCTCGGGCAGGTCGGCGCGCGCGGTGAAGATGCGGTCGGCGATCTCGTCCTCGTCCAGTGCCAGCCATGCGGCCGGGTCGGTGGCGAGGTCGTACACGATCACCTCGCCGGGGCGGCTGGGGTGCGGCGCCAGCGGCGCGATCACGGCCAGGCAGTGGCGGCTGGCCGGATAGCGCGAGGAGACGTGCACCACCGGCGTCATGTTCACCACGTCGAGCAGCTCGAACACCTTCTGCTTGCGGCGCAGGCCGTAGTACCAGTCCCACAGCCGCGGCTGGCGCACGCGGATCAGCCGGGCCAGCTCGATCAGCGCATGGACATCCGACAAGGCATCGTGGGCGCGCTCCTGGGTGAGCCGGTTCGCGCCGGCCAGGTGTTCCAGCCTGAAACTGGGCGAGCCGTCCTCGCGGAGCGGCCAGACGATGCCTTCGGGCCGCAGCGCCTGGCACATGCGCACCAGGTCGATCAGGTCCCAGCGCGAGTTGCCGTTCTCCCACTCGCGGCCATACGGCTCGTAGAAGTTGCGGTACAGCATCTGCCGGGTGAATTCGTCGTCGAAGCGCAGCGAGTTGTAGCCGACGCCGCAGGTACCCGGCGCCGCCAGCTGTTCGTGCACGCGGGCGGCGAATTCGGCCTCGCTGACGCCTTCGCGCTCGGCCCGTTGCGGGGCTATGCCGGTGATCAGGCAGGCGTCGGGGTGGGGCGGCATCTCCAGCGGCGGCTTGCCGTAGAACATCACCGGCTCGCCGATGATCTCCAGTTCGAGCGTGGTGCGGATGCCGGCGAACTGCAGCGGCCGGTCGCGCCGCGGGTCGGCGCCGGAGGTCTCGTAGTCGTGCCAGAAGAAGGTCTGCATCGGGCCATGATCGCATGGCCGAAAGCCGGGCCGGCATGGGACTGATAAACTCCGGCCCACAAGGAGAGCCCATGAGCCAAGTACACGAAGACAACCTGATCTGGATCGATCTGGAGATGACCGGCCTCGACACCGACAACGACTCGATTCTGGAGATCGCCACGGTGGTCACCGACAAGGACCTGAACGTGCTGGCCGAAGGACCGGTATTCGCCATGCGCCACGAGATCGATCGGCTGGAGTCGATGGACAGCTGGAATACCAACCAGCACCACAAGTCGGGCCTGTGGCGACAGGTGCTGATCTCGGAAACCGATCACGCGATGGCCGAGCAGGCCACGGTGGATTTCCTGCGCGCGTGGGTGCCGCCGGGCAAGTCGCCGATGTGCGGCAACTCGATCTGCCAGGACCGCCGCTTCCTGCACCGGCAGATGCCGCGGCTGGAGCGCTATTTCCACTATCGCAACCTGGACGTCTCCACGCTCAAGGAACTGGCCCGGCGCTGGGCACCGGAGATCGCCAAGAGCGTCGGCAAGGAATCGGCGCACACCGCGTTGTCGGATATCCGCGACTCCATCGCCGAGCTGCGCCATTATCGTCGCTACATGGGCGAACTGGGCGGCAGGGTCGAAGCCTGAGTGCGGCGCTGTTTCCGGAAACTGACGAGGCCATGAGCATGTCGAACGATCTGTTTGCGCCGGTGCTGGATTGCGCCGGGCGCCCGTTGCGGCTCGACCGCGCACGGGTGGTCGGCATCCTCAACGTCACTCCCGATTCGTTTTCCGACGGCGGCACGCACGACAGCGTGGAGGCTGCCGTGGCGCATGGCCTGCGCATGGCGGAAGAGGGCGCCGACATGCTCGACGTCGGCGGCGAGTCGACCCGCCCGGGCGCGGCCGACGTGCCGGTCGAGGAAGAACTGCGCCGGGTGCTGCCGGTGATCGAGCAGTTGATCGCGCGCACCGCGGTGCCGATCGCGATCGACACCTCCAAGCCGGAAGTGATGCGCGCGGCGGTGGCCGCTGGCGCCGGCATGATCAACGACGTGCATGCGCTGCGCCGCGACGGCGCGATGGAGGCCGCGGCCACACTGGGCGTGCCGGTGTGCCTGATGCACATGCAGGGCGAACCGCGCAGCATGCAGGCCGAGCCGCATTACGACGACGTGGTGGGCGAGGTGCACCGCTTCCTCACCGACCGGCTGTTCGCCTGCGAACTGGCCGGGATCGACCGGCGCAAGGTGCTGGTCGACGTTGGCTTCGGTTTCGGCAAGACGCTGGAAAACAATCTGGCGCTGCTGTGCGCGCTGGAGCGCTTCGCCAACCTCGGCAGCGGGGTATACGCCGGGCTTTCGCGCAAGTCGATGATCGGCACGCTGACCGGCAAGACCGCGCCGCTCGATCGTGCGGCGGGTTCCGTCGCGGCAGCACTGATCGCCGTCCAGCGCGGCGCGCGGATGGTGCGCGTGCACGATGTTGCCGCCACGGTGGATGCGCTGGCGGTGTGGCGGGCGGTAAATGCGGTCGATGCAGTGCCGCGACGAGATGGAAGAACTGCTGCGCCGCGCTGGCCGGATGACGACTGAGCGCTTTGATGCAGTTGACGGCGCAGCACTATCCTGCGTCACCGGTACCGACAATCTTTCAGGACGGCAACACAAATGAATCAGCCCAAGTATTTCGGCACGGACGGCATTCGCGGCCTGGTCGGGCAATGGCCGATCAGCGCGGATTTCATGCTGCGGCTGGGGCGTGCCGCCGGCAGCGTGCTGGCACGCGAAGGCAAGGAACGGCCGAGTGTGCTGATCGGCAAGGACACCCGCATCTCGGGCTACATGTTCGAGGCCGCGCTGGAGGCGGGCCTGGTCGCCGCCGGTGCCGACGTGGGCCTGCTCGGCCCGATGCCGACGCCGGCGGTGGCGTACCTGACCCGTTCCATGCGCGCGCAGACCGGCATCGTGATCAGTGCCTCGCACAATCCGCATCACGACAACGGCATCAAGTTCTTCTCCGCCAACGGCGAGAAACTTTCCGACGAGGTCGAGCTGGCGATCGAGCGGGAGATCGACGCCGAGTTCGTCACGGTGCCGTCCGAGCGGCTCGGCAGGGCCCGCCGTATCGACGATGCGGTGGCCCGTTACGCGGAGTACTGCAAGAGTACCGTGGCCGAGGATTTCAGCCTGCATGGGCTCAAGCTGGTGCTGGACTGCGCGCATGGCGCGACCTACCAGGTGGCACCGAAAGTGTTTGCCGAACTGGGCGCCGAGGTGATCGCGATCGGCGACAGGCCGGACGGCTTCAACATCAACCGCGACGTCGGCTCGACCCATCCGCAGACCCTGCAGCAGGCGGTGCTGGCGCACGGCGCCGACATCGGCATCGCATTCGACGGCGATGGCGATCGCGTGCAGCTGGTCGACCGGCATGGCGTGCTGGCCGACGGCGACGACATCCTCTATGTGCTGGCGCGCAGTTGGCATGCGCAGGGAATGCTGAAGGGGCCGGTGGTCGGCACCCTGATGAGCAACTACGGCCTGCAGCTCGCACTGGCGGAGTTCGGGGTGCCGCTGATCCGCGCCAACGTGGGCGACCGCTACGTACTGCAGCAGTTGAAGGAACACGGCGGCGTGCTCGGCGGCGAAACGTCCGGCCACGTCCTGTGCCTGGACCGTGCCACCACCGGCGACGGCATCGTCGCCGCGCTGGCCGTGCTGGAGGCGTTGGCGCGCTCCGGCCTGGACCTGGCCGCAGCACGGCAGGGTCTGCAGAAAATGCCGCAGGTGATGCTCAACGTGCGTGCCGCCGGCGCGCGCGAGGCACTGACGAGCAGCGAGGTAAAGCTGGCTCTGGCCGAGGTGGAACAGATCCTGCACGGCCGCGGCCGGGTGGTGCTGCGCGCCTCCGGCACCGAACCGCTGGTGCGCGTCACCATCGAGGGGGGCGATGCAATGGAAGTGCAGCAGTTGGCAGAGAGGCTCGCCGGGATTGTAAAATCGACAGCCGAACGCTCGTGAACCTGTAGTGGTATTGGGTCGCCATGGATTGGCCCGACGTGCCCCGCCCTTGCGGTGGCGGATGAATCGACCGCACGCCCAACCAGTGGACTACAGCCATGAAGAATGTTCCCACCCTCGACATCCGCCGCTACGACACCGATCGCGATGCCTTCGTCGCCGAGATCGGTGCGGCCTACCGTGAATTCGGCTTCTGCTGCATCAGCGGCCACGGCATCGCGCGCGACCTGATCGACGGTTCGTACGACGTGTTCCAGCGCTTCTTCGCGCTGCCGGCCGAAACCAAGATGAAGTACCACATCCCCGGTGCCGGCGGTGCGCGCGGCTATACGCCGTTCAAGGTGGAGACCGCCAAGGACAGCCAGTACGCCGACCTCAAGGAGTTCTGGCACATCGGCCGCGAGATACCGCGCGATTCGAAATTCGCCGACGTGATGCCGCCGAACATCTGGCCGAGCGAAGTGCCGGACTTCAAGCAGTACGGCTATGGCCTGTACGAGGCGCTGGACAAGCTCGGCACGCGCGTGCTGCGCGCGTTGGCCTTGCACATCGGCGAGCCGGAAAACTTCTTCGAGGACAAGACCGACGTCGGCAACTCGATCCTGCGCCCGATCCACTATCCGCCGATCACGCAAGACAACATCCCCAACGTGCGCGCCGGCGCGCACGAGGACATCAACTTCATCACCCTGCTGGTCGGCGCCAGCGCCGAGGGGCTGGAAGTGCTGAGCCATGGCGAGTGGCTGCCGATCACCACCGAGGGCGACGCAATCGTGGTGAACATCGGCGACATGCTGCAGCGGCTTTCCAACCACGTGTATCCGTCCACCTCGCACCGGGTGGTCAACCCGCGGAACGAGAATGCGCGCAAGCCGCGCTACTCGGTGCCGTTCTTCCTGCATCCGAACCCGGACGTGGTGCTGGACCCGCTCGATTCGTGCATCACGCCGGACAACCCGCGCCGCTACGATACCCCGATCACCTCGCACGAATACCTGTTGCAACGGCTGCGCGAGATCAAGCTGATTTAGCCGGGAATCGGGAATGGGGATTCGGGAATGGGGAATCGGAAGAGCCGCGAATCTGGGGCATCGATCAGGCCATCCAGAAGAACACGGCGGTCATGCGCTTGGCCGCCATCTCCAGCCCCCAGTACGCGCTGGCGCTGTGGATCAGGTTGGCCTTGTAGACCAGCAGGCGGTTGTAGCGATGCGCCACGCGCACGTCCTCGACAAACGAGTTCGGCTGCACGAAGCGGTTGCCCAGCGCCTCGGCCAGGTTGCGGTGCGGCGGCAGCACGATATTGCCGCCGAGCTGGCCGCCTGGCATGCGCTGGCGGAAGAAGCTGGTGCCGCACTGTTCCGGCACGTCGGGGTTGAGGTACAGCACGGCGGCGTAGCGACACAGGTTCGTTGAATCGGTATGCGGCTTGACTGCCCCCTCGAGCGAGCCGACCACCTGCACGCAGTTGTGGTTGAGCCGGGCGCCGGCCTCGGTGTGCTCGACCCAGACCTTCTTCGCGCCGGTCAGCCGGCATACCTGCGCATCCAGTGCGGCCAGCTCTTCGTCGAGCAAGGCGGGCATGGCGCGCATGCCAGGCCATACCTCGCCGGTGTACGGATAGCCCATTTCCCAGTCGGTCTTGGCCAGGCAGCGCGCGCGTACCTCGCCGGCATTCGGCAGCACGTCGTCGATTACCCAGTAATCGCGGCCTTCGACGGGCTTGCGATAAGGCAACGGGCGCATCTGGGTAGGGAACAGGGACATGCGATGAAGACCGATGGTATGTGGGAGAACGGTAGGCGATGGTGCAAATCCGCGTAGCTAGACCTGGGTATTCCGGTAACGTTTCGACTCGCGTGCGGAAAGCCACATGGCCAGTCGGTCTGGCAGCAGTTGGACGACGGTCTTGATGGTCCGGTTGACCCGGCCCGGGATGTACACGGCGTCGCCGCGCTGGACTGCCGCGATCCCTTGGCGCACCACCTCTTCCGCGCTCAGCCACATGAAGCCGGGCAGTTTGTTCATCTTGTCGCGGGTGCGGGTGACGTCGTGGAATTCCGACCAGGTGAAGCCGGGGCAGAGTGCGCAGACGTTCACCCCGTCCGCGCGGTTTTCCAGCGCCAGCGACTGCGAGAACTTGATCAGGTAGGCCTTGCTGGCGGCGTACAGGGTGTGCCCGGCCGGACCGGGAACGTGCCCGGCGAGCGAGGCGACATTGATGATGCGGCCGTGGCCGCGCCGGCGCATGCCGGGCAGCAGGCGCCAGGCCAGTTCGGTGGGCGCGTTCAGCAGAACCTGCAGGAAGTCCGCATGGGTCGCCCAGTCGTTGGCGACGAAGGTGCCGGGTACGCCGTAACCGGCATTGTTGATCAACCAGTCGACCTGCAGGCCACGCTGTTCCAGTGCATCGCACAGTGCTCGTGGCGTGGCCGGATCGGACAGGTCGTGCGGCAGCACGGTGATCCGGGTGGCATGTTGCCCGCGCAATTCGGCGGCGAGGGCTTCCAGCCGCTCGGTGCGGCGCGCGGTCAGCACCAGGTCGTGGCCGAGCGCAGCGAGTTGCCGGGCAAAGGCGGCACCGATGCCGGACGAGGCGCCGGAGATCAGGCTGAGAGGGCGGGGAGGCGTCATGCGGCGTTCCGTGAACGAAACGTCATTCTTGACCGAGCCGACCGACCGGCGCCAGTGGTCTGCACAGGTTTGCCCATATCCTGGGCCGTCGGTAAGCTTGGGGTTTGACCGCAACGGAAGCAGCACATGCGCAAGAAATTCGTCGCCGGCAACTGGAAGATGCATGGCAGCCGTTCGATGGCCAGGGCCCTGGTGAGCGACATCGCGGCCCGCATGCCGGACGATATCGACGTGGCCGTCTTCCCGCCGTTTCCGTACGTGGCCGAACTCGCCTGGCAGCATGCCGATTCCGGCCTGGGCATCGGCGCGCAGGACGTCAGCGAGCATAAGGGGCAGGGCGCGTATACCGGCGAAGTTTCCGCCGCCATGCTGGCGGATGTCGGCGCGCGCTGGGTGCTGGTCGGCCATTCCGAGCGCCGCCAGTATCACGGCGAGGGCGACGATCTGGTTGCGCGCAAATTCGCTGCGGCCCGTGCCGGCGGCCTGACGCCGATCCTGTGCGTGGGCGAAACCCTGGAGCAGCGCGAAGCCGGCGAAACCGAAGCGGTCATCGCGCGGCAGTTGGCGGCCGTGCTGGTGCTCAATGGCGTGGCCAGTTTCGACACGGCGGTGATTGCCTACGAACCGGTCTGGGCGATCGGTACCGGCC
>CAVPQF010000109.1:0-19511 GCA_963707225.1 uncultured Gammaproteobacteria bacterium
CTAAGTCCTGGTCTGGAAATGGTTCAGGTCGATGTTCTTCTCGGCCACCTGGGTGTTCGGCTGCACGTGATCGGCGGACACCGTGACCTGAAGCTCCACGCCTTCCTTCGCCAGCAGCGGCTTCGCCTGCGTGAGGATCTCCGCATGCGGTATCGCGGTGGCGGCCAGGTGAGGACGTTGTCGGCCTGCTTGCCGGAGCCGGAACAGCCGGCAAGCATCAGCAGGGTCAGGGCGGGGAAGGCAGACAGCAATCTCATGGCAGGTTCACTTGTGCGGTGAACCGTAATAAGCCGTCTATACCGCCAAACACAAACAGGGGATCGGACTGGCTTCCCGATGCATCACGACTTCGGCGCGGCGTAGCCGGCCAGCAGGAGCAGGGCCAGGACGGCGGCGACGGCGGCGAGCAGCAATCTCATGGTGGCTGATTTCATGTTGGCAAAGCCCTCATGGGCGGCCAACGAAAAGTAGGCTGCCCATGCCGCCGGACGCAAATGACCAAATCAGCGTTGCTTATAACGCATCACGATGCGGTTGCCGATCATCTGCAACAGCTGCACCAGCACGATCAGCAGCAGCACGGTGACCAGCATGTAGTCGGACTTGTAGCTGAGATAGCCGTAACGGCAGGCCAGGTCGCCGAAACCACCGCCGGAGCCGATCGCGCCGCCCATCGCGGTATAGCCGACCAGCGCGATCGCGGTGACCGTGATGCCGGCGAACAGCCCGCCGCGCGCCTCGGGCGGCAGCACGTGGCGCAAACTGGCCCTTGCCGGTGAGATACAGCAGCATGCCCAGCGGCAGGCCGATCAGCGCGGTGAGGGCGAGCGAGCCGCCCAGCATCAGCAGGGTGTCGATGCAGGCGCGGCCGATCTCGCCCCAGTCGTCGATGTTCGGGAAAAGTTTCTGCAGCGGGTTCATCGGTGCAAGTCCTCGATCCCGATGCCGGCTTCGCGCAGCGCGATCAGCGCGGCGTCCACCCGTTCGCCCTGCATCGCCAGGGTGAGCTGGCCATAGGGCAGGTCCTTGATGCGGTCGATGCGGCCGGCGAGGATGTTGAACTCCACGCCGGTCTCGCGCGCCACGCGGCCCAGTGCCGGCGTCAGCGTGGCGTCGCCGCGGAAGCTCAGGCGCAGGATGCATCCGGGCACCCGGGCGAACGGCGCCAGTTCGCTGGCCGCTTCCTCGGGCAATGCCTCGTTGACGAAGCGCTTCGTGGTGGGGTGCTGCGGATGCAGGAACACGTCGGCCATCGCCCCGTGCTCCACGATCATGCCGGCGTCGAGCACCGCCACGCGATCGCACACACGGCGCACCACGTCCATCTCGTGGGTGATCAGCACGATGCCGAGCTTCAACTCGCGGTTGATCTCGGCCAGCTCCAGCACCGGGGCAGTGGTCTGCGGGTCGAGTGTTCCATGCCACGGACATCACGGGCGATGGCGTATGCTGCCGGATTGATCCATCAAGACGGAGTCCGTCCATGTCCAGTGTCTACGATTTCACCGTTCGCGATATCGATGGCAACCAGCGCTCGCTCGCCGAATGGCGCGGCAAGACCCTGCTTGTCGTCAACGTCGCTTCCAAATGCGGCTTTACCCCGCAGTATCAGGGGCTGGAGACGCTGTGGCAGGACCTGCGCGACCTGGGTCTGGTGGTACTCGGTTTTCCGTGCGACCAGTTCGGCCACCAGGAGCCCGGCGACGAGGCCGAGATCAAGACGTTCTGCAGCACGCAGTACGACGTGACCTTCCCGATGTTCGCCAAGATCGAGGTCAACGGCGAGCATGCCGATCCGCTGTACAAGTGGCTGAAGAGCGAAGGCAAGGGCATCCTGGGCAGCGAGTCGATCAAGTGGAACTTCACCAAGTTCCTGGTCGATGCGGAAGGGCAGGTGGTGAAGCGTTACGCCTCCACCGACACGCCCGAGAAGATCGGCAAGGATACGCGGGCCCGGCTCGCCGGCTGATCCGGGCCGTTCAATCGGTAGTCCGCCGGCGCATGCCTGGCGTTGCGCGGCGTGCAGGCCGGTTTGCGCGGTTCTGGTAACCTACGCGGTTCGTGTCGGCACCTGGCCGGCGGACTTGAACCTATTCGCGAGAACCTCATGCAGATTGCCCAGAACGCCGTTGCCGCCTTCCATTACACGCTGACCGACGACGAGGGCCAGGTCATCGACAGCTCCGAGGGTCGCGAGCCGCTGACCTATCTGCATGGCAGCGGCCATATCGTGCCGGGCCTGGAAAAACAGATGGAAGGCCGTTCGGCCGGCGACAGGTTCAGCGCCGACGTCGCGCCCGAAGAGGGCTACGGCGTGCGCCATGAAGAGCTGATGCAGGAAGTGCCGCGCGCTGCGTTCCAGGGCGTCGAGGACATCCAGCCCGGCATGCAGTTCCAGGGCAACGGCCCGGAAGGCCAGATCAACGTCACCGTGACCAAGGTCGAGAACGACGTGGTCTTCATCGACGCCAACCACCCGCTGGCCGGCAAGACCCTGCACTTCGCCATCGAGGTGACCGACGCGCGCGGCGCCACCGCGGAAGAACTGGAACACGGTCACGTGCACGGCGCCGGCGGGCATCACCACTGATCTGATCAGATCGGATCTGATCGCCGTTCTGACTGACGGCGGCATCACGGGCCGGGGGACGGCGCGTCCATGCAGGGAAGTTTGCGCATCGCCATCGTGGGATACGGCACCGCTGGCCAGGCCGCGGCGCTGTTTCTGGCTGCACAGGGACATGCGCTGAGCGTGTTCGAACAGGCCGCGGCTCCCGGCCCGGTCGGTGCCGGATTCCTGCTGCAGCCGACCGGGCTGGGCGTGCTTGCCCGGCTCGGCCTGCACGAACAGGCGCTGGCGCGCGGCCAGCGGATCGAGCGGTTGTACGGCTGCAACGATCGCGGCCGCTGCGTGATGGACATGCGGTACGTCGACCACGCGCCCGATTGCTTCGGCCTCGGACTGACCCGTGGCAGCCTGTTCACGTTGCTGCGCGACGCCTATGCGGACGCGCCGGACATCCACACCGGCGTGCGCATCGTCTCGATCGACTTCGACGGCCATCGGCTATCCGATGACCAGGGTCGCAGCTACGGCCCGTTCGACCTGATCGTTGCCGCCGACGGTGCGCATTCCGCACTGCGGGCGACCACACCGGCGCTGGTGCGCAGGCAGCCGGTCTATCCGTGGGGCGCGGTGTGGTGCCTGCTGCCGGCCGAGGACTGGCCGCATGGCGATGTCTTGCACCAGCGCTATGCCGGCGCACGCGAAATGATCGGATTGCTGCCGGTGGGGCGGCGCGCCGATCGGGACGGGCGCTGGCTGACCTTCTTCTTCAGCCTGCCGGGCGAGCAGGTGGATGCGTTCGACGCGGCGGCGCTGGGCAGGCTGCGCGAGCGAGTCGCGGTGCTGTGGCCGCAGGCGCTGCCGCTGCTGGCACGGATCGAATCGCCGCAGCAACTGCATCGCGCGCGTTACCGCGATGTGCTGTTGCACCGTCCGGCACAGGGGCGGCTGGTCTTCATCGGCGATGCCGCGCATGCGATGAGCCCGCAGTTGGGCCAGGGCGTCAACATGGCCCTGCTCGATGCCATGACGCTGGCGGATGCGCTGGCCGAAAGTGAAACAGTGGACGCTGCGCTGACATGCTACGGCCGGTGTCGGCGTTCACATCTGGCCGTCTATCAGCGATTGAGCCGCTGGCTGACGCCGCTGTATCAATCCGATCGTGATGGGCTGGCGTGGCTGCGCGATGTCACGTTCGGCCCGGCCGGGCGACTGGCGTTGACGCGGGGGCAGATGCTGAAAATCCTTGTCGGGACGAAAATGGGCTGGTGGCGACGACGGCGGTGACGTTGCGCTGAAGCCGCGATTTTTATTCCTCCCCTGCGAGCAGGGGAGGAGAAAGGCGGAGGCTTTTGGCCGATCAATACCAGTCGAGCAGCGACACGCCAAGGCCCAGGTAGGTGGCGTTGTGGTTGTAGTCGATCAGACTTTCGCCGTAGCCCTTGAACACTTCGACGTAGCCGCGCAGGTTGCCGGCCATCGGAAAACTCCAGCTGAAGCGCGCCGCGCCGTGGCTGCGGCTGCCGCCACGCATGGAATGGCGCAACAGCATGCCGAATTCCTGGCCGTGCCATTCGTGCACGATCTGCACTTCGCCACGCCCCATGTAGTCGCTGATGTCGGGGTTGTCGTCGTCGCTATGCGACTCCGGCACGCGCCACCACGGACTCAGCATCACGGTCCAACCGTTGCGCTCGAAACCGACGTTGGCGATCACCCGGTTCCAGCTGCGCGACAACGGATCGCCGCGGCCGTTGGACTGATGGTTGACCCCGATGCCGAGCAGCCGGCCCTCCCAGCCAAGCACCTGGTAGTGGGTGTCGAACACCAGCATGGCCTCGGGCTCGTAGTCGGTTTCGCGGAACGGGCGCGACAGCTGCGAGTTGTAGACCTGCCACCGCGATGACTGGGTGTAACCCACCCACAGGTCGCCGGCGTCGCCGAACACGCCCTGCCACACCTTGGCCTTCAGGCTGAGCTGGAATTTCGCCTCGACGTTGTCCAACTGCTCGCCCCGGTTTGTCACCGTATTGTTCGGGTTCGGGCTGTGCGGCTGGTTGTTCTGGTTGCTGGTGAGGAAGGCCGGCATCACGTACACCGGCTTGTGGCCGCGGATGTTGTAGGTGCCGAGCTTGCTTTCCGGCGACAGTTCCCAGCGGCTGTCCAGCAGCGACAGCGGCGTGGCCACTTCGCTGTTGGGTTCCACGCCGGCACTGGGCGTCTTCTGGCGGTCGCGGCTGAAGACGCTCGGCGTGGTGGTGGCCTCGTCCACCCGCTTCTGCGCGATCGGCAGGTTGACCCGGCCGGTCACATGGTCGTAGCAGGCCAGCCGCTGGGCGTCGCTCTCGATGGCGGTGCAGGCGCGGATGTCGGTGGGGTCCGGGTTTTGCGCGTGCACGGCGGTGGCCAGGGTGCCGGCGGACAAGGTCAGGAGGACGGCTGCGGTCAATCGCTTCATGAAGAAAAGTTTCTGGCAGGGCGGCGGAACAGTCTAGCGGAGCGGCCATGGATGACGCTGACCGGCGCGTGAAAACGCCGGCCGCGCGTGCGGCCGGCGCCTGCTGCGCGCGGACTTATTTGCCTGCGGTCCAGCGCGCGTACTCGCTCTTGCTGACCCGGCCGTCACGGTTGTGATCGGCATAGAGGAAGTCGTTGGCGAGCAGCGGATAGGCCGAAGCCTGGTCTTCGCTGATGTATTTCCCACCACCGGACAACTGCTCGAAAGCGGGCGCCGGGCCAGCCGGTGGAGGCGGCGGCATGCTCGAATGCACGCTGAGCTCGCCGGCCGGCGTGTTCGCTCCGGCCTGCCCGGTCGTCGGTGGCGGTGTCGCCGGCATCGTCGATTGTGCCGGCGCCGGTGATGTCGGGAGCGTCTGCGGAACCGGCTGCGGTGGCGGCTGCGGCTCGGGCTGCGGCGCCGTGTCGGTGGGCGGCGAAGGGGGCGTCTGCGGCGGCATGTCCTGTTGCGCGATCACTGTGCCGGCGAACAGCAAGGTGCTGGCGGCGAGGACGGTCAATAAGGGCTTGCGGGATTTCATCATCGGTACTCCATGCCAGAATGATCGGTGAGGTTGTGCGGATGTCCGCACGCCATCGGGCGGGATTCCGTCCGGCCCAACTCGGTTTTTACGCTAACAGGGGCTTTGTAAATGCCGGCTCAATATCCAGGTCACGGCGTTGTGAAGATGGGCCACCATTGGGCACCGCTTCAGGTGATGGCCGCGTGTTGAGCCTGGCGCAGGCGCGCGCGTTGCAACTGTCCGCGCAAGGCCTGCTGCAGCCGTCGCGGCGACGGCCCCGGCGCGACGACGTGGTGGCCGCGGTCGAGCGCATGCGCCTGCTGCAGATCGACACCATCCACGTGGTGGCGCGCAGCCCCTACCTGGTGCTGCATTCGCGTCTGGGCGACTACCCGATGAGCTGGCTGGACGAGGCGCTGGCGCAGGGCCGGCTGGCCGAATGCTGGGCGCACGAGGCGTGCTTCGTCAGCGCCGCCGATGTCGCCTGGCATCGCGGTGGTCACGGTCATCGCATGCATCACTGGGCGCAACGGAATGCGACGCGCATGCATCGCGAACAACGTGCCGAGATGGACGCGCTGCTGGAGGCGGTTCGCGCGTCCGGGCCGGTGCGGGCGGCGGATTTCGCGCGCAGGGACGGCGCCGGCAAGCCGGGCTGGTGGGAGTGGAAGCCGGAGAAACGCTGGCTGGAGGCGTGGTTTGCGCTGGGCGAGCTGATGGTGGCGCGGCGCGACAACTTCCAGCGCGTCTATGACCTGGCCGGGAACGTGCTGGCCCGGCTCGATCCGCCGTTCGATCCCGCCGCCGCGCCCTCGGCGGCACAGCTGCGCCAGCGCTTCATCGTCGATGGCGTACGCGCGCCGGGAGTGACCCAGACCGGCTGGATCGCCGACTATTTCCGCCTGAAGCCGAAGGTGGGCGACCGCGAACTGGCCCCGCTGCTGGCCAGTGGCGAACTGCTGGCGGTGCCGGTGCAGGGCTGGAGCACGCCCGGCTATGTGCACCGCGACCACGCCGAGGCGCTGGACAAGGCGCTGGCCGGCCGCCTGCGCGCCACCCGTACCGCGCTGCTGTCGCCGTTCGATCCGCTGGTCTGGGATCGCGCACGGGCGCTGGCGATGTTCGATTTCGAGTACACCATCGAGTGCTACACGCCGGCATCGAAGCGCCGTTACGGCTACTTCGTGCTGCCGATCCTGCACCGCGGCCGGCTGGTCGGCCGACTCGATGCGAAGGCGCATCGCGATGCCGGGGTCTTCGAGATCAAGGCCCTGTTCCTGGAACCCGGGGTGTCGCCGGAACCGGCGCTGGCGCAGGCGGTGGCCGGGGCGATCGCCGATACCGCCCGCTGGCACGGCACGCCGGAGATCCGCCTGGGCCGCACCCAGCCTGCGGCAATGGCGCGGCTGCTGCGCGCGGCCTGGCGGGAAGCCGGCTAGCCAGCTCCCCGCCAGGCCGCGCGATAGGGCTACGGCGTGCCGGCCGGCGCCGGGTTCTCCGTGCACGACTTGCCGTGCAGGGCCTGGCGCAGCTGGCTGGCCAGCGAGTTGCAGCGTGCCGCCAGTTGCGGCCGGATGTCCGGGTTCTTCGAATCGCGCAACAGGCTGCTGCGCATCGCCTCGTAGCGGGACTGCAACTGGTCCGGCGCGTAGATCGCCGCCGCGCGATGGCAGGCGATGTAGCTGGCGAGATAGTCGTCGCAGGCGGTGATGCCGGTGTTGTCGGACAGGTCGGGCTTGGCGGCGGGTTCGCTCCGGGTGGGGGCGGCGCGCTCCTGATGCGAGATGCGCGCGGCCTTCGTGCTGGACGAGCTTGTGGTGGCCGATGGGCTTGCCGTGGTGGAAGTGGTCGTGGTCCGGGTGGCGGTGTCCGGCGCGCAACCGGCCAGCAGCAGGCCTCCGAACAGGCTGATCAGGGTCAGGCGGGACAGGGCAGGCATCATGGCTCTCCTCGACGTGGCGATCGGACCGGCGAGCCGGGCGGTCAACGGGTGGTGGATCGGAAACTGGCCACCACTAGAGCGCGTCGAAGGTCAAGAAAATCTGAATTTGGCGCGGAACCGGCAAAAAACGGTGAATTGGCTCCATTCCGTTTCGCCCCGTTGTGCCGTTATGATCCGCCCACTGTGTTTGCCGGGGTCAGCAGAGTTTGTGGCCCGATGCAGCCGATCCGCGATCTGCCTCATCGTTCACCCCCTGGGTTGTTTCCTCGCATGCCAGTCAAGCCGGCCGGTCGCTTTCCTGGCGGTCGCGTCCATAAACCTGTGGAGTGATTAACATGTCTGATCGTCAGATGGGTACCGTCAAGTGGTTCAACGACGCCAAGGGCTTCGGTTTCATTGCCCGCGACAACGGCCCGGACGTTTTCGTGCATTTCCGCGCCATTACCGGCGGCGGTTTCAAGAGCCTGCAGGAAGGCCAGCAGGTCTCGTTCAAGGTGGTGCAGGGTCAGAAGGGCCTGCAGGCCGAAGAAGTAACCCCGGTCTGATGGCCGATTTGCAGGGGGAATCGGGCAGAAATGCCCGGGTTTTTCCTGCCCGAATAATGTCCGCGACAGCCTGCTTGACAAATCACTCGCGGGCTGAAAATCCGTTATGCTTGGCCCGCTGCGTCTGCTTGGCTGCGTGAGTGCCCGGTAGGGATTTCCTGAATCCGACTGTTGCACCGGACCCTGCATGCTCAGTGAACCGTCGGCCCGTTGGGGCCGGTTTGTCTCAGCGTCTGGATAGGATCGGAGTTAGTCATGTCGGATCGTGAAGTAGGTACCGTCAAGTGGTTCAACGACGCCAAGGGTTTCGGTTTCATCAGCCGCGATAATGGCCCTGACGTATTCGTGCATTTCCGCGCCATCACCGGCTCGGGTTTCAAGAGTCTGCAGGAAGGCCAGAAGGTCAGCTTCAAGGTCGTCGACGGCCAGAAGGGCCTGCAGGCCGAAGACGTCACCCCCGTTTGATCGTGGTGGCGGAATCCGTTTGAAGAGGCCGGCGCAAGCCGGCCTCTTTTTGTAGTGGCGGGGGCAATTCGCTAGCCTGTCGGAATGCCCGATCATTCCATCGAAAATATTCCTGCAGCGGCGGAGCCACTGGTCATCCCGGTAGCTGCCGCCGACGGTGCCCGTTACGAGTTGATGGCCGTGCTTCCCGCCGGCGCCTGGCAGCGTTTGCTGTACTGGATTCCGGCGATGGGCATACCGGCCCGGCATTACCTGCCGCTGGCCCAGGCACTGGCGACGAGGGGCGTCGCGGTGGTGCTGCACGAGTGGCGCGGCATCGGTTCCAGCGATCGACGCGCCGGCCGCGGCTGCGACTGGGGTTATCGCGAATTGCTGCAGGATGACCTGCCCGCCGGCATGGCGGCGGTGCGCCAGCGCTGGCCGCAGGCGCACCGCTGGCTGGGTGGGCACAGCCTCGGCGGCCAGCTCGGGCTGCTTTATGCCAGCCTGCATCCGCACGGCTTCACCGGCCTGGTGCTGGTGGCCAGCGGCGCGCCGTACTGGCGCCGGTTCCGGCATGGCTGGCTGATCGGCGCGGCTTATGCGCTGGCCCCGTTGCTGGCCGGGCTGGTGGGTCATCTGCCCGGGCGACGGATCGGTTTTGGCGGCAACGAGGCGCGCGGGGTGATCGCCGACTGGGCGCGCAGCGGGCGTAGCGGCCGCTATGTGGTGGCGGGCATGACGCAGGATTTCGAACGCCAGCTCGCCGCGTTGCAGCTGCCGTTGCTGGCGTTGCGCCTGCAGCAGGACTGGCTGGGCCCGCCGGCATCGCTGGAGTGGCTGCTGGGCAAGCTGGGGCCGGGCGAGCGCCGTGTGGACGTGATCACGCGCGAAGACATGGGCGGCTTGCCGGCCGACCATTTCGGCTGGATGAAGGCGCCGGCGCCGACAGCCTCGCGCATCGCCGACTGGCTCGCTGCAGCGGACGCAGCGTTCGCCGCGCGCAACGGTACGGCGGCCTGATTCCATGGGACTCTGTCTGCATCTCGGCACTTTCACGACGCTGGACTTCGCATGAATCTGTTCGATCCGTTTCCCCAACGCAGCCTGACCTTGCGCAACCGCCTCGTGGTTTCGCCGATGTGCGAGTACTCGGCCACCGACGGCGTGCCGAACGACTGGCACATGGTGCACCTGGGCAGCCGTGCGGTCGGCGGCGCGGCGCTGGTGATCGCCGAGGCTTCGGCGGTTTCCGCGCAGGGGCGCATCTCGCCGCAGGACGCTGGCCTGTGGAACCAGGCCCAGTTGCAGGCGTGGCAGCCGATCACCCGTTTCATCAAGGCGCAGGGCGCGATCGCCGGCATGCAGCTGGCGCATGCCGGACGCAAGGCCAGCACGCTGCGGCCGTGGGATGGCCACGGCCCGGTGCCGGCCGGGCAGGGTGACTGGCTCACCGTGGCGCCCTCGGCGCTGCCGTTCGATGCCGGCTGGCCGATGCCGCAGGCGCTGGACGAGGCCGGCATCCAGGCAGTGGTCGCGGACTTCCGCGCCGCCGCGCAACGCGCGCTGGCGGCCGGCTTCGAGTTGATCGAGGTACATGCGGCGCATGGCTACCTGCTGCACCAGTTCCTGTCGCCGCTGAGCAACCGGCGCGACGACCGCTACGGCGGCAGCTTCGAGAACCGCACCCGCCTGGTGCGCGAGGTGATCGTCGCCGTACGCGAAGTGTGGCCGGCCGAACTGCCGCTGTGGCTGCGCCTCTCGGCCACCGACTGGGCGGACGAAGGCGGCTGGGACATCGGGCAGAGCGTCGAATTGGCGCGCCAGGTGAAGCCGCTGGGCGTGGACCTGGTCGACGTCTCCAGCGGCGGCCTGCTGCCGCACGCGAAGATCCCGCTGGCGCCGGGCTACCAGGTGCCGTTCGCGGCGCGGATCCGCCGCGAGGCCGGCATCGCCACCGGTGCGGTGGGCCTGATCACCGGCGCGGAGCAGGCCGCGCAGATCGTCGCCAACGGCGATGCCGACGTGGTGCTGATCGCCCGCGAGAGCCTGCGCGACCCGTACTTCCCGCGCCGCGCCGCGCAACAGCTGGGTGCGAAGATCGACGCCCCGGCGCAATATCGACGGGCCTGGTAAGGAGCGCGTGATGGACGCTGACCCGATGCTGATGGCCGATGCCCGCGTGCACGACCTGGGCGACGGCTTCATGGTTCGCCGCATGCTGCCGGTATTGCAGGCGCGCCACGTCGGCCCGTTCGTGTTCTTCGATCACATCGGGCCGGACACGTTCGCCGCCGGCAAGGGCATGGACGTGCGCCCGCATCCGCACATCGGCCTGGCCACGGTGACCTGGCTGTTCGACGGCGTGATCCGCCATCGCGACAGCCTGGGCAGCCTGGCCGACATCCGCCCCGGCGAGGTGAACTGGATGACCTCCGGTCACGGCATCGTCCACTCCGAACGCACGCCGCCGGAGGCGCGCCAGGATGGCCAGCTGCTGCACGGCATCCAGGTCTGGGTGGCATTGCCGCAGGCCGATGCCGAGGTGGACCCGGCATTCCATCACCACGACCGCGACGCACTGCCGAAGATCCGCCGGCCCGGCATGGAAGCCGTGCTGATTGCCGGCACCGCCTGCGGCGAGCGCTCGCCGGTGAAGGTGTTTGCGCCGATGTGTTTCCTGGAAGTGCAACTGGCCGCCGGCGCCGAACTGGCCTTGCCGCCGGAGCACGCCGAGCGCGGCGTGCTCGTGGTCGAGGGTGCGGTCCGCTGGGGCGAGCTGGAGGTCGGCGCGCAACAGATGGCGGTGCAGGCGGGCCCCGCCGCGCCGCCGCTGCGCGCGCACGAAGCGAGTCGCCTGATGCTGTTCGGCGGCGCGCCGCTGGATGGTGAACGGCACCTGTGGTGGAACTTCGTGGCCAGCTCGCGCGAGCGCATCGAGCAGGCCAAGGCCGACTGGCGCGAAGGGCGCTTTCCGAGAGTGCCCGGCGACGACCAGGAGTTCATTCCATTGCCGGAGTAAGCCGGCGCGGATTGCCTTGCTTTGCAGGGCGGGCACTGCCCGCCCTACAGAGCGCGGCATGTCTGCGTGGCAGAATCGGGCCATCTCGTTACGGAGCGGAAACATGTCCGGCTACAACAGTTTTGCCGAGTTCTATCCGTTCTATCTCGGCGAGCACAGCAATCGTACTTGCCGTCGCCTGCATTTCATCGGCAGCACGCTGGTGCTGGCGGTGATCGTGCTGGCCCTGGCGAGTGGCCAACTGCGCTGGCTGTGGCTGGCGCCGGTGTTTGGCTACGGATGCGCCTGGATCGGCCATTTCGTGTTCGAGAAGAACCGCCCGGCCACGTTCAAGCACCCGCTGTACAGCCTGGCCGGCGACTGGGTGATGTACGGCCAGATGCTGCGCGGAAAGATCCGCTTCTGAGCGCTTTTCCCCCTCTCCTGCTTGCAGGGGAGGGTTGGGGGAGGGGTGCTCCCGATCTTTCAGCGGTATTGCTGGTGGCAGCTCTTGCAGGTTTCGCCGACCGGCTTGACCGCCGCAGCGAGCGCCTCGCAAGTGGCGGGCGCGGCCTGCGCGGCCTGCTGCAGGCGGTTCTGCAACTGGGTGGCGTCGTCGGTGAAGGTTTTCTCGTCGATGCCGAATACCGGCACGATGTCCGTGGCGGTGGACTGCAGGCGGGCCAGGTGGTGCTGGACCTTGACCGGGTCGCACTGTTTCGCCTTCACGGCGTTCTTCAGTTCGCCCATGTGGTAGCCCATGGTTTCCATCACGGCCTTCGGCATCGGGTTGCGCGCGGCCAGCGCATTCATCACGTTGGCCGTACCGATCACGCCGATCACCAGGCCGAGCAGGATCATCAGAGCTACGCGCATCGCCACGATTCCGCCAATGAAGATGGCCGCAAGGATAACCTGCGCAGGCGCGTTGCAGTCGCGCGGGCGCGATAAAATAGTCGTTTCGACCCAGCAGGCCAGGCCAGTGATACGCATGCAAGCGGCAGTACGACATGAGTGACGTGGAATTTCCCGCCGAGCGCTTCGCCGGCGTCGAGCGCCTGTACGGCAGCGGCAGCGTGGCCGCGCTGGCGCGCGCGCATGTCTGCGTGATCGGCATCGGCGGCGTCGGTTCGTGGGCGGTCGAGGCGCTGGCGCGCAGCGGCGTGGGCCGGCTCACCCTGATCGACGCGGACGAGGTCTGCGTGTCGAACACCAACCGCCAGCTGCATGCGCTGGACGGCGAGTACGGCAAGTCGAAGGTGGGCGTGATGGCGGCGCGCGCGCATGCGATCAACCCGACCATCCGGCTGGAGGCGATCGAACGCTTCCTCACCCCGTCGACGCTGGACGAACTGCTCGACCACGGCTACGACGTGGTGCTGGATGCCTGCGACGCGTTCCGGGTGAAACTGGAGACGATCGCCTGGTGCCGCCGGCGCAAGCTGCCGATCGTCAGCGTGGGTTCGGCCGGCGGCCGCACCGATTCCACCCAGATCCGCGTGCGCGACCTGTCGCGCACCGAGCACGACGCGATGTTCAGCCTGATCCGCAAGAAGCTCCGCACGGATTTCAATTTTCCGCGCAACCCGGATCGCTACTTCGGCGTTTCGGCCGTCTATTCGCTGCAGAACGTACAATACCCGCAACCCGACGGCACCGTCTGCGGCACCCGCCCGCCCGGCGGCGACGCGATGAACCTGGCCTGTGGCGGCGGCTTGGGCGCGGCCACCCACATCACCGGCGCGTTCGCGTTCGCGGCCGTGGGCAAGGTGCTGGAAAAACTGCTCGCTTCCCCGTAGGAGCCCGCTTGCGGGCGATGCTCTGGCTTTAATGCCCGGATGCAGGGCCGGAGCATCGCCCGCAAGCGGTCTCCTACGGGGTTTGGGCGGCGGTTACCACCCCATGTAATGCCCGCCGTTGATGGCGAGGTTGGCGCCGGTGATCCAGGCGGCCTGCTCGCCGGTGAAGAACGCTACCGCATGCGCGATTTCGTCCGGCCGGCCGAGGCGGCCCACCGGGATCTGCGCCACGATCTTCTCGCGCACTTCCTCGGGTACCGCCATCACCATGTCGGTGCCGACGTAGCCGGGCGACACGGTGTTCACGGTGATGCCGAACTTCGCGTTCTCCTGCGCCAGCGAGATGGTGAAGCCGTGCATGCCGGCCTTCGCCGCGGCGTAGTTGGCCTGGCCGTACTGGCCCTTCTGGCCGTTGATCGAGCTGATCTGCACGATGCGGCCCCACTTGCGCGCGCGCATGCCCTCGATCACCGGGCGGGTGACGTTGAAGCAGGCGTTCAGGTTGGTGTTGATCACGTCCGTCCACTGCTCGTAGGTCATCTTGTGGAAGGTGGTGTCGCGGGTGATGCCCGCGTTGTTGACCAGGATGTCGACCGGTCCGCACCTGGCCTCGATCGCGCGGACCATCGCCTCGCAGGCAACCGGGTCGCAGACGTCGCCCTGCACCATGCACACCTCGATGCCGTCCGCCGCCATCGCCTCGCGCCAGGCTTCGGCCTTGTCCGGGTCACGATAGTTGGTGGCCACCCGATGCCCCTGCCCGGCGAGGTAGCGAACGATCGCGCTGCCGATGCCGCCGGTGCCGCCTGTGACCAATGCCGTGCGCTGAGTCATGTCCTTGAATCTCCTGTGCAGGTGTAGTGGAGGGCTGTCTGTCGTACCGGATCATGGCAGTGGCATGTTCCAGCCATGGCCCCGGGGCGCCGATGCGTTCTGCATTTATAGCGTTTCAGGCGAAAGAGTGACCGCTGCAATGCGGCAAACTCGCCGGATCGAAGTTCGCCAGCGTCTGCGCCAGCAAGTCGCGGGCATCCGCTGCCGCGGCCGGTACCGGCACCTGCAGGAACGCCAGCGCCCGTCGCAGTGCCGGCAACGGGTTGGCCGGATCGACCGGGAAGGCCTGTCCGGACTTGGATAGCTTGCGTCCCTCGCCATCCAGCACCAGCGGCAGGTGGCGATAAGCCGGCGTGGGCAGTCCCAGGCAGCGTTGCAGCCAGATCTGCCGCGCGGTGGAGTCGAGCAGGTCGCGGCCGCGCACCACCTCGGTGATGCCCTGGTACGCGTCGTCGACCACGCAGGCGAGCTGGTAGGAATAGAAACCCTCGACCCGGCGGATTACGAAGTCGCCCACCTCGTCGCGCAGGTTCTGCCGCTGCGGGCCCTGCAGCGCATCGTCGAATGCGATGGCGATATCCGGCACACGCAACCGCCAGGCCGAGGGCTGACCGGCCTGCGGCGACGCGACGCAGTGGCCGTCGCGATGGATGCCGCCGGCGCCGGCCAGCTCGCTGCGGCTGCACCAGCACGGGAACACCTGCTGCGCCGCGCGCAGTTGCTCGAACGCCGCGTCGTACGCCGCGATGCGCTGCGACTGGAACAATGCCGGCGCGTCGGCGATCAGCCCGAACGCCGGCAAGGCGGCGAGGATGCTTGCCGCCGAACCGGGAACCTCGCGCGGCGGGTCGATGTCCTCCATCCGCAACAGCCACTCGCCACCGGCGTGCCGCGCGCACAGCCAGCTGCCCACCGCGGCAACCAGCGAGCCGAAGTGCAGGTATCCGGTCGGCGAGGGGGCGAAGCGGCCGCGATAGCTCATCGGCGCATCTTAGCCGGGCCTTGAAAGCGGTGGTCCGCGCCCCGAATTTTCAACCAGCCTACAGTCCCCTTCATGACTGCCACGATAGAGAGACAGCCATGCGTCGCATCGCATTGTTCATTGCCACCAACCTCGCCGTCCTGCTCCTGCTGAGCATCGTCTGCCGCCTGTTCGGCATCGACCAGATGGCCGCCGCCCGCGGCTACGGCGGCATGGGCGGCCTGCTGGCCTACGCTGCGGTGTTCGGCATGGGCGGCGCGTTCATTTCGCTGGCGATGTCCAAGACGATCGCCAAGTGGTCCACCGGCGCGCGGGTGATCGAGCAGCCGCAGAACGAGACCGAGCGCTGGCTGATCGACACCGTGCGCCGCCACGCGCAGGCCGCCGGCATCGGCATGCCCGAGGTGGCGATCTACGACGCGCCGGAAATGAACGCGTTCGCCACCGGCATGACGAAGAACAGCTCGCTGGTGGCGGTCAGTTCCGGCCTGCTGCAGCAGATGAACCGCGAACAGGCCGGCGCCGTGCTCGGCCACGAGATCGGCCACGTCGCGAACGGCGACATGGTCACCCTGACCCTGATCCAGGGCGTATTGAACACGCTGGTGATCCTCGCTGCGCGCATCGTGGGCCGGCTGGTCGACAGCTGGATGAGCGGTGGCCGCGACGACAACCGCGGCGGCACCGGCATCGGCTACTTCGTGACGGTGATGGTGCTGCAACTGGTGTTCGGCCTGTTCGCCTCGATGATCGTGATGGCGTTCTCGCGCTGGCGCGAGTTCCGCGCCGACACCGCGGGCGCGCAGTTTGCCGGCCGTGGTGCGATGATCTCCGCGCTGCAGCGGCTGCAGGGCAACCATGGCGAGAGCACGCTGCCGCAGACGATGGCCGCGTTCGGCATCTCCGGTCCGCTGGCTGACGGCTTCAAGCGCCTGTTCATGAGCCATCCGCCGCTGGAGGAGCGCATCGCCGCGCTGCAGAACGGCGCATAGGCACGGTTGCACCGTAAACTTCCCTATTCGTCATTCCGGCGCAGGCCGGAATCGCACTCGACCCTGGTGTGCCGCTGTCGCTGGATGACTGGTCCCGTCAATGGAAGTGCGATTCCGGCCTGCGCCGGAATGACGGCAAAACAAACAACACCACCGCAAGACTGGAATTGCATCCCATGAACGCACCCGCCGAAACCCGCAAGTTCGAAGCCGAAGTCGCCCAGGTGCTGCACCTGGTTACCCATTCGCTGTACTCGCACAAGGAAATCTTCCTGCGCGAGCTGATCTCCAACGCCTCCGATGCCTGCGACAAGCTGCGCTTCGAGTCGATCGCCAGGCCGGAACTTTCCACCGGCGACAGCGAACTGCACATCGACGTCAGCTGGGACCCGGCCGCGCGCACCGTCACCGTGCGCGACAACGGCATCGGCATGAACCGCGACGAGGTGGTGGCCAACATCGGCACCATCGCCAGCTCCGGCACGCGCCGTTTCCTGGAGGCGATGTCGGGCGAGCAGAAAGCCGACGCGCGCCTGATCGGCCAGTTCGGCGTGGGCTTCTACTCCGCCTTCGTGGTCGCCGACAAGGTCACCGTGCTCAGCCGCCGCGCCGACGCGCCGGCGGGCGAGGGCGTGAAGTGGGAGAGCGACGGCAAGGGCGAGTACTCGCTGGAGCCGGTCGAACTGGCCGAACGCGGCACCGCCGTGATCCTGCACCTGAAGGCCGACGAGGACGAGTTCCTCAGCCGCTGGCAGCTGCGCGCGCTGATCACCCGCTACTCCGACCATGTGGCGTTCCCGATCCGCATGCCGGTCGAGAAGGACGGCAAGCCCACCGACGAGTTCGAGACCGTCAACGCCGCCTCGGCGCTGTGGACCAAGCCGAAGTCGGAGATTTCCGACGAGGACTACCAGAGCTTCTACAAGTCGCTCGGCCACGACTTCAACGACGCGCTGGCGTGGACGCACAACCGCGTCGAAGGCAGCCAGAGCTTCACCACCTTGCTGTACATCCCCGCGCAGCCGCCGTTCGATTTGATGATGGGCGGCCGTGACGAGCGGAAGGGCCTGAAGCTCTACATCAGGCGCGTCTTCATCATGGATGCGGCCGAGGAACTGCTGCCGAACTACCTGCGCTTCGTGCGCGGCGTGGTCGACGCCGACGACCTGCCGCTCAACGTCAGCCGCGAGATCCTGCAGCACAACCGCCAGCTCGAGCGCATCAAGGCCGCCTGCGTCAAGCGCGTGCTCGACCTGATCGAGAAGCTGGCCAAGGACGAGCCGGAGAAATTCGCCACCTTCTACAAGGCCTTCGGCAACACGCTGAAGGAAGGCATCAGCGAAGACGCCAACAACCGCGAGCGCATCGCCAAGCTGCTGCGCTTCGCCTCGACCAAGGGTGACGGCGCCAACCAGACCACCTCGCTGGACGATTACATCGGTCGCATGGCCGTCGGCCAGGACGCCATCTGGTACATCACCGCCGACAGCTACGCCGCCGCCTTCGGCAGCCCGCAGCTGGAAGCGTTCAAGGCCAAGGACATCGAAGTGCTGCTGATGTCCGACCGCATCGACGAGTGGATGATCGGCAGCCTGAGCGAATACGAAGGCAAGAAGCTCAAGAGCGTCGCCAAGGGCGAGGTGCCGCTGGACGAGGCTGACAAGAAGAAGCAGGAGGAGGCGACGAAAGAAGCCGAGCCGTTGCTGAAGAAGCTGAAGGACCTGCTTGGCGATCGCGTCGGCGACGTGAAAGTCTCCGCCCGCCTCACCGACTCGCCCTCATGCCTGGCCCTCTCCGACTACGAGATGGCCCCGCACCTGGCCCGCCTGCTGCGCGAAGCCGGCCACGACATGCCCGACAACAAGCCGACGCTGGAGATCAACCCGCAGCACGCGTTGCTGAAGCGGGTCGAGGCGGAAACGGACGAGGCGAAGGCGAAGGACCTGGCCACCCTGCTGCTGGAGCAGGCGGAGATTGCAGCCGGGGCGCAGTTGCCGGATCCGTCGGCGTTCGTGCAGAGGATGAATCGGGTGTTGCTGGGGTGAGGCGCGGGGCGCCTTGCTGATGTGAAAAGGCGCCCGCCCGGCGGGCTTTTTCTTGCTCCCTCTTCCCTTTGGCGACCGAGGGGAGTCCCCTCGTGGGTGGAGGAGGGGTGGGGTGACGGGCGGGTGCTCGCCACACTCTTGCCAGATCGTCATTCCGGCGAAGGCCGGAATCGCTTATGCACTTCTGATCTTCGGTCAGCAAAGAAGAGCTGTCATGCTGAATCGCCCAGCCCACCACGAGCTTGCTGTGCAGATCGACCACGACGCACAGATACAGCTTCCGCTTCCAGCAAAAGGCCCGTCGCATGCGACGGGCCTTTTGCTATCTGCTGCCAAGTGCCACCCGGGAGCCGGCGGCCTTCTTCCTGGCCGGATTATCCGCCGTGCCCGGGCACGCGTGCCGGTGCGGGGCTGGGTGCGCTGCGGGTGGCGTTCCGGATGAGCGGGGTCGGTGCGGACCGGTAGTTCATGGGGTACGAGGATCGGTCGATCCTACGGTTGTCGTTGAACGGGATCCGTGTTCCGCGGCGGAAGGAGTCCCTGCTGGCCAGCGCCAGCCGATGACCGTCGATATGGACCCAGTACCAGGAACCCGACGGCACCGGCGAGCTGGATACGAAGGCAAACTGCGCGTCGTAGTCGCCCTCGGTGCGAGGCGTCGTGCGCAGGACCAGGTTGGCGACGAACTGGCTGGACACGGGGCGCCCGTGTTCGGTCGCCGGCTTGACGATCATCTCATCCAGGTTCTGCAGGAGCAGCCGGCGCAGCCGCGGCGAAAGTTCCATCGCCGGCGAGGCGTCGGTGACCTTGCCGTGGGCGCGTCCGCCACGCCCGCGCCGGGCGCGTTGGCGAGCGCCACCTTGCCGGCGCGCCAGGCGCGCATCAGCCCGGGCACGCCGAGCATGGATTCCGGATTGAAGACTTCCGGATCCAGAAACAGGTCGTCGATGCGCCGGTAGATCACATCCACCCGCTCGCGGCCGGCGATGGTGCGCATGTACACACAGTCGTCGTCGCCCACCAGGAGATCGCGACCCTCGACCAGCTCCACGCCCATCTGCTGGGCGAGGTAGGCGTGCTCGAAATAGGCCGAGTTATAGATGCCGGGCGTGAGCACCACGATGCCCGGATTGCTGAGCTTGCGCGGCGACAGCGCGGCGAGCATGTCGAACAGGCGCGCGGGATAGTCGCTTACGGGGAGAATGGCGTCGCTCTCGAACAGCTCCGGCAGCACCCGCTTGGTGATGGCGCGATTCTCCAGCATGTAGGCGACGCCGGAGGGGACCCGCAGATTGTCTTCCAGGACGAAGAACCGGCCGCGCTCGTCGCGCACCAGATCGG
>CAVPQF010000110.1:0-47814 GCA_963707225.1 uncultured Gammaproteobacteria bacterium
GAGATGATGCGCGTGGCCGCCAAACTCACTGCGCACGCGCGCCATCTGGCCCTCAACTTTGGCCGGCACTGTCCCGTGTTCAACGTATGGCGCGACCTATACGCGGCGTGGGTTGCACCCGATCCGATGCTGGAACCTTCCGCTCTCAGCGGTTGACCGCCGCCGGGCGCAGGCATCAGGAACAGACACCTCCTCATCGCCACGCCGGCGCCGCCAGCGGCTGCGCGGTGGTCAGAAAATGCGCTGAAAACGACCATCGTCACCCCGGATTGCGACGATGCTTCGTACTCGCGCAGCAACCAAACGATTCAACGTGTCGCACACATCGCCAAGTCCTGCGCGAATCAGGCACGCGATGGAGATTGGCGCGCTATGCCCGGAGTGCGTCACGGAATCAGGACACAGTTACCATCGGGACATCTTGCCGCCCATCTGGGTCAATATTGAGAATTGGATTATTGCTGCCATACGTATACCGATTGAAGGCAAAGATGTTGTGCGGTGTTGGTCCTATCGGATCCACACTCAAAAACCGCCCCATCGCCGGATCGTAAAATCGTGCCTGCATGTACACGAGCCCGGTCTCCGGGTCGTTCACATGCCCGGTATACCCCGGTCCATTCGGCGAACCGCCCATGCTCGCCACCGGCGAGCCATACGGCGTGTAGTCGTACGTCGCCGTGATCGTGCCGCTGGCATTGGCCTCCGCCAGCGGCGTGCCCTGCGGGTCGGTGTACACGTAGGTCACCGTGCCGGCGTGAACCACCGCCGCCAGCAGCCACAGCGCCAAGGTCGTCAACCATCGCATGCGCTTGTTCATTGGGTACCTCCATGTACCGTCGCTGCCGTTGTCAGCGTGGCTGATGGCGTCTTCATCAGTTGAGTTCCGTATTTAGCGTGATGTAGCTGTAGCTGCTCCACGCGGAGCAGCCGCTGGCATTGCAGGCCTGGGTGTGGAACCGCAGCTGGCCGGTGTAGAAGACGCTGTTGCTGTAGAGGTTGTTGGGGCCGGTGTAGAACGTCGTCGCCGTGCCGCCCTGCGATGGGCTGTATTCCACCGTATACGTGGCCGCATCGGTTACGGCGGTCCAGCTGGCCGTGACGATCGCCGGACTCTTGAAGCTGAGGCTGGGCGCATAGGGTGTCACGGGTATCCTCAGTACCACGACGCTATGCGTACTACTCCATGGTCCGCAACCTCCGGCATTGCAGCCCTGCACCCGGTAACCGTAGGTACCGCTGGCCTTGTTGCTGATCGCCTTGCTGATGGCACTGCTGGTCTGGATCGTGGCCCAGGCGCCGCCATTGAACTGCTCCTGCAAGGTGTAACTGGTGGCCAGGCTCACCGCACCCCAGCTCACCGAATAGCTGCCGGAGATATTGCTGCTCGGCACCGTGAGGCTGGGCGCGGCCGTGGGAGGATGGGTGACCACGATACTTTGGGTGCTGCTCCACCCGGCACAACCGCCGGCGTTGCAGGCCTGCACCTTGTAACCATACGTACCGTCCGCCTTGCCGCTGAGCGCCTTGCTGGTGGCGCTGGTGGCCTGGATGGTCGCCCAGCTGCCGCCGTTGACCTGCTCCTGCAAGGTGTAGCTGGTGGCCGCCGCCACCGCCGTCCAGCTGACCGTGTAGCTGCCGGTGCTGCTGGTGGCTGGCACAGTAAGGGTCGGTGCACTGGCCGGCGGGATCGTCACGACCACCGCGCTGCTTACCTTGTAGGTGCTGCAGCCACCGGCATTGCATGCCGCCACCTGATAGGTATAGCTGCCGGTCGTCGTGATCGTACGCGTGCTGTTGGTCACCGCCCCGGTGTACACGGTGCCCCAACTGCCGCTGCCCAGCTTTTGTTGCAAGGTATAGCTGGTGGCGGTGCTGCTGGCCGCCCAGCTCACCGGCACGCTGCCGCTGCTGGTGGCAGGGACCGTGATGCTGGCCGGTGTGGCCGGCGGATGCACCACGATGGTGACCGCCGTACCGCTCCAGGGTGCGCAGATCGTGCCGTTGCAGGCCTGCACGCGATACCCGTAACTGCCATCGGCCTTGCCGCTGATGGGATCACTGGTGGCACCGCTGCTCTGGATCGGCGTCCAGCTGCCGCCATTGACCTGTTCCTGCAGCGTATAGGTGGTCGCGCCACCGATACCGCTCCAGCTGACGGTGTAAGTGCCGGTGCTGCTGATCGACGGCGTGCTGAGTACCGGGGTTCCATTATTCTCGTTTCGAGCAATCATCCGACTGCCCAGATAGATGTAATTGGTGGATTTCAGCGTGGCCGCATCCACCTGGTACATCAGCTGACCAGCCTGGCTGTAGAAGTAGTACACCGGTGCGGTGGCGCTGTGGGGGTTCTTCATCACGCGTCGCCCCGACGCGTCGTAGGCGTAGCTGTCGAAGCCCTGGATCTGGGTCAACTGGTTCTTCTCGTCGAACGTCAGGTTGGTGCCGTTGTTGTTGATGACGTTGCCACGATTGTCGTAGACATAGCTGCTGACCGTGCTTGCACCACTGGTGATGTTGGCCAGCTTGTTGGTCGGATCGTAGTTGTAGGTGAGCGTCTGGCCGCCGGTGAGTCGGCTGCGCAGGTTGTTGAGGGCGTCGTAGGCATAGGTTTCGTTGATCGCCAGGCCGCTGGACTGCGCGCTGGTGAGCCGGTTCAATGCGTCGTAGCCGAACGACTTGCTGCGCGGGCCGCCAGCAAGGTCCGTGACCGTGGTGATATTGCCGTTCTTGTCGTAGCTAAGATCTTCACTGAGCTGCGGCGTGGTGCCCGTGCCATAGCTGAAATTGCTCAACAGCTGGCGATCGTTCTGCTCGGCGACATAGGCCGTACCGTTGCCGTAGATGAAGTCCGACACCTGCCCGTTGGGGAAGTAACCGATGCCAGTCGCGTAGTTGCCGACCTGGGTCGCACGGCCCAGCGCATCGGGCGCGTAGCTGACGTTCTCGCCATCGGGGTAGTGGATCAGGCTGAGGCTGCCATACGCATCGTGGGCGTAGCCGATACCCCAGGCGTTCTGGCCGGTCAGTTGCAGGCTTTCGCCGGTGAGCATGCCGCGGAAGTTGTATGCCGCGGTCCACGTGCTGATGCCCGAGACCACGCTGTCCGGCTGACCCAGCGACGTGTAGTGATATTGCGTGCTCTGCGTGCCGGCCGGCGGCTGGATCGTCAGCACCCGGTTCATCGCGTCGTAGGTGCGTGTGGTCTTGGCCGCCGTGGTCACCTGATCCTGTGCGCAGGTGGTATTGGTGTCAGGGATGGTCAGACCCTCAGCACTCCACGCCAGGTTGTTGGCGCTGTCGTACGCCATGATCGTGCTGCCGCTTTCCGGCTCGCTGGTGCGGCACAGGCGGTGGTAACTGTCGTAGAACAGCTTCTTGATGACCGTGTCGGTTTCCGTGGCGCCGTACAGACCGGTCTGGGTGATCGACAGCGGATTGCCGTAGAGATCGCGAGCAATCGTCTGGGTGATGCCGGTCGGTGCCTGCACCTTGGTCACCGCTTCGTAACTGGGCGAGTCGAATACCTGGTAGCTGGTCGTCGTGACATTGCCCTTGGGGTCGGTGACCTGCTGGCGTGCGCTAGAGAGGTACGCGGTGCTGCTGGTCAAGGTGCCCAGCTCGGAGGCCTGCGCAATCTGCGTGGTACGCCCCAGCGCATCGTAGGTCGTGGTGCTTCCAGCGACCGTCGGGCTCAGCGAGAAGGTCAGTGCCGTGGCGCTCGGGTAGGCGCTGAAGACCTTCTGCCCTTTGGCGTCGTAGGTCGTCAGCGTGCTTGCCTGCACGGCACTGCCGATAGCACTGTCGCTGAGCACCGGCTGCAGCATCGCATTGAAGTACGTCACTGCCTTGGCATTGCCGGTGGTCGTGGTACGCCGCCAGTGATTGGCGGGTACACCACGCTCGGCGCTGGTGACGAAGTCGTAACTGAAGGCCTTCGGCAGCCACGCAACCTCGTCGCCGGTCGGATAGCTGATGCCGGTGATGCGGCCCACGCTGTCGTAACCGTAACTGCTGGTGTGCCCTGCCTGATCCGTGATCGCACTGATCTGGCCGAAGTCATCGACAACCAGCGTCTCGCTGGTGCTGTCCGGGTAGCTGATCGTCTGCGGGATGCCGCGCTTGTAGTTGCTCAAGCTGGTGGTATGGCTGTTGCCGTCGGTGAAGCTCGCCAGCTGGCCTTGTGCGTTGAACGTGTAGTTCATCAGCGTCTGACCGAAACGGGCGCGCGTCAGCAGCGTGTCGTTGCTGGTGTTATAGGTGTTGCTGGACTCGACTTCGTTGTAGTTGTTGTTGGTGACCTGCAACGGCAGGCCCAGCACCCACAGGGTGGTGTCGTTGCGGTAGGTGGTCGTCTCCTCCAGGGGAGACTGGTCACACGGCAGGCTGATCGAGTTACAGCGCTTGGTCTTGGTCACCTGCGTGTATGGATCGAACGACTCCGCCTGCCAGGTGTACGTATCCGTGCCACCTACGTCGTGCTGGGTGATGACGCGCTGGTTCAGCGGCGCCTGCTTCTCGACGATGGACAGGTTCAGATGCGTCTGCAGGCTGACGCCATAGTCCGTCGGCCACGGGCCTGCCGTGGCGCTCGCGTACTGGTTGGTCTCCGAACGCAGCAGGGTCGAGCCGGCCGCACCCGTGTAGTAATCGGTGTTCTGCAGCTGGCCCTCGGTTTCGTCGAACTCATTGCTGAAGGTGCTGCGTACGTCGTGTCCCAGCGGATCGACCACATCGGTCCATACCGTGCTGATGCAGCCGTTGGCGCAGTCACTCGACCAGCTGTCGTTCTGCGGCGAGTAGGTGTATGTCCAGGTTTCGCCGCCGGCAAACAGGCCGGCACCGGTGAAGGTCTTGCTGCGGATCACCGGCTGGTAATAGAACTTGGGAATGGCGGCGTAGCTGTTGATTATGGTGCCGTCGGGCATGTTGCATTGACGCGGCACGTTAGACCGGCCGCGCACTGCCATCTGGATCGTGAAACTGCCGACCAGACCCGAAGGATGGGTCATGGTGCCGGTCCACTGCTGCGTCGGCAATCCGGCAGGAGTGTCGCAGTTGCCGCCGGAGATAGGGGTCATGTCCGCCAGCGAGATGGGGGCCATGGCGAAACTCCAGGCTGTGCCATCAGGCAGCGTGACGCCGCTCAGTAATCCATTCGTGTCGTATTGGTAAGTCCATGTGCGCGGCGAGCCGCTGGACGGCTGCAGGGTCGCCGAACTGACGCGCTGATGCGTGTCGTAGGCGATGCTCAGCTGGCGCCCGTCGCTGGCGGCGATGCCGGTGAGGTTGTTCGGGTGGGTCACGTCGTAGCTGTAGGTCAGCCAATTGCCGAACCGGTCCTGAATATGGGTGACCAGCATGGAAGCCTGATGCCGGTTCAGGAGATTCTTGGCGTTTGGGTCGTAGTCGCCGCTGAAAGACTTCTTCTCGGTGGTCGAGGCCTCGTAGACCAGATGGTTGAAGGTGTACTTGCTGCCATCGGGTGCAACAGCGGTAAAGCCTTCGCCACTGGGCTCGTCATCCGTCTGCACGCCACAGGTGATCATCCAGTTCTTGGTCGTCACGATGGGGAACGTGGCACTGCCCATGGTCGGTGACAGCGTATTGGCGCTGCCGCGCTGGAGCAGGTCCTGGCTGCCTTCGCCCGGCACGATCAACTGATATCCCGACCACCAGTCCTGCGCATCCCAGTCACCCACGCCCTGACTGCTGGTGATGTTGGGAGGCGGGCCGAAACTGGAGCAGCGCGCCGTCGAGCGCACGCCGGTAATAACGGTCCAGCCGTTGTTGAGGTCCGCCGACTGGGTCGTGATCCGCGGCACGTCGAGATCCCAGTCGGAAAACGCGCCGTCAAGGGCAACCCCGAGTGTTTGCTTGGTGTGCAGGGAGCGACTCAACTGCAGCAGCGGCCCATTGCCCGGCAGGCTGACGTCGGTCTGATCGAATGACAGGCTGCCGTTGTACAGGCTCACCTGCTCGCCAAACGGGTTAGGACCCAGTGGCTGGATGTCCTCGTTGACCCGAATGAGTTTCTTGTACTCCTCCTCGGGGGTGACGACGGACTGCGCGTGGCACAGTGGCATTAGCGAAACCAACAGCACTGCCGACAGGCAGGTCCCTTGCCATTTGAAGCTCATCGATTTTCCCCTTGGCCCGGCGTTGCGCGCAGGCTGTGATGGGCAGATTGATCGACACGCCTTGCCTCTGTCAATCGGTTATTCCCCACCGATCTCGGTCAAATGCGCTAATGCGCCCCGCTCTGAATGCCAGAACAGTGCTCGACTACGATGCCACTTGCTGCCCTCGGTGGGCTTGCCGGCACTCCGGGGAAGCTTGGCTTCGCAGGCGCCCACTCAGGATCACGCCGTCTGCGGTTTGCCCAATGCCTTCAACCGCTTCTTCTCCGCCCACCGCTCCCTGCGCGCCGCCTTGCGGATCTTGCGGTCGTAATTCCACAGGTAGATCGCCGGCGTGCTCAGCAGGGTCAGCAGCTGCGAGACCAGCAGGCCGCCGACGATGGCGATGCCGAGTGGCTGGCGCATTTCCGAACCGATGCCGAAGCCGATCGCCAGTGGCAGCGCCGCGCCCATCGCGACGAGGGTGGTCATGGTGATCGGGCGGAAGCGCACCAGCGCCGCCTCGCGGATCGCCTCGGGCGCGGACAGTCCTCGCTCGCGTTCGGCGACGAGGGCGAAGTCGACCATCAGGATCGCGTTCTTCTTGACGATGCCGATGAGCATCAGGATCGCGATGATCGCCATCATCGAGATCTGCGTCTGCGTCACCAGCATCGCCAGGAACGCGCCGGCGCCGGCGGCCGGCAGGGTGGACAGGATGGTCAGCGGATGGCCGAGGCTTTCGTACAGGATGCCCAGCACGATGTACATCGCCAGGATCGAGCCGAGCAGCAGCACCATGCCGTTGGACTGCGCCTGCTTCAGGCGCTGGTTGGCGCCGGTGAAATCCACCCGCATGCCGGCCGGCAGCGCGGCCGCGTAGGCGGCCTGCTCGACCAGCTTCACGCCGACGTCCTGGGTGACGTCCTTGGCCAGGTTGTAGCTGATCGTGGCCGCTTCGAGCTGGTTGTGGTGGCGCACGCGCAGCGGGCTGATGTCCGGCTCGATCGTCGCCAGCGCGGACAGCGGGATCATCCGGCCCTGCTCGTTGCGCACGCGCACGTTGAGCAGCGACTCCGGGCTCACGCTCTGCGCCGCACCGGTGCTGAGCACCACCGAGTACTGGTTGATGTCGGAATAGATCTGCGACACCTGCCGCTGGCCGAACGAGTTGTACAGCGCCGAGTCGATCGTGCCGATGCCCACGTGCAGGCGCCCGGCCGCCTCGCGGTCGATCTTCAGCAGTTGCTGCTTGCCGACCTGGTCGAAGTTGCTGCCGACGTCGCGGAATTCCTTGATGGTGCGCAGTTGCCGCACCATCTTCAGCGCCCACGGCTGCAGGTCGTCGCCGTTGGTGCTGATCAGCTGGAACTCGTACTGGCCGCCGCCGTCGCCGCTGCCGCCGCCGCCGAGGAACTGCGCGGCGCTGACCGAGACCTTCACGCCGGGCAGCTTGTCGTACTGCTTCGACAGGCGCTCGACCACCTGCTTGATGCCTTCGTCGCGCTGGCCCGGCCCGCTGCCATGCGGCTTGAGGTCGACGAACATCTGCGCATTGTTGCCCACCGCGCCGCCACCGCCGCCATCGCGGCCGAGCATGGTCAGCTGGTCGAGCACGGCCGGATCGGCCTGCATGATCTTCGCCACGGCCAGCGTGCGCTCGGTCATCTGCGCCGGCGAGATGTTGGCGTCGGCATTGATGTCGACCTGCAGCTGGCCGGTGTCCTCGTCCGGCATGAAGGTGCCGCCGGCGGTCTTGGCCACCGCGAAGCCGAGCGCGAAAGTGAGCAGCAACAGGGTCAGCGGCTGCCAGCGCATGATCCGGCGATGGTGCATGGCCCAGTCCAGTGCGCGCTCGTAGATGCGCAGCAGGTTGCGGTCGAAATTCTCCACCGCCCGCTCGATCCGCCCGGGCGGCTTGCTGCGTTCCGGCTCGTGGGTCAGCAGGTAGGCGCACAGCGCCGGCGTCAGCGTCAGCGAGACCAGCGCGGAAATCACCACCGCCGCGGTCAGGGTCACCGAAAATTCGCGCAGCAGCATCACCAGCATGTTGTTGCCGAACAGCAGCGGCGCGAACACCGCCACCAGCGACAAGGTGATCGAGATCACCGTGAAGCCGATCTCGCGCACGCCGGTCAGCGCCGCCTGCATCGGCGGCTCGCCGCGCTCCATGTGGCGCACGATGTTCTCGATCACCACGATCGCGTCGTCCACCACGAAGCCGATGCACAGCACCAGCGCCACCAGCGACAGCGTGTTGAGCGTGTAGCCGAGCGTCCACATCACCACGAACGCGCCGGCCAGCGACAGCGGCACGCTCAGCGTGGCGATCAGCGTGGGCCGCAGCCGGCGCAGGAACACCAGCATCACCAGCACCACCATCACGATCGAGATCAGCAGCGCCACCTGCACTTCGTGCAGCGCCGACTTGGTGGTCTGGGTGAGGTCGAACACCGGCGTCATCGTCACGTTCTGCGGCAGCGAGGCGCGCAGCTGCGGCAGCTTGGCGCGGATCGCCTCCACCGTGGCCACCGCGTTCGCCTCCGGCCGCTTGCTGATCTGCATGCCGACCGCGCGCGCGTCGTTGAACCACGCCGCCTGGTATTCGTCCTGCTGGCCGCCGTAGACCCGCGCCACGTCGGACAGCCGCACCGGCGTGCCGTTCTTCACCGAAATCAATAGGCGGGCGAACTCGGCCGGCGTCTGCAGGCCGTCGCTGGCGCTCACCGTCATCTGCGTGCGGCCGTCGCTCAGCGTGCCCTGCGGCGAGGTGACGTTGGCCGCGCGCAGCGCGTTGGCCACGTCGTTGGTGGTGAGGCCCTTCGCCGCCAGCGCGCCGTTGTCCAGCTCGATCCGCACTGCATGCGGGGTGCCGCCGAACACCTGCACCTGGGCCACGCCGTCGATCTGCGCCACTGCCGGCTTCAGCAAGGTGTCGGTGAGGTCGAACAGCTGGTCCTGCGGCAGCCCGGTCGAGGTCAGCGTGAGGAACAGGATCGGGATCTGCGAGGTGTCGAACTTGAAGTACTGCGGCGGCGAGGGCATGCCGCTGGGCAGGTCCACCGCGGCCGCGTTGATCGCCGCCTGCACGTCGCGCGCGGCGCTGTCGGCGGTGCGGTCCATGGTGAAGCGCACCATCACCGAGGCGGAGCCCTCGTTCGCGTTGCCGTACATCTCGTCGACGCCGGGAATGCGGCCCAGGTGCCGCTCCAGCGGCGCCAGCACGGTGTTCGCCATGGTCTGCGCACTGGCACCGGGCTGGCTGGCCACTACGTAGACGCCGGGAAAATCCAGCGACGGCAACGCGGCCACGCCGAGCAGCAGGTAGGCCCACAGCCCGGCCAGCATCAGGCCGAGCGCAAGCAGCGAGGTACCGACCGGGCGGCGGATCAGCGGGGCGAAGATGTTCATGGGGCTTCCGTCCACCGGCGCGGACGCGGACTTGGCCAGCGCAGGGATGGCGAGGATAGGGCAAGCGTTCCGTTCATGCCCACTTTATGCCCTCTGGCACGCCCCGACGTATGTGCCTGAAGTCCACACCCTGCCGGAAGGCAGGGGTGGCCGCCGCGATTATTCCGGCAAGGCCGGCATCTGCTGCTGCAGCATCCGCTGGCGTTTGATCTCGGCCCGCAGCTGACGCCGCGCGGCCTTGCGCTGGCGATGGTCGTGCTGCCACAGGTAGATCGCCGGCGTGCTCAGCAGGGTCAGCAGCTGCGACACGAACAGGCCGCCGAGGATGGCGATGCCCAGCGGCTGGCGCATCTCCGAGCCGTAGCCGAAGCCGATCGCCAGCGGCAGCGCCGCGCCCATCGCGACCAGGGTGGTCATGGTGATCGGGCGGAAGCGCACCAGCGCCGCCTCGCGGATCGCCTGCGGCGGCGACATGCCGCGGTCGCGCTCGGCGACCAGGGCGAAGTCGACCATCAGGATCGCGTTCTTCTTGACGATGCCGATCAGCATCAGGATCGCGATCACCGACATCAGGGTCAGCTGGGTATGCGTGACCAGCATCGCCAGGAACGCGCCCATGCCGGCGGCCGGCAGGGTGGAAAGGATGGTCAGCGGGTGGATCAGGCTCTCGTACAGGATGCCGAGCACCACGTACATCACCAGGATCACCGCCAGCAGCATGATCAGCGCGTTGTTCATCGCATCGACCAGGTTCTTGTTGTCGCCTGAATACTTCTTCTGCACGCCGGGCGGCAGCTGCGCGGCGAACATGGCCTGGTCGACCAGCTTCAGGCCATCCGCCTGGGTGAGGCCCTTGGCCAGGTTGTAATTGATCGCGGCCGATTCGAGTTGGTCCTCGTGGCGGATGGTGGCCGGCGCGATGTGCGGCTGGATCTGCGCCAGCGCGGACAGCGGGATCATCTTTCCCTGCGCATTGCGCACATAGGTATTGAGCAGGGTGGCCGGGCTCAGGCGTCACGTGAAAATAAGTTGATCAAGTTTTCTTTCGTAGTGGCAGGAGCGTGTAGTTCCAGTCGCCATGAAAATTGGCCAACTTGAGACTGAGTCCGCTCAGTTCGGCGTCGGTGACCTTGAGACCGACAGGATAGATGCCTCGATCCAGTTCGGCGCGAATTTTCAATCCGGCTTGTGTTGTTGTGTTCGCAATCAGATTGACGATGACGTCGTGACTTACCAAAGGTCGGCCACGCCAATTCTGGGTGATGTGGCTGAACATGCGATGCTCGATCTTGTTCCACTTGCTGGTGCCCGGTGGGAAGTGGCACACATGGATGGGCATCCCCAAACGCATAGCCAACTCTTGCAGCGCCACCTTCCACAAGCGGCACCGGCTGCCATTGCTGCCGCCCCCGTCGGCCGTGATCAATAGTTCCTTGGCCTCCGGGTAGCGCTTGGCACCCATCTTCTTCCACCACCGGCCGATGGCTTGCACCGCGAACTGCGCCGTATCGTGATCGATCCCCACGCTCACCCAGCCCTCGTTCTGGCTCAGATCGAACACGCCGTAGGGAATGACCTTGCCCAGGTGCGGATCCGGGAAGTCGTGCACGTCCACCGCTTCGGGCTCGCCCTTGGGCTGCCACTCGCGCCCGCCGTTCTTGAACGGGCCTACGAGTTCCTTCTTCTTCGTGTCCACCGAGATCACCGGCTGACCACGTTGCTGCAGCCGCTTGACCATCGTGTTGATGTGCTCGAACTGAGCGTTGCGATCCGGATGCGTCGTTCCTTCCTTGGTCTTGCGGTTGCTCTGCAGGCTATAGCCCTGCGCTCTGAGCAGCGAGCCAACTGTCCAAGGCCCGATGGGATGCGCCTGCTGCGTCAATTCCTCGGCCAGCCGAGCCGTGCTCTTGCAGGTCCAACGCAATGCCGACATCGGATCGCCTCGACTCATCGGCTCCACCAAGAACTCCAGCGCCTCCAGCAATCCCGGGTCAGTCTCGGTCAAGCGTTTGCGACCACCACCTTCTCGGCGCAGACGACCCTCAACCACAGCCTTCGGCTTCTTCCGTCGCACTTCCAACTCGGCCAATCCACGGCGAATCGTGTTGCGGGACATGCCGGTCGCATCACTCACTGCGCTCAAGCCGCCCCAACCGTAGGTCTGTGCTTCCGTCGCCGCCCATTGCCGGCGCATGCGTTCATCCATCAACGGCGCGAGCGCACGGTAGCGTGACTTGATCTGCCGAATGGCGGCGGCGACATGCATGCCGTCTTTAGACCACAGATAGAATAATTGGTCAAGTTATTTTCACGCGATGCCTAAGCGACTCGGCGCTGCTGGCGGTGATCACCACGCGGTACTGGTTGATGTCCGAGTAGATGGTGGAGACCGGGGTCTGGCCGAACGCGTTGGCCAGTGCCGTGTCCACCTGGGCCAGACTGACGTGCAGCCGCGCGGCGGCGTTGCGGTCCACCTGCAGCATCTGCTGCTTGCCGATGCTGTCGAAGCTGGTGCTGACGTTGCGGAACTGCTTCATGCCGCGCATCACCCGCGCCAGCTTCAGGGTGGGCTGCTGCAGCGGCGTGCCGTCGAGGCTGCTGAGCTGGAACGCATACTGTCCCTTGCCGCCCCCGCCGCCGCCACCGCCGCCGATGAACTGGTTGACGCTGAGCGACACGTCCAGGTCAGGCACGTTCTTGAAGTACTTGTCCAGCCGGTCGACCACTGCCTGCGCCGGGACATGACGGTCGCCGGGCTGGTCGCCAAGCGGCCTCAGGTCGACGAACAGGCTGGACTCGTTGCCGACCGCGCCGCCGGCGTTGTTGCCGCCGAGGAAGGTGGAGACGTCGCGCACCGCCGGATCGGCCTGGACCTTCGCCGCCACCTCCTGCGTGCGCCGGGCCAGCAGGGTGGGCGAGATGTTGGCGTCGGCGGTGATGCTCACCTGCAGCAGGCCGGTGTCCTCCTTCGGCATCAGGCCGCCGCCGGCGGTCATCACCACCACGACCGCCAGTCCGATGGTGAGCGCCAGCAGGATCAGCGGCTGCCAGCGCATGATCCGGCGATGGTGCATGGCCCAGTCCAGCGCACGCGCGTAGATGCGCAGCATGCCGTTGTCGAAACGCTCGGCCAGGCGTTCCAGCCGCCCCGGCGTGCGCGTGCCCGCGGGCTCGTGCGCCAGCCAGGCGCCGCACAGCGCCGGGGTGAGCGTGAGCGAGACCAGTGCCGAGATCACGATGGTGGCGATCAGGGTCACCGAGAACTCGCGCATCAGCATGGTGAACATGTTGTTGCCGAACACCATCGGCCCGAACACGGCGATCAGCGACAGCGTGATCGAGATCACCGTGAAGCCGATCTCGCGCACGCCGCTGAGCGCGGCCTGCAGCGGCGGCTCGCCACGCTCCATGTGGCGCACGATGTTCTCGATCACCACGATCGCGTCGTCCACCACGAAGCCCACGCACAGCACCAGCGCCACCAGCGAGAAGATGTTGAGGGTGAAGCCGAGCATCCACATCGCCACGAACGCGCCGGCCAGCGACAGCGGCACGCTGAACATCGCGATCACGGTGGGCCGCAGCCGGCGCAGGAACACCAGCATCACCAGCGCCACCATCACGATGCCCATCAGCAGCGCCACCTGCACCTCGTGCAGCGCCGACAGCGTGGTCGGGGTGAAGTCGAAGATCGGGGTGATCGTCGCGTCGGCCGGCAGCAGCCCGCGCAATTCGGGCAGGCGCGCACGGATCGCCATCACCGTGGCCACGGCGTTCGCCTCCGGCCGCTTGTTGATCTGCATCACCACCGCGCGCTGGCCGTTGAACCACGCCGCGGCGTACTTGTCTTCCTGGCCGCCGCTGATCGTGGCGACGTCGGCCAGCCGCACCGTCACGCCGTTGTGGCTGGCGACCACCAGCGCGGCGAAATCCCGTACCGTGTGCAGCGCATCGCTGGCGCTCACCGTCATGCGCGTGGCGCCGTTGCTGAGCGTGCCCTGCGGCGAGGTGACGTTGGCGGCGCGCAGCGCATTGGCCACGTCGTTGGCGGTGATGCCCATGCCCACCAGCGCGCTGGTGTTCAGCACGATGCGTACCGCATGCGGCGTGCCGCCCCCCACCTGCACCTGGGCCACGCCGGGAATCTGCGCCACCGCCGGCTTCAGCAAGGTATCGGTGAGGTCGTACAGCCGGTCCGGCGGCAGGCTGGCGGAGGTCAGCGAAACCAGCAGCACCGGAATCTGCGAGGTGTCGAACTTGAAGTAGCCGGGCGGATTGGGCAGGCCGGTCGGCAGGTCCGGTGCCGCCGCGTTGATCGCCGCCTGCACGTCGCGTGCGGCCTTGTCGGCGCTGCGGTCCATGTTGAACAGGACCTGGATCTGCGCACCGCCCTCGCTGGCGCTGGAGGACATCTGCCGCACCCCGGGGATGCGCCCGAGCTGGCGTTCCAGCGGCGCCACCACGGTCGAGGCCATGGTCTGTGCGCTGGCGCCGGGCATCTGCGCGAACACCGCGACGCCGGGAAACTCGATCGACGGAAACGCCGCCACGCCGAGCAGCAGATACGCCCACAGCCCGGCCAGCATCAGCCCGAGCGCAAGCAGGGAGGTGCCGACGGGTCGACGGACCAGTGGTGCGAAGATGTTCAAGCGGCCTCCCTGGCGCGCAGGCGTGGCGGGAGCACCGGGGGCGCGGCCAGGGACGTTGCGGGCGTTCCATTCATGCCGACGTTATGCCAGTTGTCGCGGTCCTTGTGTATGTGCCTGAAGTCCACCCGGCATGCAGAAACCCGCTGCCGGGCTCCTGCATGCACGGCAGCGGGATCAGCGCGTGGCCGGGCTGTAGCGCAGGGTCAGGAACGCGCTGCGGCCGGGCTGGTTGAAGTACCAGACGGTCTCGTAGTGGCGGTCGAACACGTTCGCCAGACGAGCCTCGACCTGCCAGTCCGGCGCGAAATGCCAGCTGGCGCGCAGGTCGGTGGTGGCGTAGCCGCCCAGCGGATGGCGGTTGGCCGCGTCGTCGTAGCTGCGTCCGGCCGCGTTGACGGTGGCGCCGACGCCGAACGCGCCAAAGCGCCGGTCGAGGTCCACCCGCGCGCTGCGCCCGGGCCGGCGCGGCAGCACCTTGCCGTCGTTGACGCCGCCGTCGACGTTGCGCGGCTGCAGCCAGCCGAGGTAACCCTGCACCTGCCAGCCGGCAAGGTTCACGCCAAGCTGGCCTTCCACGCCGCGGATGCGCGCCTTGCTGATATTGGACGGGAAGTAGTTGCTGTCCAGCGCAATCAGCTGGTCGATGCGGGTCTGGTAGGCGTTCAGCGCCCAGTTCCACGTCTCCTGCTGGCGGCTCAGGCCCAGTTCGGCGCTGCGCGATTTTTCCGGCTTCAGGTCCGGGTTGCCGCTGCCGTACGGGTAGTACAGGTCGTTGAAGGTCGGCGCATGGAACGCGCTGCCGTAGCTGGCAGACAGGCGCAGGCCATGCTCGAAGCGGTAGCCCCACGCCGCGGCGCCGGTGTTGTGGTCGCCGAACTGACCGTTGTGGTCGCGCCGCGCCGACAGCTGCACCTCGTTGCGGCCGAACGTGCCCTGGTACTGCACGTAGCCGCCGGTATTGTTGCGGCGGCTGGCGAGGAAGCCGATGTCGCTGTCGATGTGCTCACCCTGCCAGTCCAGACCCAGCGTGAGCAGCTGGTTGTCGGCCACGTTGACGTCGTTCTGCCACGAGGCCTGGTTGCGCCGCGAATAGATGTAGCCGACGAAATCGCGGTTCTCGTAATTGTCGTAGCGATCGAGGTTCTGGCCCACGCTCAGCGTGGTCTTCCACGCCTGCAGCGGATTGAAGCCGAGTGCCGAACCGGCGGTTTGCTGCACGGTACGGAAGCGGTTCTGGTAGCTGCCGTCGAAATGGATCTCGCCGAGGCTGCGCAGCCATGTGCCGGTCCATTCCGCGCCGTTGTCCCAGCGGTAGCCGCCATTGGCGCTGATGTTCTGGTTGCGGTAGGCGTCGCGGTCCGGTTCATCGGCGAAGCAGCCGGCAAACACTTCGCCGGCGCCGACACGGCAGGAGTTGATGCCGCGCGTGTACTGCGCGCCGACGGCCAGGTTGTACCAGGCGTGCTCGCTGCCGCCGGACAGGCCGGCTTGTCCACGCAACAGGTCGTTGCTGCCGGTGGTAAGGCTGAAGGATGGTCGCAGGCCGCCGTTGCGCGAGCCACGGCGGGTGAAAATCTGGATCACCCCGCCGATCGCGTCGGCGCCGTACAGGCTCGAGCGCGGACCGCGCACGATCTCGATGCGCTCGATCTGTTCGACCGGCAATTGTTCGAACGCCGCCAGACCGTTGCCGACCGAGCCGATCCGCACGCCGTCGATCAGCACCAGCGTGTGCGAGGAATTGGTGCCGCGCATGAAGAGCGATGTCTGCTCACCGTAGCCGCCGCTGTTGGCAAAGCTCACGCCAGGCAAACCGGTGAGCAGATCGGGCACCGACAGCGGCTGCAGCCGTTCGATATCGGCGCGGGTGATCACGCTGACCGACGACAACGCCTCGTCGGCAGTGATGGCGGTGCGCGTGGCGGTGACGATCACCGGGTTCAGCGATGAAGCCTCATTCCGATCCGCCGCGTGGGCGGCGATCGCGCTACTCAGGAGTGCCGTTGCCAGCAAGGTCTCTTTCAATGTCGTTCCCCGGCCGCGCACCCGCGCACGGCACTGTCGTTCAATGGGCTGGCGACGGGCAGGAGAAAGACGGAACGACGGGCAGGCAAGATCGACCGACACGTGGTTCGGTCTCGCCCACCGCGAGCCACCAGGAATCGTTCGGGCCGGTCTCCGGGCTGGCGAGTGGCAGGCGGGTGTCCGCATGCCTTGAACGGCGCCTTCCCGTGCCATGCACAGTGGCGTTCGCCGCTCGTGATCTCGCTTACCGTTGCGGGGGCAGCGCCGGCCTTGCAGTGTGTTCGCACACCACGCACCGGCTTCCCGTTTCATCCCTCCGGCAACGCGCCGTCGGGACACCTGAACCGTGCAACTCTAGCGCCGACGCGGAGTTCACGCAAATCGAAGCCGCGTTAAATGGGCGTTTCGGAACGCCAGCTCCAATTGTTCTAGTTTGCGTCCGCATTATTGAAACTTTTTTGGGAATGGAGAGTTCAGGAAACAACAGTTGCAAAATATTGCGAATCGAGAACCCTAGAATCGTAATTTCTTACTATTTGGTAACAAGTCATAAATATTTTGTTGACGTCGGTATTTATGTCGCTCTATGTTCGGAAGGCAAACAGCCAGATGCCATGGATACCGGGCAAGCATGGAGCAATAGGAACAAATCAGCGGCTACAGCTGCAGCATCCGGCTTGCTGTTCGATGAATTGATCGGGCTTACGTCACTCGGCCTTCGGGGCCTTCAATCGGGGAGATCCGTTACCAATGAGCAGTCACAACAAAATCCATAATCCAAGGTGGCGTCACACCGCCCTCGCGGTGGCACTGAGCATGAGCCTCGGCGGCATCGCCATGGCACAGTCCACTACCGGCTCCATCTTCGGCCAGGCCCCGGCGGCCGCGGGCGAAACCGTCAGCGCCACCAACGCGTCTGGCCTGACGCGCGAGGTGGCTGTCGACAGCTCGGGGCGTTTCCAGATCAGCAACGTGCCGGTCGGCGTCTACACGGTCTCGCTCAAGAAGGACGGCGCCGTCGTTGATTCGCGCAAGGTGTCCTTGGCGCCCGGCGCCGGCACCACCGTCACGTTCAGCGCCGAAACGACGTCGCTTAGCGCGGTAACCGTCTCGGCCAATGCATTGCCTTCCATCGACGTGTCCAGCGTCAGTTCGAGCACGGTCATCACCGCCGCCGACCTGCAGAAACTCCCGATCAGCCGCAACGCGGAATCCATCGCCCTCCTCGCTCCGGGTACGGTGAAGGGCAGCAGCTTCTTCGGCAACGCAGTCGCCTTCGGCGGCTCGAGCGTGTCCGAGAACGCCTACTACGTGAACGGCTACAACACCGGTGAGCCGTACAAGAACCTGGGCGGCTTTGCGCTGCCCTATGGTGCGATCGACCAGCAGGAAACCCTGACCGGCGGCTACAGCGCCAAGTACGGTCGCTCCGACGGTGGCGTGATCAACCAGCTCGGCAAGCGCGGCACCAACGAATGGCACTTCGGTGCCCAGGTGGTCTGGCAGCCGCGATTCCTCGAAGCCACGCCGGTCAACAACCGTTATGGCAACCCGGCGATTCCGGGGGATGTGGTCAACCCGAACAGCCCGGATGGCTACACGCATTACCAACTGGAAGATCCAAGCAAGCCGGGCACGCTCAACCAGTACCGCAACGACAACAAGCAGTGGGAGACCACGTACTCCGCCTACGTCGGCGGTCCGCTGATCCAGGACAAGCTGTTCATGTTCCTGGCAGCCGAGACCACCAGGGACCAGATCACCAATGTGGAATCGGCGGCCAACCAGAAGGTTCAGTATCTGCGTGACAAGAACACCAAGTTCTACGGCAAGCTGGACTGGAACATCACCGACAGCAACGTCCTGGAACTGACCGCGCTGAAGCAGAACCAGTCCAACGGTGCCGGCAAGACTTATCAATTCGACAACAGCACGCTGAAGTCCGGGGCATTCTCCAGCAACAACGATGTGGCCAAGGACAACGCGCAGTTCTACCTCGGCCACTTCACGAGCTACATCACGGACTCGGCCACGTTGAGCATCCTGTACGGCAAGGCCCGCTTCCAGGACCCCGTTGTCTACGGCAACACCAGCCCGCTGCCCTTCATCTCACGGCCGTACAACGAGAATCCGGCCTACCTGCCGCCTGGCACCGGCCCGAACGGTATTGTGAACGCCCAGGGCAATACCACCTGGACGTCGCCGAAAGCAACCAACAGCACGCATGGCCTGCGCGTCGACTTCGACTACAAGCTGGGTGATCACGACCTCGCCGTCGGTATCGACAACATGAGCTACGGCGCCAAGAACCAGGGCCCGGACAATCAGAATCCGTTCAACCCGGCGGTGAACTACTACTGGCGCTACTTCCCCACCTACGTGCAGAAGCGCACGGTCGGCTGGGCCACCAGCATGACCATGACGCAGAAGGCCTACTACCTGCAGGACAACTGGCAGGTCAGTTCCAACGTGCTGCTGAACATCGGCGTCCGCAACGACCATTTCACCAACTACAACGATGTGGGCAAGGCGTTCGTCGACGAGAAGAACCAGTGGGAGCCGCGCGTCGGCGCCAGCTGGGACGTGAATGGCGATTCCTCGTTCAAGATCTACGGCAACGTGGGCCGTTACTACCTAGCGCTGCCGGACAACGCGGCCGAGCGTGCGGCGAACCGTTCGACCTACCTCACCCAGCGGTTCAGCTACACCGGCATCGACGCGAATGGCGTACCGACCGGACTGACGGCACTTGGCCCGGCCACCTCGCCCGACGGCGAGTACGGCCTGCCGAAAGACCCGACCGAGGTCACCGCGCGCAACCTGAAGCCGGAATACGTGGATGAGTTCATCGCCGGCTTCGACAAGAAGCTCAACGACAACTGGACCTACGGCGCCAAGGCGATGTGGCGCGACCTGAAGACCGCGATCGACGACGAGTGCCAGCCGGGCCAGATCGCTGCCAAGATGACCAGCATGGGTCTGGATCCGAGCCTCTACGGCAACTCGCTGTACGGTGCCTCTTATTGCCGCCTGATCAATCCGGGCCAGACCAACACCATGCTGGTGAAGTCGGATGACGGCACCGGCAGCGTCCTCGTGCCGATGACCCAGAAGGACTGGGGCTACATCCATGGCGTGAGGCGCAAGATCGGTTCGCTGAACCTGTACCTGGAACATCCGTTCGACGGCAAATGGATGGGCCGCATCGACTACACCTTCAGCCGCGGCTTCGGCAATACCGAGGGCCAGGTGCGTTCCGACTTCGGCCAGGGCGACGTGTCCAAGACCGAGGACTGGGACAGCTGGCAGCTGATGAATGGCCAGGACGGCGAACTGGCCAACGTACGCAAGCACCAGATCCGCTTCCGCGGCGCCTACCAGATCACGCCGGAATGGCTGGTCTCCGGTACGTTGCTGGCCCAGTCCGGTACACCGAAGGAATGCCTGGGTTACTACGGCACCGATGGCGTCGGCGACCCGACCGGTTATAACGGTGGCGGCAGCGGCAACTACCACTGGTGCCACGGCGTTCTTCAGCCGCCAGGCAAGGCTGGGCATACCCCGTGGACCGAGCAGGTCAACCTCGGCGTGCACTATGCACCGGCGTTTGCCGACCACAAGCTGGGCTTCAACCTGGACGTGATCAACGCACTGAACCAGCAGCGGCCGGTGCAGACCGACGCAGCTGGCGAAAGCGCCTACGACGGCGTCAATACGGTATACGTCAACAACAGCTACGGCGACGGCATCTTCTGGCAGCCGCCGCGTACGGTGCGCCTGTCGGTCCAGTACGACTACTGATAGCTGACAGCGGCTGAAACTGGCCGAACCAAGCCACCGACCCTCCGGTCGGTGGCTTTTTTTATATCCCGCTGTCGAGCCCTTCGCGGAATGACGGCACGTCGCGTGCTCGTTCCAGGCGAGGCATGGCTCCACGGCGGGGCACTCGTGAAGTTACTATCCGAAAATGACCGCCCAGAATTCTTCCGACGCAGAAAACCGTTCGCGCCAGCACGCCAGGCAATGCATCGACAACCGGCAATGGGAGGCTGCGCAAGTTGCCCTGGAGGCGCTTGCACGTCACGTTCCCGATGACGTTTCCGTGCTGCTTGAGCTGGCTGACGTGCTGTTCCAGCGAGGCCAACTTCGGACATCGACAGCACTGCTGCTTCGCGTAGCGCATCGACTCCCGCGGGACGCGCCGTTCATCGTGAGCGTGGCGCAACGCCTCGTCGCCGTTGGCGAGACACTGGCGGCGCGCAGCTGCCTCGATCTGCTCTCCCAGGCGCCCGCGCTACCGCCGGAACTGCTGGTCGGGCAGGCCCACCTGCGCTTCATGCTCGGCGAGATCGCCCCGGCCAGGACATTGATGGAGCGAGCCATGGCTGCGGGTATCGACACACCGGGCGAGCAGCACCTGTACGCGATGCTGCTGCAGTTCGACGGCGACCTCGACAAGGCCTGCGCAGTGCTGGAAGGCTGCCTCGAGCGCTGGCCGCATTTCGGTGATGCCGCGATGGTTCTGGTCAACCTGCGCAAGCAGAAGCCTGAAGCCAATCAACTGGCTTTCGTGCAGGAACAACTGCAGCGGCTTCCACCGCACGACCAGAAGCCGGATGCCATGTTTGTGCGCGCCGAATTCGAGTACGCGCAATTCAAGATACTGGACGACCTCAAGCGTCACGAGGAGGCATGGCCTGCCCTGGCGCGGTGCAATGCGCTCATGCACGAGCTCAACCCGTACGACGCGACGGGCGAAGCCGCCGTGACCGATGCGCTGATCGACATGCCGCAGCCGAACGGCAGAACCGCCACCGCCCGATCCCGCTCCGGATCCGACGGCCCTGTTCCCATCTTCATCGTCGGCATGCCGCGCTCCGGCACCACCCTGCTCGACCGGATGCTGTCCGCTCACTCCGGGGTCGTTTCAGCCGGCGAGCTCATCGACTTCTGGCGCCAGCTGCACTGGCAAGCTGACGTGACCCCGGCCCGAACGGACGGCCTGCGGGAAGTCATACGGCACAGCGCGGAGCTCGACTACGCCGAGCTGGGTGCGCGCTATCTGCAACAAACCAAGTGGCGCGCACAGGGGCGTGCCTACTACATCGACAAACTTCCGGCCAACATCCAGATGGTCGCCTTCATCCGCCGCGCCTTGCCACATGCACCGATCCTGCACATGGTGCGCGACCCGGTCGACACCTGCTTCTCGAACTTCAAGGCGATGTTCGGCAATGTTTCGTCCTACAGCTACGACCTGCAGGCCCTGGCCCATTACTATGGCGAATACGCGCGTTTGACCCGGCATTGGCACGATCGCTTGCCAGGCGCGATGTTCGACGTTTCCTATGCCTCGCTGGTGCGCGATCCGGAATCCACGCTGCGCGGAGTACTCGAACACTGCGGGCTCTCGCTGGAGGAAAACTGCCTGCATCCCGAACTCAACGCCTCTCCGGTCGCCACCCCAAGCAGTGCCCAGGTGCGCGAATCCATCCACGCCCGCGGCCTGGGCCAATGGCGCCACTATGCGAAGCAGCTGGAGCAGTTGCGTCTGGCCATCGGCGCGCCCGGGGATGACGCGGACTGATCGCCCCTTGCCTGGCTTGCCGTCGCTGCAATTCCGGATTGCCGTGGCGATCCGATTCTTGCGCTGACCCGGCTCGCCTCGCGCGCCTCAGCTCCCGCCGATCCAGCTCTGCTGCACGCGGTACTCGTCGTCCAGCGCCACCAGGTCGGCGCGATAGCCTGCGGCGATGCGTCCATGGCTTGCGCCCAGGCCAAGGAACTCGGCGGGATAAGTGCTGGCCATGCACACCGCTTCGTCCAGCGGCAGGCCGAGCAACTGCACCGCATTGCGCACCGCGCCGGCCATGTCCAGCGCGGATCCGGCCAGCACGCCTTGCGCGGTCTGGCAGATGCCGTCCTTGGCGACGATGGTTTCGCCGTTGAGCACGTAGTCGGGGCGGTCCGCACCGACCGGCGGCATCGCGTCGGTGACCAGCAGCATCTTGCCGCGCGGCTTGGCGGCGATCGCCACGCGCAGGCTGGCCGGATGCACATGATGGCCATCGACGATGATGCCGCACCAGCTGTCGGCATCCTCCAGCGCGGCGCCGACCACGCCCGGCTCGCGGCTGCCGAACGGCGTCATCGCGTTGAACAAGTGGGTGAAGCCGCGCACGCCGGCATCCAGCGCGGCGCGGGTGGTCGCGTAGTCGGCCGCGGTATGCCCGGCGCAGAGGATCAGCCCGGCATCAACCAATGTACCGATGCTGGCCAGCGGCACCTGGTCCGGTGCCAGCGTGAGCAGGCGCACGCCGCGATGCGGCGCGCATAGCAGCGCCAGCTCGTCGCCGCCTGGCGTATGGAAATATTTCGGGTCGTGCACGCCCTTGCGTGCCGGCGCCAGGTAGGGGCCTTCCAGATGGATACCGAGCACGCCCGGCACACCCTCGGCCAGCGCCTGCTCCACGGCGGCCAGCGCCGCGCGCATCACCTCCACGCGGTCGCTGATCAGGGTCGGCAGGAAGCCGGTGGTGCCGAAGCGCCGGTGCGCGGCGCCGATCCGGCGCAACGTCTCCATCGTGGGCGCCTCGTTGAACAGCACGCCACCACCGCCGTTGACCTGCACGTCGATGAAGCCGGGCAGGAGCATCGCGCCGCGCAGGTCGTGCTGTTGCGCGTCGCGTACCCGCGGAGCGGACGGCGGCAGCAGGTCGACAATGCGATCGCCGTCGAGCACGACGGCGAGGTCGTTGCGCCAACCGTCAGGGGTGAGCACGCGGGAGTGGGTGAGGGCGAGTGTCATGACGAATATCCGTGAGAATGATGAGCTGTAGGAACATCTGCGCGTGATGCCCCTGTATGGCGGGCACCGCCTGCCGGCTTTTCGCTTTGCCGTAACGCAGAGCGGCGGGCAATGCCCGCCCTACGAAGCCAATCAAGAGCATCGCGCATGACCGAAGGAAGTTCCTCGTGGACAAGGTGCGCTCCTACATGATCAAACGGTCTCGGTCACCTTGTTGAGGTGCGGCGGCACGTCGGGATTGAAGCCGCGGCGCAGCGACAAGGCACTGGCGGCGCGGTAGAAGCTCTGGATGATCAGCAGCGGCGTGCATAGCGCGGGCAACCCGCCCGGCACCGGCAGCATGCCGTTGCCGTGACGGCCGGGCGCGGCCACGAACACCTGCGCGCCGCGGCCGCGGAACTCGTCGGCCACGGCCAGCGTGCCGGCCAGGGTGTCGTCGTCCTGGGCGAAGCACAGCACCGGGAAGTCCGGCCCGACCAGGGCCATCGGGCCATGCTTCACTTCGGCGGCACTGAACGCCTCGGCGTGCAGGCCGCAGGTTTCCTTGAACTTCAGCGCCGCCTCCAGCGCGATGCCGAGGCCGTAGCCGCGGCCCACCACGAACAGGTTGTGTGCATGGACGAGGCCTTCGCTCAGCGCCGACCAGTCCGCATCCCAGCCGCTGCGCAGCGCATCCGGCAGCGCCTGCAGTGCGGCGCCCAGCTCGACGTCGCCGCGCCAGCGCGCGCACAGGTGCAGCACCGCGGCCAGCGCGGCGATGTAGCTCTTGGTCGCCGCCACGCTGCGCTCCGGCCCCGCGTGCAGCGGGATCACCGTGTCGGCCAGCGCCGCCAGCGGCGAATCCTCGACATTCACCAGCGCCACCACGCGTGCGCCGGCCACCTTCGCCGCCTGCGCATTGCGCAGCAGGTCGGGACTCTTGCCCGATTGCGAGATCGCGATGAACAGCGCGCCCCGCCACTGCTGCTCGGCCGCGTAGACCGAGGTGACCGACGGCGACGCCGACGCGGTGGCGATGCCGAGCTGGGTCTCGAACACGTACTTCGCGTACGCCGCGGCGTGGTCGGAGCTGCCGCGTGCGCAGGTGACGATGAAACGCGGCGGCTGCGCGCGCAGCGATTGCGCCAGCGCGGAAACCACCGCCTCGTTGGCGGCGAACTGGCGCGCGACCACCGCGGTCGACTCGTGCGCCTCCTGGTACATCAGGGTGTCGCGGGCGTCCATACGCTTCCTCAGTCGGTCTGCAGTTCGGCGACGAAGTCGTAGATGTCGCCGCGATACCAGGAACAGGTGAACTCGACCACGCGGCCGTCGTCCAGAAAACTGCGCCGCTCGATGCTCAGCCCCGCGCTGCCCACGTTGACGTGCAGCAGCCGCGCCTGCTGCGCGTTCAGCGATACCGCGCGCAGCCGTTGCAGCGCACGGCGCGGGCGGGCGTTGAGCTTTTCCAGCGCCTCGTACAGCGAGTCGTGCACCAGCAGCGGATCGGGCAGCACGCTGGCCGGCACCACGCTGCGCTCGATCGCCAGAGGTTCGTCCTGGCCGTAGCGCACGCGGTGCAGGCGCACCACCAGCGAGCCGGGTGACAGGTTCAACGCCATCGATTCCTCCGGCGTCACTTCGCCGATGCCGCGCTCGAAAAACTCGGAACGCGGCGACAGGCCGCGCTCGCGCAGGTCCTCGGTGAAGCTGGTCAGCCGCGACATCGGCTTGACGATGCGCTCGGCGATGAAGGTGCCCGCGCCATGGCGCTGGGTCAGCAGGCCCTCCTCGACCAGGCCGGCGATCGCCTTGCGCACGGTCACCCGCGACAGCTTCAGCGCCTGCGACAGGTCGCGCTCGCTGGGCAGCGCCTGGCCCGGCTCGATGTCGCGGTGCTCGACGATGTTGCGGATCGCCCGGCGCAGGCGCAGGTACGCCAGTGGCTGGTGCGTGGCCGGATCGCGGCAGATCCGGCGGTATTCGTTGGCGAGGGCAGCTTCCATGCGGCGAACGATACCAATAGCGAACCACTGGAAGCAAGCCGGCCACAACCAACCGTTCGCACTGAGCGTAGCCCGCGTCAGCGGGCGAAGTCGAAGTGCGTCGCGCGGAGCCCTTCGACTTCAGCCTGCGGCTTACACCTGTCCTGAGTTTGGCGAAGGCTCCGGGTGATCGGGGTTTGTGGCGACGACCTGACTACTCCCAGCCGGCTACTGTTTTTATGAATTCGTATGCACACGGGTAGCTGATCTGGTATTTCACTGGTACGATCGCCAATACCCCGGGCAAGACGTGCCATCAGGCCTTTGCCCGCCATCCGGCATCGAGTCGAGGTGACTGTGTGACTGCATCCTCCCAATCGGTCGAACCGTTCGACCTGATGATCTTCGGCGGCACCGGCGATCTCGCCGTGCGCAAATTGCTGCCAGCCCTGTTCCACCGTTTCCTCGACGGCCAGATCCCGGCCAGCAGCCGCATCGTCGGCATCGCCCGCGAGGCGCTGGACGACGACGGTTACCGCGCGCAGCTGCGCGAGGCGCTGATCGGCGTGTGCGCGGCGGCACAGCTCGACGTGTTCCTGCAGCAGGTGTTCTATCGCCCGCTGGACGCGCGCAAGGACGAGGGCTGGGACGATTTCGCCGCCCTCATCGGCAGCCGGCCCGAGCATATCCGCGTGTTCTATCTGTCCACCTCGCCGGAACTGTTCGTCGATATCTGCGCCCGGCTGGGCCAGTACAAGCTCAACGAAGGCGCCTCGCGCGTGGTGCTGGAAAAACCGATTGGGCGCGACCTCGCCAGCGCGAACCAGATCAACGACGCGGTCGGCAAGGTCTTCAACGAATCGCAGATCTTCCGCATCGACCACTACCTCGGCAAGGAGACCGTGCAGAACCTGCTGGTGCTGCGCTTCGGCAACGCGCTGTTCGAGCCGCTTTGGAACGCCGGGCATATCGACCACGTGCAGATCACCGTGGCCGAAACCCTCGGCGTCGGCCATCGCGGCGCCTACTACGACCGCGCCGGCGCGCTGCGCGACATGGTGCAGAACCACATGCTGCAGCTGCTGTGCATGGTGGCGATGGAACCACCGTCGTCGCTGGCGCCCGACGCGGTGCGCGACGAGAAGCTGAAGGTGCTGCATTCGCTCAAGCCCATCGACGACAGCAATGCCGCCCAGCTCACCGTGCGCGGCCAGTACCGCGCCGGCGTGGCCGAGGGCAACAGCGTGCCGGGCTATCCGGAGGAGCTGGGCAACAGCAAGTCCAGCACCGAGACCTTCGTGGCGCTGAAGGCGGAGATCGCCAACTGGCGCTGGGCCGGGGTGCCGTTCTACCTGCGCACCGGCAAGCGGCTGCCGAGCCGGGTGTCGGAAATCGCGGTCACCTTCAAGCCGGTGCCGCATTCGATCTTCAACCCCGACGCCGGCACCTTGTCGCAAAACCGGCTGGTGCTGCGGCTGCAGCCCGACGAAGGCGTGAAACTGTGGCTGATCATCAAGCACCCCGGCCCCGGCGGCCTGCGCCTGCGCCACGTGCCGCTGGACATGAGTTTCGCCGAGGCCTTCGGCGTGCAGCAGCCGGATGCGTACGAACGCCTGCTGCTGGACGTGGTACGCGGCAACCCCACCCTGTTCATGCGCCGCGACGAAGTGGAAGCCGCGTGGCGCTGGGCCGACCCGATCCTGGCCGCCTGGGCCGACAGTGGCGAGGCGCCGCGACCCTACACCGCCGGCAGCTGGGGCCCGAGCGCCGCAGTGGCGCTGATCGAGCGCGACGGCCGCACCTGGAACGAAGACGGTGAATAGGCCGCGTTTACCGACGCTTCACCCAGCCACGCCGTTGCGTGCGGCAGACTGGCACTCTCTTCCCCACGATGCGCGCGGCTACACCTGAGTGCCCGTCGCGACACCTGCCATGACCACCCATCCGAACGTCACCACGCACAGCTTCACCGATTGCCGCGCGCAGGCCACGGCATTGGCCGAACGCGTCGCCGAACGCCTGCGCAGCGGATTGGCCGAACGCGGCCACGCCGTGCTGGCGGTCTCCGGCGGCAGCACGCCGAAGGATTTCTTTGGCCGCCTGTCGCGCGAAAGACTCGACTGGGCCAGGGTGCAGGTGACCCTGGTCGACGAACGCTGGGTCGCGGAAATCGACGAACGTTCGAATGCGCGGCTGGTGAAGTCGCTGCTGCTGCAGCACGCCGCCGCGGCCGCGCAGTTCATTCCGCTGTACACCGGCGACGCCACTCCCGAAGCCGGGCTGGCCACCGCCAGCGCGCGCATCGACGCGCTGCCGCGGCCGTTCGACGCGGTGGTGCTGGGCATGGGCGACGACGGCCACACTGCCTCGTTCTTCCCCGGCGGCGACCACCTGGCCGAGGCGCTGGACCTGGACGGCCGCGCCCGTGTGCTGCCGATGCATGCGCCAGGCGCCGGCGAGCCGCGCATCACGCTGAGCCTGCCGACGCTGCTGGAAACGCGCGCGCTGTACCTGCTGGTGGCCGGCGAGAAGAAGCGCGACCTGCTCGCCGACGCGCGGCTCGGCCTCGGCGCCGCACGCGACTACCCGGTGCGTGCCGTGCTGACCCAGCAGCGCGTGCCGGTGGCGGTGTACTGGTGCCCGTAGTCGGCGGCTCAAAGCCGCCGGCCATGCGACCCTCGGATGGGTCGCTCGCCGAACAACGACGCAAGTCGTTGTTCGGTCGGAGGCTCGTCAGGCGATAGCCGGGCGGGCCGAGTCGACAAGGCGCAGGAAAGCGCCTTGTCGACATCAGGAAACGCATGCCGTTGCTTGCGTTCCCGCCTTTTCTCTCAACGATTCCGGATATATGTCATGAACACGCTGCATCCCGTCGTCGCCGAAGTCACCGAACGCCTGCGTGAGCGCAGCCGTGAAACGCGCGCGGCCTACCTGAAGCGGATCGACGCGATCGACCGCAGCGGCCCGCAGCGCGAGCACCTGTCCTGCGGCAACCTGGCGCACGGCTTCGCCGCCTGTGGCAGCGACGACAAGGCCGCGCTGCGCAGCGGCCGGCGCGCCAACCTCGCCATCGTCACCGCCTACAACGACATGCTGTCGGCGCATCAGCCGTACGAGCGCTATCCCGCGCTGATCCGCCAGGTCGCGCGCGACGCCGGCTTCACCGCCCAGGTCGCCGGCGGCGTGCCGGCGATGTGCGACGGCATCACGCAGGGCCGACCCGGCATGCAGCTGTCGCTGTTCTCGCGCGACGTGGTGGCGCTGGCCACCGCGGTGGCGCTGTCGCACGACATGTTCGACGGCGCGCTGTTCCTCGGCATCTGCGACAAGATCGTGCCGGGCCTCTTGATCGGCGCGCTGAGCTTCGGCCACCTGCCCGGCGCGTTCGTGCCGTCGGGGCCGATGCCCAGCGGCATCCCGAACGAGCAGAAGTCCAAGGTGCGCCAGGCCTATGCAGACGGCAAGGCGAGCAAGGCCGAGCTGCTGGAAGCCGAGGCGGCCTCGTACCATACCGCCGGTACCTGCACCTTCTACGGCACCGCCAACTCCAACCAGATGCTGATGGAGATCATGGGCCTGCACCTGCCCGGCGCCAGCTTCACCGCGCCGGACACGCCGCTGCGCGACGCGCTCACCGCGGAAGTAGTGCGCCGCGTCGCCGCCCGCAGCGCACTGGGCGACGCGTTCCTGCCGCTCGGCCACATCGTCGACGAGCGCGCGATCATCAACGGCGTGATCGGCCTGCACGCCACCGGCGGTTCGACCAACCACCTGCTGCACCTGGTGGCGATCGCGCACGCGGCCGGCATCCAGTTGCGCTGGGACGACTTCGACGCGCTGTCCGGCGCGATCCCGCTGCTGGCGCGCGTGTACCCGAACGGCTACGCCGACGTGAACCAGTTCCACGACGCCGGCGGCATGGCCTTCCTGATCGACCAGCTGCTTGGCGCCGGCCTGCTGCACGCCGACGTGCAGACCATCTTCGGCACCGGTCTGGACGGCTATACGCAGGTCCCGCAACTCGACGCCGGCGGCACGCTGCACTGGCAGCCCGTATCGAAGCAGAGCGGCAACCGCGGCGTGCTGCGCGGCGTCGACGAACCGTTCCGCGCCGACGGCGGCCTGCGCATGCTCGATGGCAACCTCGGCCGCGCGGTGATCAAGGTATCGGCGGTGCCGGACGATCGCCTGCTGATCGAGGCGCCGGCGATCGTGTTCGACGACCAGGACGAGGTCGCCGGCGCGTTCAGGCGCGGCGAACTCAACCGCGACTTCGTGGCGGTGGTGCGCTTCCAGGGTCCGCGCGCGAACGGCATGCCCGAACTGCACAAGCTCACCCCCACGCTGGCGCTGCTGCAGGACCGCGGCCACCGCATCGCCCTGCTCACCGACGGCCGCATGTCCGGCGCCTCCGGCCGCGTGCCGGCAGCGATCCACGTCACGCCCGAGGCGGTGGCCGGCGGCAACATCGCAAAGATCCGCGACGGCGACATGATCCGGCTGGATGCGGCGAATGGACGTCTGGACGTCCTGCTCGAAGCGCACGAACTGGACGCGCGCCTGCCGCATGTCGCCGACCTGTCGCGCGAACACAGCGGCATGGGCCGCGAACTGTTCGGGCTGTTCCGGCAGGCCGCCGCCAACGCCGATCTTGGCGCCGGCGTGCTGTAGTTTTGCCCCCTCTCCTGCCCTGCAGGGGAGGGCTGGGGTGAGGTCCGCTCTTGATCTTGACTTCTCGCCCACCTGAGCAACCCCCTCCCAGCCTCCCCCTGCGACCGAAGGAAGTCCCTTTGGGACACGCAGGGGGAGGAGCCAAGAACCCCGGAGTCCTACGTGAGTCACATCGAACAGAAGCAGCAACAGGTCGAAACCCTCATGCAACTGGCGCCGGTGATTCCGGTGGTGATCATCGACGACGCTAGGGCCGCGGTGCCGATGGCGCGCGCGCTGGTCGCCGGCGGCATCCCGACGATCGAGGTCACCCTGCGCACGCCGGCGGCGCTCGAAGCGATCCGCGCGATCGCCGCCGAGGTGGAAGGCGCCGTGGTCGGTTGCGGCACCGCGCTGACCGCACGCGACCTGCAGGCCGCGCTGCAGGCCGGCGCCCGCTTCGCCGTGTCGCCCGGCACCTCGCCGCGCCTGCTCGACGCGGCCGACGACAGCGAGCTGCCGCTGCTGCCCGGCGTGGCCACTGCCAGCGAGGCGATGGCCCTGCTCGAACGCGGCTATCGCCACCTGAAGTTCTTCCCCGCGGTGCCGGCTGGCGGCACCAGGCTGCTCGGTGCCTGGGCCAGCCCCTTGCCGCAGGTCCGCTTCTGCCCCACCGGCGGCATCAGCCTGAGCAGCGCGCCCGACTTCCTCGCCCTGCCGAACGTGCTCTGTGTCGGCGGCTCCTGGCTCACTCCCGCCGACAAGCTCGCCGCCGGCGACTGGGCCGGCATCGAGTTGCTCGCGCGCGAGGCAGCCGGCCTGCGCCGGGCGGACTGAGGACTGCCCGCACTGCCCGGCCGCGCGATACCGGGTAAGGTTTCGCCTCGCACACGCTCGTCGCCATCGGCGCGAGCCCTCGCCGGCAAGGATGGAAGCACCTGAATATCGGACCGCTGGCCCTCTCGTCAGCCCTGCTGGCGCTGCTGTCCGGCGTCATCGCCGCACTCGCCGCCGCCGGCTTCCTGGCCAGGCGCGGTTACGCCGACGCCGGCAATGCGTTGTACCTGGCGCTCGGCATCGGCCTGCTCTGCGCGCGTGCTGCCTACGTGGCCGGCTGGTGGCCGCAGTACGTGCAGCAGCCGAGCAGCATGCTGAACATCCGCGACGGCGGTTTCGATCCGATCGCCGGTGCGCTCGGGCTGGTCGTGGCGGCGCTGCTGACCGGCTGGCGCCGGCCACCTTTGCGCCGACCGCTGGCTGCCGGCGTGGTGGTCGGCATCGCGGCATGGGCGTTCGCCGGACTGGTCGCGTACAAGCTGACCGCGACTACCCACCCCGGCTTGCCGGCCCTGCTGCTGAGCGACCTGGACGGGCGCGATGTGGCGCTGGAAAAACTGCGCGGCCAGCCCACCGTGATCAACCTGTGGGCCACCTGGTGCGGTCCGTGCCGGCGCGAGATGCCGGTGCTGGCCGAGGCGCAGCGAGCAATGCCGCAGATCCGTTTCGTGTTCGCCGACCAGGGCGAATCGGCGGCGGCGGTGAAGCATTTCTTGCAGGTGCAATGGCTGGCGCTGGACAACGTGCTGATCGACGACAACCTGCAGCTGTCGAACCATTACCACGCCCGCGGCTACCCGACCACCTTGTTCCTCGACGCCGACGGTCGCCTGCTCGACGTGCACATCGGCGAGTTGTCGCGCGCCACGCTGGCCGAACGCCTGCAGCGGATCCGTTCGCCAGCCGCCCCGGCACCTCGCTGATCGCGTCGCCACAGGCTGACCGCACTGATCCCGGCGTGGTTGCAGACGACCGCGAACCGGTCGCAAGACGAAGGACCGCACATCGCGCTGCGTAGGGCGGGCAATGCCCGCCAGCTTTTCGTCACCCGGCCTCAAGATCCAGAGCGGCGGGCCGTGCCCGCCCTACGGCGTCGGGCGGGAACACATCAGGCGGTCTGTTCGGCGTCCAGCCGCGCCATCACCGCGTCGGCAACGCGGGCGCAGCGCTGGCCCATGAACGGGAACGCCCCGCTCATGGTCTCCGCCAGGGTGCTTCGAGGGGAACTGGATGATCTGGTGGCTGTCGTCCATCGCCACGTCGACCTGTTCCAGGCCGACCATGGTGTGGCGCTTGCGCAGCCGGCCGCGCGCCTCGTTCAGCACGATGCTGGTCAGCCAGGTCAACAGGGTCGAATCGCCACGGAACGAATCCAGCTTGTGATAGGCACGCATATACGATTCCTGCAGCACGTCTTCCGCTTCCGAATCCTCGCCGATCACGGCGCGCGCAACGCGAAACAGCCGCTGGTTGCAGCGCTGCATGATGTGACGGAACGCCTCGCGATGGCCGTCGCGGACCAGCGCCACCAGCGCGTGGTCGCCCAGCGCGGCGTAGTCGACGGGTGCAACATGGGCATGGGCAGACATGGTTTTCTCCTTTTACACCCGATCCGATGCACGGGGGTGACCCGAGGTTCCCGGCTCAGCCGACAACGCCACCAGCCAGTCGCCGGCCAGGGGCGCCGCCGCCGAACAGACCAAGCTCGCCGCGCTCAGCGGCGCCACCTACGACAGGCCTATGCCGCCAACGAAGTGGCGTTCCACAAGGCCGTGCTGGCCGCACTCGACGGCACGCTGATCCCGGCCACGCAGAACGCGGAGCTGAAGTCGCTGCTGCAAACCGGCTCGAAGCTGTTCCACGAACACCAGATGCACGCCGAGCACCTGGCTGCCAGCCTGAAGCAGGGAGCACACCATGTTCCGCAGCACGATTCTGGTCGGCTTGCTGATTCTCGGCTGGAGCGAGGTTGCAAGGCCGTCCTGCCGTGCCCTTGCAGGCTGCCGGTCCCCCGGTCGCAGCGCTGGATCGAAGCGATCCCGCTGCGGCCGTTTTTTGCCGGCTCACTCGCCCGGCGGCACCCTGGTCAGCTCCACCCCGTCGACCGTCATCTTCCACGTGCCCTGGTCCTGGTACGGCGGCATGGACACCACGAAGGTGGTCTTGACCGGGCCGACGCCCACCACGAAATTGTCGCCCTCGAACGCCTGCAGCGGACCGTTGATGGACTTGCTCACGCCGCCATCCACCCGCCTGTAGTTCACGTTGCCGCCGGTGGTGATCAGCAACGACATCGTCGTCGACCGCCACTGCCCGGCATACGCCACCTTCTCCGGCGGCAACGGCCTGGCGCAGCCGGCCAGCAGCAGCCCACACACCGCGAAAACCCACAGCAACTTGCGCATGTTTCCCCTCGTGCATCGATGCCCCGCCCCGGCATGCCGCCGGACGCTCAGGCCACTGGCTGCCAGCCGAAGTACTTTCGGCTGGCGATGGCCAGCAGGTCAAGGTCCTCGTGGGTGTCGCCGTAGGCGTACACCTCGGCGAAGTCGCCGAGGTCGTATCGGTCCAGCACGCGGCGCGGCTTCTCCGGACCCACGCACTGCTTGCCGCGATAGCGCCCGGTGAGGCGGCCATCGGCCACTTCCAGTTCCGAGCAGATCAGCGCCAGCCCATGCTCGCGGCACCAGTAGCCGATCACCACCGGTGCCAGCACCACCCTGCCCACGGCCAACCGCCGCCGCGTCACCGCGAAGTGCATGAAGTCGGCAAACGTCTCGCGGGTGGTGATGGTGCCATCGAAATCGAACAGGGCAAGATTCATGCGTCGATGCATCCTTTCATCATCGAAGTTCGCCGGCTACCAACGCCAGCCATAACGTCTCTTGCGCGACTCGTGCACCGGTCTGTCCTCGCTGAGGTCGACACGGTTATAGCCCGCACCGTACCTTCCCCAGTGGAAAAACAGGCCGGCCGTCGACAGCAACAGCACGACGCCGATCGCGGTCTTCAGGCTGGCGCTACCGACGACGGCGCCGTGGATGACGAATGCCGCGCCGAACACGCAAAGCCCGGCGGCACCAAAACACACGATGCGCCGGATCCATAGCCACACCGTCGCCAGAAAGCGCTCGACCCGACCCACCGGCGCCCCTTGCCGTGACTGGAAGTAGAAGTGGATGCCGAGCATCGCCGCCGGCAAAGCCAGCGGAAGCAGCATGTCCTTGATCATCTCCAGCATCACGAGTCCTTCCGTCGCAGCGGCCAGGTCAAGCGCAGTCGAACCAGCGGCCTTGCATCATCACGCCAAGATGGAGCAGGCCAGGTAAGTATCCCCCGGCAAAGCCGGGGGCTTTAACGATTGCGGGCCCCTCAAAGGGGCCTTTTCGCAATCGAAGATCAAGAGCTTGCCACTCAAAACCTCGGCGCTTCGATTTCACCATTCCAAGCCGGAACGCGCCGTCGGCTCAATTTCTACGCCTGAACTACCTCAACGCCGACGGCCACTTCTGTAGACGTCAAACTGCTACTGCCTCCCCGGCAGAGCCGGGGGGACTCTCAAGTTGGTCTAGGACGCCGAGCAGGCTGGCTATCAGCCTTCCGGTCCATGTCATGGCCAATTCTGCCCTACGTCACTTCACGCCCAGCACCGGATCCACCTGGCCACCGATGATGAACGTGCACTTCGCATCCTTCACGGCGCAGACGGCGGACTGCATCTTGATGCGCTCCATCTCGACAAACTGTGCGGGGTTGAGGTTCATCGCCACGCGATAGGCATTGTCCGCCCCGGCGCGGCTCAGCTCCGCCGCCTTGCGGGCCTGCTCGGCCAGGTCACGCTTGTGCTCGGTGAGCACGCGCTGTTCCTGCTGCGCGGTTTCCACGCGCTGGTTGCGCACGGCATCCGGCGGATTCGCCTTGCCCACCGTGATCTTGACCAGGCGGATCGGCAACTTGTTGTCGCGGAGATACTCGGTCATTTCGCGGCTGACCTCGCTGTCGATCTCGTCGATGGCGGTGGTCTGGATCGCCGTCTCGTTCATGCCGTGCTTCTTGACCGCGGAGCGCACCTTGTTGAAGAACTCCTGCTCGACGTTGTTCTTGTACCAGTCCTGGCCGAAATTCTTCACCAGCGCCACGGGGTCCACGACCTGCAGGCGAATGATCGCGTGGAAATCCAGCGGCACGCCGTCACTCGACATCAAGTCGCTGAAGTTGCCGTCGTACTGCTGCGGAAACATGTTGACGTAGATCTTGTCGGTCGAGAACCAGGTGTACGACAAGCCCGTCGGCACCGGCTCGGGCCGCACGCCGCCGTGCCCGAACAGCACCGGCTTGTCGATCAGCACGGCCTGCTGGCCGGCATCCGGCGACACCACGGTGCAGCCGGCGCACGCCAGCAACGATGCCGCCAGGGCAAGATTCAACGTTACCTTCATTCGGCTCCCCTTGGCCGGATCGGCGGACCGACCGGCATTCCCCTGTTGTGACGGATACGGCACCGACCACCGGGCCGGCGCCGCGATCATGCAGCAAAGCCGCCGCCCGGAACAGCGGCAACCCCGAAGGCATGCGTCGGCAAGCTCAGTGCGTCGTGGCTTCCTTCGCCGGCTTCACATACGTCTCGAACAATTCGTCGATGCGGCGGTACTCGTCGTACCACGAATCGGCGTGCACGAAACCGTGGCGTTCCAGCGGGTACAGCGACATCCAGAAGTTCTTCTTGTGCAGTTCGATGAAGCGCTGGTACAGGCGGATCGAGTCCTCGGCGAGCACGTTGTCGTCGATCAGGCCGTGCTGGACCAGCAGCGGGTCCTGCAGCTTTTCCGCGTACTCGATCGGCGAGCTGGCCTGGTACGCCTCGGGATCGAGCTGCGGGTCGTTGAGGATGTTCGAGGTGTATTCGTGGTTGTACAGCGTCCAGTCGCTGACCGGGCGCAGCGCGGCGCCGGCGGCGAATGCGCCGGGCGCGCGCAGCAGCGCCATCTCGGTCATGAAGCCGCCGTAGCTGCCGCCGTAGATGCCCACGCGCCGCGGATCGACGCCGTGGTGCTTCACCAGCCACGCCTTGCCGTCGAGCAGGTCTTCCAGTTCCGGGTGGCCCATCTGGCGGTAGATCGCGGTGCGCCAGGCACGGCCGTAGCCTTCCGAGGCGCGGTAGTCCATGTCCAGCACCACGTAGCCCTGCTGCACCAGCAGGTTGTGGAACAGCTGCTCGCGGAAGTAGTTCGACCACGACAGCGTGACGTTCTGCAGGTAGCCCGCGCCGTGCACGAAGATCACCGCCGGCTTCGATCCGGCCTGCTCGTTCGCCGGGCCGTAGTACTTCGCCCAGATCGAGCCGGCGCCGTGCGAGGACGGCACCTCGACGATCTGCGGTGCGATCCAGTCGTGCGCGCTGAACGCGCTCTTCATGGTGCTGGTCAGTTCGCGCGGCGTGCCGCCCGCGGCGGCCTGCACCGCCAGCTGCGGCAACACGTACGGCGAGGAGTGCAGCACGGCGAGCTGCGCGCCGTCGGGCGACAACGCGAACTCGTCCATGCCCTGGTAGTTCGTCACGCGGGCCAGCTCGCCGCCGGCGGACGGCACGCGGTAGACATCGTAGCTGTACGGCGCGACCCGGTTCGTGCGCAGGTAGAACCACTGGCCATCCTCGCTGAGTTGCGGATGGCTCACCTCGAACTGGCCGGCGGTCAGCGCTTTCGCCTTGCCGTCGAGCGGCTTGACGTAGAGCTGCGACCAGCCGGTCTGCTCGCTCAGGTACCACAGCGTGCGGCCGTCCTTGAGCCAGCCGAAATCGTTGAAGTTCCAGTTGATCCAGGCGCGGTCGGTGAGCCGCTGCTGGTTGACCAGCGCGTGCCTGGCGAAATCCACGCTGGCGATCCAGCGATCCTTGTTGTCGATCGCGCGCAGCTGGATGGCGAGGTTGCGGCCATCGTCGCTCCACGCGATGCCGCCGCCACCGCCGTCGTCATCGCTGCCGACGATGCGTACCGCGCGTTGTCCGGGCGCCTTCAGCGCCTTGGCCCGGTCGGCCTTGCCCGCCTTCTGCAACGCGGCGACGGCGCGCTCGCGCAGGTCCTTCAGCGGATCGTCCTTGATGCCGGGCAGCGTGTCGGTAGCCAGCGGGTACGACTGGTGGCTGGCCAGGTCGAGCAGCAGCAGCGACTGCGGCGCCGGGTCCTTGCGGCCCACGTACACGCGGGCCTCCTTCTGCTCGGCGTAGCCGGAATCGGTGACGTAATGGGTGACCTCGGGCGCCTTGCCCGCCTCGTAGCCTTTCGGCGCGGTGACCAGCAGCAGCCAGCGGCCGTCCGGCGACAGCTCGCTGTCGACCGGGGTGATCTTGTCGCCGAGGAAGAACGGCTGCGGCGCGCGACCGGGATCGGCGGCGGCCAGCGCCTTGTCCTCGTCGCGCCGCGCCTGCTTGTCGGCCTTGATCTGGCGCAGCGTCTTGAACAACTCCAGCTGCCGCTCGCCCAGCGCGTCGGGCAGCGATGCCTGCGGATCGTCGGCGAACTTCAGCACCGCCGCGGGCGCGGTGACGCCGCTGGCCAGGTCGTAGCTGTACCAGTCGTTGCCGTCGCGGAACTGCAGGGCGCGGCCGTCGGCGGAAAATCGCGGCGCGGATTCCTCCTGCGGCGTGCGGGTGACCTGGGTGCGCCGCCCGCCAGCCAGCTCCACCACGAACACGTCGCCGTGCAGGATGAAGGCGGCATGCCGGTGCGCGCGGTCGAACACCGCCGGGCCGTCGGCCTGCGCCAGCGCAGCCGGATCCAGCTTCGCGCCCCGGCCCGTCGCCGGATCGACCCGGTACAGGTCGCGCAGCGGACTGCCGTCGCGCTTCAGCGCGTAGTACAGGCTGCGCCCGTCCGCGCTCCAGTACGGCTGCTCCACCGCCTGCCCGATCCAGTCGGGATTGGCCATCACGGTTTCCAGGTCGAGCGGCGTCGAGGTCGCCCCGGCGGCCGGCGCGGCCGGCGCGACGGCGAAGGCTACGAGGGCGGCAAGCAGCCATCGGCGCATGGATTCTTCCCCGGGCAAAAAAATCAGCATAACCGAGCCCATCGGGGTGGTGCGGCATACCGTGCCGAAAGTCAGGCATGCACGGAATCTGCGGCAACGACCGGCGGATCAGCCGCCACGGAATTCGCGGCGACACGTCGATGGCGTGGTGTTGAACGCGTTGGCGAAATGCCGGCGCATCGTCAGCGGGGAACCGAAACCGCCGTGCTCGGCACCGACGAATGGATCGGACACGTGGCGAACGGCACGCTGCCGGAGCGCGACCATGTCCACGCCTCGCACCAGCAGGCGCCGGCACAGCGGAGCCGCGCCGCCCGAGCCTGCCGGCGCGGGGCTGCTGTTACGATGTCGCCTGGCTCCTTGCTCCTGCATCCCTTGACCATGCCCCTGCCCACCGTCGAACACGAAACCGCCGCCAACCCGCGCTACAGCATCCTCTGGCTGCACGGCCTCGGCGCGGACGGCAACGACTTCGCGCCGATCGTGCCGGAACTGGTGGACCCGGCGTGGCCGGCGCTGCGCTTCGTGTTTCCGCATGCTCCGGTGCGGCCGGTGACGATCAACAACGGCATGTCGATGCGCGCGTGGTACGACATCATCGGTTTCGCCGCGCACGCGCGGCAGGACGAGGCCGGCATCCGCGCCTCGATCGCCGCCACCGAGACGCTGATCGCGCGCGAGCACGAGCGCGGCGTGCCGAGCGAGCGGATCTTCGTCGCCGGCTTCTCGCAAGGCGGCGCGATCGCGCTGTCCGCGGCCCTGCGCCATGCGGAGAAGCTGGCCGGCATCATCGCGCTGTCGACCTACCTGCCCATCGCCGCCACGCTCGCCGCCGAACGCAGCGCGGCGAACGCGGCCATACCGATCTTCTGGGGCCATGGCAGCGGCGATCCGGTGGTCCTGCTGCAGCGTGGCACCGACTCGCGCGATGTGCTGCAGGCGCTGGGTTACGCGGTGGACTGGCACACCTACCCGATGGCCCACGCGGTCTGCGCCGAGGAGATCGCCGACCTGCGTCACTGGCTGGGTCGTCGACTGGCGTAAGCGCGACCGCGCTGCGGCATACTTGCCGGCATGCGCGAACCCACGCCCCGCCGCGGCCCGCGCGGCCGCACCGAACACAGCCCGTTGCCGGACTTCTGCCGGCTGCCCGCGCTGTTCGCGCTGCTGGTGGTGGGCGCGTTGACGGTGACCATGATGTGGCTCGCCGGCGACCACCCGCGCGACTGGTCCGCCTACAGCGTCGGCATGCTGTTCGTGACCTGGCTGGCGCTGGTGGTCGCGGTGGCGCTGTGCAAGCTGCGCCCGTGGCTGCAGCGCCTGCCCGGCCACCTGCCGTATGTCGGCGTGTGGCTGCTGATCCTGCTGATCGTGCTGGTCGCCAGCTTGGTGGCGCACTGGTTCGACGGCGCGCTGCAGATGCAATTGATCAGGAGCAGCCTGCCCGTGTTCGTGCGCGACAACGTACTGATCGCCGCCCTGCTCGGCGCCGCCATGCTGCGCTATTTCTACGTGCTGGCGCAGTGGCAGGCGCGGCTGGCGGCGGTCACCCGCGCCCAGGTCGAGGCACTGCAGGCGCGCATCCGCCCGCACTTCCTGTTCAACAGCATGAATACCGTGGCGGCGCTGATCCGGGTCGATCCCGACGCCGCCGAGCGCACGGTGGAAGACCTCTCCGAACTGTTCCGCGCCGCACTGGGCCAGCACGACACCGACGACGGCACGCTGGGCGAGGAGCTGGCGCTGGTCGAGCGCTACCTGGCGATCGAGCAGCTGCGCCTGGGCGCGCGCCTGAGCGTGCGCCGCGAACTGCACGACCTGCCCGCCGATTTCCCGCTGCCGCGCCTGCTGCTGCAGCCGCTGGTGGAGAACGCGGTGCGCCACGGCGTCCAGCCGCTGCGCGAAAGCGGCGAGGTGATCCTGCGTGGCCAGCGCGACGGCAGCGGCGTGCGCATCGAGATCATCAACCCGCTGCCGGTCACCCCGCCCGCCGCCGGCAACGGCCATGGCCTGGACAGCGTGCGCCGGCGCGTCGCCTATCGCTACGGTCCGCTGGCGAAGGTGCAGGCCGGGCCGCAGGGCGACCATTTCGTGGTGCTGCTGCAACTGCCGGGAGGATCCGCCTGATGCGCGTGCTGATCGTCGACGACGAGCCGCTGGCGCGCGCGCGCATGGCCGCGCTGCTCGGCGAGTGCGCAGGCGTGGAAGTCGTCGGCAACGTCGGCGACGGCGAAGCCGCGCTCGCCGCGATCGGCGAGCTGCAGCCGGACGCCTTGCTGCTCGACATCAACATGCCCGGCATCGACGGCGTGGCGCTGGCGCAGCGCCTGGGCGGCCGCGCGCGGCCGCAGGTGATCTTCTGCACCGCCTACGAAGCGCATGCACTGACGGCGTTCGAGCTCGGCGCCGCCGACTACCTGTTGAAACCGGTGCGGCTCGAACGCCTGCGCGAGGCGCTGCAGCGCGCGCAACGCCGCCTCGCCGACGCCCCGCGCGAACCGGTCGCGTACCTGCACGGCCGCCTGCGCGGCGAACAGGTGCGCATCGCGCTGGACGAAGTGATCTGCCTGCTCGCCGACGAGAAGTACGTCGTCGTGCAACACCGTCGCGGCGAACTGCTGATCGAGGAATCGCTGCGCCAGCTGGAAGAGGCCTACCCCGACCAGCTGATCCGCCTGCACCGCAACTGCCTGGTCCCGCCGCCGCGCCTGCTCGGCCTCAAGACCCTCGCCGACGGCCGCGTACTGGCCCGACTGGACGGCAGCGAACTCAACCCCGAGATCAGCCGGCGCAATTTGCCGGCGGTGAGGAAGCTGTTGCGGCTCGGGTGAATGGCGAGGTGCCGCGCCGTCGACTGCGCGGTCACGCAGCGGGAGAGCTACATGCCGCCATTGCCGGGAGCTGCCATGACAAACCATCCCTTCAGGATCGGTGACCACGTGCGCTGGAATTCGGAAGCGGGTCAGGTCACCGGCAGGATCATCGAGGTGCATACGCGCGACACCCAATACAAAGGCCACCTGCGCCACTGCGGCGAAGCCGATCCGCAGTACGAGATCAAGAGCGACAGGACCGACCACGTTGCCATGCACAAGGGCGCGGCGCTGCACAAGATCGACTGAGCGATGCGCGCCGATCCCGCCACGATCTGGACGATCGGCCACTGCACCCGCACGCTGGAGGCCTTCCTCGGCCTGCTCGCCGAGTACGGGGTCGAGGCGATCGCCGACGTGCGCCGCTTTCCCGGTTCGCGCCGCCATCCGCATTTCGCCAGCGACGCGCTGGCCGCCACGCTGCCAGCGCGTGGCATCGCCTACCGATGGATCCCCAGGCTTGGCGGCCGGCGCAAGGTGCAGCCGGCTTCGCCGAATACCGCCTGGCGCAACACCTCGTTCCAGGGCTACGCCGATTACACCGCCACGGCGGAATTCGCCGAAGGCCTCGCCGAGCTGTTGAAGCTGGCCGCCAGCATGCGCACCGCGATGATGTGTGCGGAGGCCGTGTGGTGGCGCTGCCACCGTTCGATCATCTCCGACGTGCTGAAGCTGCGCGGGATCGAGGTCGTCCACATCACGGATGCCGCGCACGCGACGGTGCATCCGCATACCTCACCGGCGCGGATCGTGGACGGGCAGTTGAGTTATGCGCCGGCGCAGGGCAGCGCCCGGTCGATCGGCTCAGCGCAGCGGCTCTTCCGCCGTATCGCCGTTGCACTTGATGGGCTCGCCCGTGCTGCCGATCGCCTGGCTGAAGCTGGAACCGCTGCGGTCGATCACCATGCCGCCGGCACACTGCTGGTTCGGTCCCAACTGATAACGGGCCTTGAGCCGCAACGCTTCCTGCCGCTGCCTTTCCTCGCGCCGCAGCTGTTCGGCGTGGTAGTGCGCGGCATCCTCGCCTACCTGCCGATAGGTGTTGGCCAGGTCCTCGCGCTGACGTTGCAGCGTGGCCGCCAGCTCGGCACTGCGCTGCTGCGCCTTTGTCCTGGCCAGTTGCGCCTCGAGTTCCGCATTGCGCGCGACATCGAGGGTGAGTTCGTCGGCGTGACGGGCCGCCAGGTAAAGCGACAATCCATGCCACGCAAACGCCGCGACGATCACCGCCGCCAGCGCGCCACCCAGTTTCCACGACAACGGCACGGCCATCTCGCGCAACCCCCAACCCGACTGTCGAAAGCCCCAGCCGATCCGGCGTCGTGTCGGCACCTTCGCGTATCGGCCGGACGAGTCTAGCAGGGAGTTTCCGGGCTCCCCGCCGGCATGCGTCACACATCGCCGACTCCGGATCGGGACGGCCCGGCTCGATTCGCCGCATCACTGATGGCGAACGAAGCTCCGCATGGTCTGGCCTGCCGTGGTGCGGAATTCCGTGGGACGTGGCGCGTCCGTGGCGCCCGCGATGAACTCAAAACGGTCGTCGTCCAAGGTATAGATGGCCGGCAACGGCTGGTCATTGTCCGCGCCGACGGCATCGATCCAGGTGATCGACCTGGGCCGGGTCGACGCATCGAGGATGAAACTGCCTTCGAGCAGCACGTCGCCTTCGAGGGTGTGCACGCTGAAGTGCGTACCGGCGATCGTGGTCAGCGCACCAGTCCCGCCGTGCTCGTCCGGCGGGTCCATCACGCCATCGGCTTCCAGCTGAACCTGCTCCCACACGCCTTGCAACCGTGCCAGGTCGCGTTCGGATTCGTCGCTTGCTGAAGCGTTCCGTGTGAGTGGCATGGCCGATGCGTTCCGATGGGGTGGCGACTATAGCAGTCGGATGCATGCGCACTCGTCGGGGCCAGCGTTGATTGGCCGCCGATCTCATTGGCAAAGGACGTGGAGCGGCCTGTTCCCTTTGGGATGTGCGCCGGCGCTGCCGCCGCTCGATCATCTCCGACCTGCTGAAGATGCGCGGGACCGAGGTGAGCCGCCTTGCAATTCTCGGTACAGGAGACCCATGCTTGCAAGCAAATGGGTTGGGGGTTCCCGGCCGGCGTCATGGCCTCGGTGCGTTCACCGGGGCCTTTCGCTTTCTGGAGCCGGGTGAATCTTCAAACCCCATCCCTCGAACCCGACACCCACGTTTCTGCGCCCGCCACTGCAGAAGAACTTCCGTTTCAACACCTCGAATGCACGATTGGGCTGTTCCGGTCTTACCACCGACAAACCGATGGGACGCGCCACCAGATCAGCCAAACGCAACCCGGTCGAATTGGTCTTCTTGTCTGCAAAGACGACCTCGAAGGGTAGCGGTTTGCCAAACCTGTTTTCACCCGCGCAGACACGCCGGAACTCCAACTCAAGCTCGGCATCCTCCTTCTTGCCCCTGCACTCGCGAGCATCGAGCATCCACGAGTAGCGCCCATTACTCCTTCTTGACCGCATGCCCGCCAAACTCGTTGCGCAGCGACGACAGCAACTTGTCGGCGAAGGAATCGTCGTCGCGCGAGCGGAAGCGTTCCATCAGCGACAGCGTGATCACCGGGGCGGAGACGTTGAGCTCCAGCGCGGCGTCGACGGTCCAGCGGCCTTCGCCGGAATCGACCACGTAGGGCGCGATGCCGTCCATGTCCGGGTTCTTGCCGAGCGCGTCGGTGGCGAGGTCGAGCAGCCACGAGCGCACCACGCTGCCGGTGCGCCAGATCTCGCCGACCTGGTGCAGGTCGAGGCCGAATTCCTCCTTGTGCTTGAGGATCGAGAAACCCTCGGCGTAGGCCTGCATCATCCCGTACTCGATGCCGTTGTGGACCATCTTGGTGTAGTGGCCGGAGCCGGCCGGGCCGACCCGGCCCCAGCCCTGGTCCTTCGCCGGCGCCAGCGTCTCGAAGATCGGCCGCAGCGCCTCGACGGCTTTTTCGTCGCCGCCGATCATCATGCTGTAGCCCTCCTGCAGGCCCCAGACGCCACCGCTGGTGCCGCAGTCGACGTAGTTCAGGCCATGCTCGGCATACAGCTGCGCGCGGCGCAGCGTGTCCTTGTAGTTGGAGTTGCCGCCGTCGATCACGGTGTCGCCCTTCGCCAGCAGCGGCAGCAAGCTGTCGACGGTGCCGTCGGTGATCTTGCCGGCCGGCACCATCAGCCAGACCACGCGCGGCGTCGGCAGGGCCTTGACCAGCGCTTCCAGCGAGTCCGCCGGCGCGATGCCGTTCGCTGCGGCCGCCTTGCGCGCGTCCGCGTTCGGGTCGAAGCCGCTGACCTTGTGGCCGCCTTTCACCAGGCGTTCCGCCATGTTGGCGCCCATGCGCCCCAGACCCACCATGCCAAGTTCCATCGTGTTCACTCCGTAACGGGAAAAGTTGTCGTGTTCATGCGTGCCGCTTGCCGGCATCCAGCCAGCCGCCGTCGAAGCCGGCGCGGCGCAGGCCGTCGACGATCCAGCGGCAGCCGCGCATCAGCTTCCAGAGCATGCCGCTGCGATGGTTTTCCACCATCAGCATGATCGGGCCGAGGTTGAGGCCGAAGCAGTAGGGCGACACCCAGCCGTCCGGCGTCCGGCCGGACTGGTCGACCCAGGTCTGGTTGAAGCTGGCCTTGAAGCCGTAGGGATGCGCGTCGTGCAGCTGCAGCGTATGGATGAAGTGGTGCACGGTCGGCAGCACGATCTCCGGCGCGAACGGCAGCGAGGCCACCACCGCCCACGGCGCCAGCGTGCCGTCGTCGACGCCGTACGGCACGCCGCGGCCGACGTAGTCGTGGAACTGGCGCTCGATGCCGTCGATCTTCCGTGTCGCCGGACCGGGGCCATCGCTCGCGGTGATGCCCCAGCAATGGTCGCAATAGCCCTTGAAACCGAGCGGGTTGTCGCTCGCGTAGCGCTGCTGGACCAGGGTGGCGCGCCGGCTGTTCTCGAAGTAGTCGATGCCCTTGTCGCGCATGAACGCGTCGCGGATGCCGCGAAAGTCGATCCACACCTGCGACAGCTGGTGGGTGAACAGCGGGCCGCAATACAGGTAGTCGATGTCGTAGCAGCGCTTCCACTCGTAGGTGGACGACCAGGCCGCATAGGCCGCGGGCGGCAGCGCATGGGTGGGCGAGCCGAGCGCCAGCACGTACAGCAGCAGGCCCTCGTCGTAGCCCTGCCAGCGATGCGGGATGAAGCCGCTTTCCGGGTGCCAGCCGTGGCCGATGGTGCCGTCGGCGGCCTGCGCCCACGGCCAGTCGGCACGCTGGTAGAGGAAGTTCGCCGTGTCGCGGATCTCCTTCTGCTCGGCGGTGTCGCCGTCGAAATACGCAGCGGCGGCCAGCATGCCGGCGAACAGGAAGGCGCTGTCCACCGTGGACAGCTCGCACCGCCACGCGCGCCTGCCGGTGTGCATGTCGAGGAAGTGGTAGTAGAAGCCGCGATAGCCGCTGGCATCGGGTTCGGTGCCCTGCGGGCTGTCGCGGAAGAAGCGCAGCGCGGCGAGCGTGCGCCTGATCGCCGTGCGGCGGCTCATCAGGCCGCGCTCGACCGCCACCGGGTAGCAGCTCAACGCCAGCCCGGTGGCGGCGATGCTGGCCGGCCAGTCCGGCGCGGTCTTGTCCGCGACCAGGCCGTTGTGCAGGTTCGTCTCGTGCTGGAAGTAGGCGAACGCCTTGTTCTGCATCTGCTGCATCTGCTGCAGCTGCGTGCCGGATTCGGGCGGATGACTGGGCGGATGGGAACGCATGGATCTGGTCGTGGTCTCCGCGGGTTGGCGGCGTGCCGGAAGCGGTCGCCGCCCGCACCGATCGATCAGCGGATCGACAGCGAGGCCATCCTACTCCGCGACTCGGTGAAGCGAAGGTTGACGCCGCTCTACGTCGCACCGTCCGACGACAGTTCAGCTGCGCCGGGTGCGCGAGGCACCGAGCTTGCGGGTCAGCGTGTTGCGGCCCACGCCCAGCGCCTGCGCCGCGTTCTGGCGATGGCCGTCGTTCGCCTGCAGCGCCACGTTGAGCAGGGTCTGGTCGAGCGCCTCGCGGGCGCGCGCGTGGATGTCCGCCTCGCCGTCCGTCAGCGCCTGCACGGCCCACTCGCGCAACGCGTCGGTCCACTCGCCGCCGCGCGCCGCATCGGCGTTGTTGCCGAGGTCGCCCGGCAGGATCTCGCTGCCCGGCGCAATCACCGCCAGCCGCCGGCACAGGTTTTCCAGTTCGCGCACGTTGCCGGGGTAGTCGCGCTGGGCGACCAGTTTCAGCGCCGCCCTGGAGAAGCGCTTCGGCGGCAGCTTCAGCTCCTGCGCGGTGGCGGCGAGGAAATGCCGGGCCAGCAACGGGATGTCGCTGCGGCGCGTGCGCAGCGGCGGCAGTTCGATGCGCACCACGTCGAGGCGGTGCATCAGGTCGGCGCGGAACAGGCCGGCGGCGACGCGCGTGGCCAGGTCCTGGTGGGTGGCGGCGACGATGCGCACGTTGCAGCGGATCAGCTCGCGCCCGCCCACGCGGTAGAACTCGCCGCCGGCGAGCACGCGCAGCAGGCGCGTCTGCAGCGCCAGCGGCATGTCGCCGATCTCGTCGAGGAACAGCGTGCCGCCTTCGGCCTGCTCGAAGCGGCCGGCGACGCGGCGGGTGGCACCGGTGAACGCGCCGGCCTCGTGGCCGAACAGCTCGCTCTCCAGCAGCTCGCTGGGAATCGCCGCGGTGTTCAGCGCCACGAAGGCCTGGCCGCTGCGTGCGCTTTCCTCGTGCAGCGCGCGCGCCACCAGTTCCTTGCCGGTGCCGGTCTCGCCGGTGACCAGCACGTTGAGGTCGCTGGCGGCGACGCGGCCGATCAGCCGGAACACCTCGCGCATCGGCGCGCTCTCGCCGAGCAGCGCATGGTTCGGCGCGATCGCGTGGCCGGCCGCCGGCGTCGGTGCGGCCACGCTGGCCAGCGCGCGCTGCACCGCGGCCACCGCCTGGTCGAGGTCGAACGGCTTGGCCAGGTAGTCGACCGCGCCAAGGCGGTACGCCGCGGCGGTGGTGGCCACGTCGGTGTACGCGCTCATCACGATCACCGGGCCGATGCCCTGCGTCTGCAGCTCGCCAAGCAGACCCAGCCCATCCTCGCCCGGCATGCGCACGTCGGTGAGCAGCAGCGCGGGACGCGCTTCGCGCAACGCCGCGCGCACACCCGCCACCGCATCGAACTCGCGCACCGCGAGCCCGGCATCGCGCAGCGCCTCGGCCAGCACGAAGCGCACGCCGCGGTCGTCGTCGACGATCCAGATTTCTTCAGTCATGCGTGCGCTCCAGTGGCAGGTACAGCGAGAACACCGTGTGGCCGGGGCGACTGGCATAGCGCAGCTCGCCGCCATGCTCGTGCGCGATCTCGCGCGACAACGCCAGACCGAGGCCGCTGCCGTCGGCACGGCCGGAAACCAGCGGCTGGAACAGCGTGTCGCGCAACGCCATGGGCACGCCGGCGCCGTCGTCGATCACGTCCACCCGCAGCGCCATGCGCAGCATCCGCTCGCCGACGCGCGCGCCGTGCTCGACCCGAGTGCGCAAGGCGAGCGTGCGCGCGCCGGCTTCCAGTGCGTTGCGCGCAAGGTTCAGCAGCACCTGTTGCAGCCGGTCCGCGTCGCCGTGCAGGTCGGGCACGCTGGGGTCGTAGTCGTGATGCAGCTGCGGTGGCGCGGGCTCGGCCAGCAGCAGGTCGCACAACCGTTCCAGCAGGCGATGGATGTTGACCGGGCCGAGCTGGGGCGCGCCGTCGTGGTGCAGCAGGCGGTTCGCCAGCGCACCGAGCCGGTCGGCCTCGTCGATGATCATCGCGGCCAGCGCCTGCAGGTCCGCGTTGTCGACCCGGCGCTGCAACAGTTGCGCCGCGCCGCGCAAGCCGGCCAGCGGGTTCTTCACCTCGTGCGCGAAGCCGCGCAGCGTGGCCGACAGCGGCGAGGCGGCCGACGGCGGCTCGGCCAGCACGTGCACTTCCAGCAGCAGGCCATCGCCGAACGGCTGCAGCGCGATGTCCGCGCTGATCTCGCGGCCATCGGCCGCGGCCAGCGCCACGGCGCGCCATTGCGCCGGCCGCTGCTCCGCCAGCACCTTCGCGGCCTGTGCCATGCCCTCGTCCGCATCCTCCAGCAGCAGCCCCAGCGGCTGCCCCACCGCGCTGCGGAAACCCAGCTCCAGGCCTTCGATCAGGGCGGGGTTGAGCCAGCGCAGGCGCAGGTCCGCATCGACCAGGGCCAGCCCGGTCGCCATCTGCTCCGCCCACGCCCGCCACGCCTGCTCGCTCATTGCACCATCATGGACAATGTTTCGTCTTGGTGCAAATGGGGGCTGGGCCGAGGGCCGACGGCGTTTATTCGCTGTGGACAGAACTCCATAGTTTGTACCGAGTGCACAAACTATGGTGTCCGTACGTATGTACAGACATTGGTGTCCAGATTC
>CAVPQF010000111.1:0-12823 GCA_963707225.1 uncultured Gammaproteobacteria bacterium
CTAAGCAAGTACGGTGCACCGCAGAACATCGAAGACCTCAGGCAGCACCGCTCATCAACTACGTCTACCCCAGCAGCGGCAAGCCGTACCAGTGGCAGTTCGACACGCCGGGCGGGCGCATCGCGCTGGACATCGACACGCACATGCTGATCAACGACGGCGAGTCGGTGATCCGGGCGGCGGTGGCCGGCCTGGGCATCATCCAGATTCCGCATTGCCTGGCTGCCAGCGCACTGGCCAAGGGCCAGCTGGAGATCGTCATGAGCGACACGATCTCCACCGGCTCGCCGGTTTGGATCGTCCACCCGCAGAAGCGCCACCTGTCGGCGCGCGTGCAGGCGTTCATCGGCTGGATCAGCGAGCTGTTCGAGCGCACCAGCAGGCCGCAATGCCGGATCGTCGCCGCCGTCGCCACCGGCAAGGCCATCCGCAACGAGGAGCTGGTCGGCGACGCCCGGGCGGCGTGATCAGCCGCCGGCCGGCACCAGCAACAGCAGCGCCACGCCGAACGCGATGCGGTAGATCGCGAACGGCGTGAAGGTGTGGCTGCGGATGTAGCCGAGCAGCCACTTCACCGCGATGAAGGCCATGATCGCCGAGACCACGAAGCCCACCACGAGCGCGGTCCAGTCCTCGTGCGCCGCGCCGCCGCCCTTCACCACCTTCAGCAGCTCGTAGCCGGTCGCGGCGTACATCGTGGGGATGCCGACCAGGAAGGCGAACTCGGTGGCCGCCGCGCGGTTGCTGGTGCCGAACAGCATCGCCGCGAAGATCGTCGCGGCCGAACGCGAGGTGCCGGGGAAGATGCCCGCGATCATCTGCGCGATGCCGACCAGGATCGCCACCTTCCAGGTCACCGCGCTGCGCTCCGGCTGGCGCGCCGCCAGCCGTTCGGCGGCGATCATCCAGAAGCCGCCGATCACCAGCGCCCATGCCACCGGGGTCACCGTCTCGGGCAGCTTGAAGCCCAGCTTCACCGCGACGAAGCCGAGCACGGCGGTGATCGCGAACGCCACGGCCAGCTTCAGCAGGTAGTCGCGGTTGGCCGGGTCGCGCCACTGCGTCAGCAGCTGCCAGATGCGCCTCCAGTAGATCAGCGTGACCGCCAGGATCGCACCGGCCTGGATGCCGATGTTGAACAGGTCCGCGCGCGCGCCCAGCCCGAATTTCTCGGCAATCAGCAGGTGGCCGGTCGAGGAGATCGGCAGGAATTCGGTGATGCCTTCAATGATGCCGAGCAGGATGACGTGGAGCAGATCGATCACGGGCGGGTCCGTTGCAGGATGGAACGGGCCGGCGAACGGGGCGCCGGCATGAAGCGCCATAGCTTATACGGGGTTTCCGCTGCGAGGGATGGTCGCAGGCTGAGCGGACGGCCGGTCCGGCACGCACTGGAACAGTGCAAACCGTCCGTGCCGGCGGGTGCTGCTGGTGCTAACGCCGCCGCGGCCGCCGCGCTCCCCTCCGGCGGATGCCGCCACATCAACGTTCTCCCCTCGTGGCACGGCGCTTGCTGAGATGGCTTGACAGCCATGCGACCGCATGGATCGTGAATGGACGTCTGGACGTCTGTTTCCACGCCTGCCATTCCTCCAGGGGAGACGAACTCATGAAGCGATGTTGGATATCCGCGGTTGCCGTTGTCCCGATGGTCATGCTCTCCGTCCTGGCGCCGGCGCTCGCCGACGAGGCTCCGGCCAGCAAGTGGGTCGGCAGCGCCGGCGTGGTCAACGACTACCTGTTCCGCGGCATTTCGCAGACCAACCGCAAGCCCGCCGTGCAGGCCGGTGTCGAGTTCGACCACGCCAGCGGCTGGTACCTGGGCGGCTGGGGCAGCAATGTCAGCTGGCTGTCCGATGCCTCGACCTCCGCCGCGCCGGTTTCCAGCAGCGTGGAGCTCGATCTCTACGGCGGCTACCGCGGCAGCCTCGGCGGCGACTGGAGCTACGACGTCGGTCTGTACCGCTACCAGTATCCGGGCAGCTACCCGGCGGGATTCACCTTGCCGAATACCACCGAGGCTTACGCCGCGCTGGCCTGGAAGAGCGTGTCGCTGAAGTACTCGTACGCGTTCACCAACCTGTTCGGCTATGCCGACAGCGAGCACAGCGGCTACGTGGACCTGTCGTGGAACCAGGAGTTCGCGCCGGGCTGGCTGCTCAACGCACACGTCGGCCACCAGCAGGTGGAGAACGTCGCCGGCGCCTCGTACAGCGACTGGAAGCTGGGCGTGACGCGGAACTTCGGCAGCGGCTGGTCGGCGGCACTCGGCTACTACGACACCAACGCGAACGCATCGGTCTACACCAATGCGCACGGCCACTACCTGGGCCGCGCCACGGCGGTGCTGAGCCTGGCCAGGTCGTTCTGAAGACATTCCACCGGTGGAGTCACCCATGAAAATGATCACCAGCATCATCCGCCCGTACAAGCTCGACGAGGTCCGCGATGCGCTCGCGCGTGCCGGCGTGTCGGGCATCACGGTGACGGAGGTCCGCGGCTTTGGCCGCCAGAAGGGCCATACCGAGCTGTACCGCGGTGCCGAGTACGTCGTCGATTTCCTGCCCAAGCTCAAGGTCGAGGTGGTGGTGCCCGACGACCTGCTCGATGCCGCGCTGGAGGAGATCCAGCAGGCCGCGCGCACCGGCAACGTCGGCGACGGCAAGGTCTTCGTCACCGGCGTTGACCAGGTGATCCGCATCCGCACCGGCGAGCTCGACGCCGACGCCCTCTGACCGCTCACGCGAGGTATGCCATGAAAGATCTGAAACTGTTCCGCGGCATCCGCACGTGGTTGCCGCTGTTGCTGCTGGGCCTGGCCGCGCCGCTGCTGCATGCCGAGGCCGCCGTGCCGGTGGTCGACAAGGGCGACGTGGCGTGGATGCTCACCTCGACCCTGCTGGTGTTGCTGATGACGGTGCCGGGGCTGGCGCTGTTCTACGGCGGCCTGGTGCGCTCGAAGAACGTGCTGTCGGTGCTGATGCAGGTGATGACGGTGTTCTCGCTGCTGCTGCTGCTGTGGGTGGCGTATGGCTACAGCCTCGCGTTCAGCGGCGGCGGCGCGGTCATCGGCAACTTCGACAAGCTGTTCCTGCGCGGGGTGACGAAAGACACGCTGGCGGCGACGTTCACCGCGGGCGTGTCGCTGCCGGAGTACGTGTTCGTGGCGTTCCAGTCCACTTTCGCCGGCATCACCGGCGCGCTGATCGTGGGCTCGTTCGCCGAGCGGATGCGCTTCCGCGCGGTGCTGCTGTTCGCCGCGCTGTGGTTCACCTTCGCCTACCTGCCGATCGCGCACATGGTGTGGTACGGGCCGGACGGCTACCTGTTCGCGAAGGGCGCGCTGGACTTCGCCGGCGGCACCGTGGTGCACATCAACGCCGGCGTCGCCGGCCTGGTCGGCGCCTACCTGGTCGGGCCGCGGCTGGGCTTCGGCCGCGAACCGATGAAGCCGCACAACGTCACCTTCACCATGGTCGGCGCGGCGCTGCTGTGGGTGGGCTGGTTCGGCTTCAACGCCGGTTCCAACCTGGAAGCGAACTCGGGCGCGGCGCTGGCCTTCATCAACACCTTGCTGGCCACCGCGGCGGCGGTGCTGGCGTGGCTGGCGGTGGAGGCGATCGTGCGCGGCCACGCGTCGATGCTGGGCGGCGCCTCCGGTGCGGTCGCCGGCCTGGTCGGGATCACCCCGGCCTGCGGCACGGTGGGGCCGCTGGGCGCGATCGTGATCGGTGCGCTGGCCAGCGTGTGCTGCGTGTGGGGCGTGACCGGGCTGAAGAGGCTGCTGCGCGCGGACGACGCGCTCGACGTGTTCGGCGTGCACGGCATCGGCGGCATCGTGGGCGCGTTGCTGACCGGCGTGTTCACCGCGCCGTCGCTGGGCGGCACCGGCGCGGCGGGCTTCTCGATCGGCCACCAGCTCGGCGTGCAGGCGCTGGGCGTGGGCATCACCGTGCTCTGGAGCGGCGTGGTCTCGCTGCTGGCCTACCTGGTGGTCAAGGCGGTGTTCGGCCTGCGCGTACCGTACGAGGCCGAGCGCGAAGGGCTGGACATTACCTCGCACGGCGAAAGCGCCTACGATGCGTGAGCAGGGCATCGCCTAGCGCGATCGGACGGCCCATGATGGTGCAATACGGCTGCCGTATTGCACCATCATGCTTCTTTTTGGTTCGTTCGGTACGCAGGGAATGTCCGCCAGCCGTTGCCACGCAACGGCTGCTTCCGCTGGCACGAGGCTTGCTCCGACCAGCTCACCATTCATCGCCGAGGTTGCTCCATGTCCGCCAACAAAGTGCTCGACCTGATCCAGGAACACGAGGTCGAGTTCGTCGACTTCCGTTTCGCCGACATGCTCGGCGTGCATCACCACGTCACCTTCCCGGCCCACGCGATCGACGAGTCGACGTTCGAGGACGGCAAGATGTTCGACGGCTCCTCGATCACCGGCTGGAAGGGCATCAACGAGTCGGACATGATCCTGCTGCCCGATCCGGACACCGCCCACCTCGACCCGTTCAGCTCGCACGTGCAGCTGATCCTGCATTGCGACGTGCTGGAGCCGAGCACCATGCAGGCCTACGGCCGCGACCCGCGCTCGATCGCCAAGCGCGGCGAGGCGTACCTGAAATCCACCGGCATCGCCGACAGCGCGTTCTTCGGCCCGGAGCCGGAGTTCTTCATCTTCGACTCGGTGCGCTGGCAGAACGATCCCGGCCGCGTGTTCTACGAGATCGGCTCCGAGGAAGCGGCGTGGTCGTCGCGCTACAAGTACGACGGCAGCAACAGCGGCCATCGCCCGGGCGTGAAGGGCGGCTACTTCCCGGTCAGCCCGGTCGACTCGCTGGGCGACCTGCGCGCGGACATGTGCAAGGTGCTCGAATCGCTGGGCCATACCGTCGAAGTGCATCATCATGAAGTGGCGAATGCGGGCCAGTGCGAAATCGGCACCCGCTTCAACACGCTGGTGAAGAAGGCCGACGAACTGCTGACGATGAAGTACGTCATCAAGAACGTGGCGCACCAGAACGGCAAGACCGCCACCTTCATGCCCAAGCCGCTGGTCGGCGACAACGGCAGCGGCATGCACGTGCACCAGTCGCTGGCCAAGAACGGCGAGAACCTGTTCGCCGGCGACCTGTACGGCGGCCTGAGCCAGACCGCGCTGTGGTACATCGGCGGCATCTTCAAGCACGCGCGCGCGATCAACGCGTTCGCCAACTCCACCACCAACAGCTACAAGCGCCTGGTGCCGGGCTTCGAGGCGCCGGTGATGCTGGCCTACTCCGCGCGCAATCGTTCGGCGAGCTGCCGCATCCCGTACGTGGCCAGCCCGAAGGGCCGCCGCATCGAGGTGCGCTTCCCCGACCCGATGAACTCCGGCTACCTGGTGTTCACTGCGCTGATGATGGCCGGCCTCGACGGCATCCTCAACAAGATCGACCCGGGCGCACCGGCCGACAAGGACCTGTACGACCTGCCGCCGGAAGAGGAGAAGAACATCCCGCAGGTGTGTTCCAGCCTCGACGCCGCGCTGGAAGCGCTGGACAAGGACCGCGAGTTCCTCAAGGCCGGCGGCGTGTTCACCGACGACTTCATCGACGCCTACATCGAGGTGAAGATGAAGGAAGTCACCAGGTACCGCGCCAGCACGCACCCGCTGGAATTCCAGATGTACTACTCGCTCTGATCAAGGCCGGCTGTAAACGCGCCGTCCATGCGGTGAAGGCAACGGGTGCCTCGACGCCCGTTGCCCTTTGCGCGAGCAGCTACTCCTCGCGCGGCAGCACGCTCAGCACGTGTTCGATGAACAGGTGCAGTTCCTTCATGTAGTTGCCGAGGAACTCGGCGGTGGAGTCGTTGTTGACGGTGCCGTCTTCGCTGATCAGGCCGGGCGTGAACTGGATGTACGCCTCCACGTTCAGCAGCGGCGAGTTGCAGAAGCACAGCACGCCGCGCAGCTGCTGCTGGGCCAGCGCGGTGCCGATCGAGCCGGGCGAGGTGCCGATCACGCCGGCCGGCTTGCGCGCGAAGGAGTTCTTGCCCCACGGGCGGCTGGCCCAGTCGATCGCGTTCTTCAGCGCGCCGGGAATCGAGCGGTTGTACTCCGGGGTGACGAACAGCACCGCGTCGACCTCGGCGATCGCCTGCTTGAACGCGCGCCCCACCGGCGGGTAGTCGGCGTCGTAGTCGTAGCTGTACAGCGGCAAATCCTTGATCGGGATTTCCGCCAGCTCCAGTCCGTCGGGTGCGAGGCGGGTGAGCGCCCTGGCCAGCAGGCGGTTGATCGAGCCCTTGGCGAGGCTGCCGACGAGGTAGCCGACTTTGTAGGTCTTCATGGGGATTCCTCGAGGTGGTTTGTCGGGTGGCGGTCAGCAGCAGACGGCGAGGCGTCGCCGTTCTTCAGCGGCAAATGCGGGCATGCGGCACTCCGCGGACGCCGGTCCCCGAGACCTTCATGCCGGCTTTCCGGCGCGGCGGGGTCGGACTGGAGTGGACGTCCATTCGTCGCCGCTGCCGCCGGCGCTCACGCCAAGCTAACGCGTCGAATGTCATCACAACGTGGATACGGGCCGCCTACGAGGCTGCGCCCGGTGCTACCGCAGGTGATGCCATGCATGCACGTATGCCGGCGATCTTCTTCGGGCACGGCAACCCGATGAACGCGCTGCACGACAACGACTGGAGCCGGGGCTGGGCCGCGCTGGGCCAGCGCCTGCCGCGGCCGCGTGCCGTGTTGTCGGTGTCGGCGCACTGGTACCTGCCGGGCACCGCGGTCACCGCGATGGCGGCGCCGCGCACGATCCACGATTTCGGCGGGTTCCCGCGCGAGCTGTTCGAAGTGCGGTACCCGGCACCCGGCGACGTCGAGCTGGCGCGCCGCGTGCGCGAACGGCTGCGGCCGCTGGAGGTGCGCGCGGACCTTTCGTGGGGACTCGACCACGGCACCTGGTCGGTGCTGCGCCACGTGTTTCCCGCCGCCGACGTGCCGGTGGTGCAGCTTTCCATCGACGAGTCGCAGCCGCCGGCGTTCCACTACGGCTTGGGCCGGTTGCTGCGGCCGTTGCGCGACGAGGGCATCCTGCTGATCGGCAGCGGTGACGTGGTGCACAACCTGCACAGCTACGCCTGGGGCCGGCATCCGGCCGAGCCGTTCGACTGGGCGCTGCGCTTCGAGGCGCGCGTGCGCGGGCTGATGCTGCGGGGCGACCACGAGTCGCTGGTGAACTACGACTCGCTGGGCGCGGACGCGGAGCTGTCGGTGCCCACGCCCGAGCATTACCTGCCGCTGCTGTACGTGCTCGGCGCCAGCGACGAAGGCGACGCGGTGACGTTCCCGGTGGAGGGCATGGACGGCGGGTCGATCTCGATGCTGTCGGTGCAGTCCGGCTGAATGCGGGCGCGCGCAGGGCGGCTGGCTCGTTCCCGGCGTTGTGATGGACGAGATCGGCGACGTCGCGGTCGCGTTCTCCTCGTCATCCGCGGCCGGATCAGCGGGTGGCTTTCGGCGTGTCGCGCAGCTCGGTCAGGGCCGCGGCGGCGTTCACTTGCAGGATGCCGCCGGAGGTCTTGCTGCTGCTGAGCAGGCGATCGTGGATCGTGCGTGCATCCAGCCCCGGCGCGAGGGACAGCAGCAGGGCGGCCATCCCGCTCACGTGCGGGGCCGCCATCGACGACCCGGAGGTGAAGTCGTAACCGCCGCCGGGCTGGGTGGTCAGGATGTCGTCGCCGGGGGCGCTGAGGACGCCGGGCGGCGCCGCCGACATGCCGCTGACGCGGACCAGGATGACGCCCGGCGTGTTGTCGGGGAAGCCGTCGACGTTTCCTTCCGGCGGCATGGCGGCGACCACGATGCGGCCCTGCTGCAGGATCTGCGCAAGCAGCAGGTTGAGCAGCGGATCGGCGGGACCGCCCAGGCTCAGGTTGATGATGCGGGTATCGGTGTCGATGATCGTCGCCAGTGCCTTGGCCAGCGTGAAGGAATTGCAGCGCGCGCCGGTGCCCGGTGCTGGATACCAGCAGGCCTTGTAGACGCTGAGCGTGGCCCTGGGCGCCACCCCCACGATGCCCAGATGGTTGTCGCCATCCGCGGCGATGACGCCGGCGACTTCCGTGCCGTGGCTGTCGCGGTCGAACGCCGCCGCGTCGTCGTCGACCATGTTGTGCGCGTCGTGGATGCGCCCGCGAAGATCGGGATGCGTCAGGTCGACGCCGGTGTCGACGATCGCGATGCGGACGCCGCTGCCCTGGCTGACGTCGTGCGCCAGCGCGATGTCGGTTTCGACGAAGCCGCGTTGCAGGCTGACGTAGGGGTCGTTGTAGTGGTGTGCCGCGTCGACGGATCGCTTGCCGTAGACGGCATAGTCGTGCAGCGGCTGCGCGAGCTGCACGCGGCGGTCCGCGGCGAGCGCCCTGAGCAGGCTGTCGCGGCTCGTGCCGGGCGGCGGCTGCAGCACGATGCAGTACAGGTCGAGGGTCTTGATCGGCCAGCCGGCGACCTCGCTGAACGCGTAGTTCTTCTTCAGCGCGGCCAGGGTGGATGCCGCGCGCTGGCCGGCGCCGTAATACCTGGACGGGGCATAGCCGAGCAGACTGGAACCGGCGTGTATCGGCGGCGGCTCCGGCGGGTTGGCGACGGCCAGGATGATGTCGCGCCGGCTGTCCATCGCGGACGCGCTGGCGACCGACATGCGGCCGGGGCCGGCGTGGTTGTCCGGCGTGGTCACGGAAGGCGTGGACGCGCACGCGCCCAGGACGGCGGCGGCGAGGAGAAGAAGGAGGCGGCCGTACTTCATGGCGTGACGGCGACAGGCTCCGCCAGCCGGATGCCGCGCGTGCTGCGCAGCTGCTGCAGCGCATGTTGCGCCGTCGAGGCGGAACTCACCGGGGCAACCGTGTAGGCACCGACATCGTTGGGGCCGCTCACCACCTGCAGGCGCAGGGCATGCAGCAAGGCGCTCCAGTCAGCCAGCGTCATGCCCGCGTCGGGCACCACGCGGATCGCGCCCGGAGCCGCGGGCAGGGCGTCCTGGCTGAGCGTGCGGTACGGGGGATTGCCGCCGCCCACCGACCACAGCTTCACGCCGAGCACGCCGATGCCGAGCGCCTGCACCAGCGGGCGGCGACGTAGCGTTCTTGTTGCGGTGCGCGCCTTCGCGGGCGATCAGCGCCGCCCATTGCGCGTCGAGCGCGGCGTGGCGCTCCGCCTGTTCGGCGGGCTCCGCCTGCTGGATGGCGACCTGCTCGTGCAGCAGGTCGCGCACGCGGCGGTAGAAGTCCGAGTCGTAGGCGCCGCGGAACATCATGGCCAGGTCGCCGCTGTCCTGCCAGTGCGTCTTCGGGCCGAGCTGGGCCTTGACCTGTTCGTAGAACTTCGTGCCCGGCAGCGGGTAGGACACGCTCACCCCGATGTCGTCCGGCGCGGCCTGCACGATCAGCGCGCGGGTGGCCAGCAGGTCGTCCAGCTGCTCGCCGAGATAGCCCAGCTGGATGAAGAAGCCCACGCGGATGCCGTGTTCGCCCAGACGCGCGCGGGCAGTGACGAGGTCGGCGACCCGGGTGCCCTTGTTCATCGCGTCCAGCACGCGCTGGCTGCCGCTCTCCGCGCCGATCCACGCCTCCGCACAGCCGGCCTCGCCGAGCGTGGTGGCCATGTGCTCGCTGATCAGGTCGGCGCGGGTCTGGATGGTGAACGGCACCGGTCCGTCGGCGGCGTGCAGGTGCGCGGCGAACTGCGTTACCCAGTCGACGCGGAAACCGAAGATGTCGTCCGCCAGCCAGATGTGGTCCGGCTGGAACGTCCGTTTCAGGTAGCTCATCTCCGCGGCCACGTCCCCGGCGCTGCGCTGGTTGTAGTGGTTGCCCCAGATCGGCTTGGCGCACCAGTGGCAGCGGAACGGGCAGCCGCGCGACGCCGCCATGTTGAGGCTGAAGTAGCCGTGCCGTTCGTGCCACATCGCCCGGTAGCGTTCGATGTCGACCAGGTCCCAGGCGGGGTGGCCGACCAGCCGCGGGTCCGGCGGCAGCGCGCCGAGCCGGGTCAGCTGCGTCTGCCCGTCGACCAGGGTGGCGACACCGCCGAGGCCGGCCGTCCAGTCGTCGACCTCCGGATTCCGCTGCAGCCGTCCGACCAGCTCGGCCAGGGCGGCGATACCTTCGCCCACCAGCACGGCGTGTGCGCCTGCGGCGAGAAAGGCGTCCGGATGATCGGAGGCATCGGAGCCGGCGACGATCACCCGGGCGCCGCCGGCGCGTGCCGCGGCGATCATCTGGCAGGCCGCCTCGCGCATGCGGCCCAGGCACATCTTGGTCAGGAAGTTGAAGTTGTCCTCGTACAGCACCACCACGTCCGGCCGGGTGGTTTGCAGGGAGGCCTCGAAGTCGCCGACGCCGTCGGCGAGCATCGCGTCGAACAGGCTCACCGTGTGCCCCATCTGCCGCAGCAGCGCGGCGACCTGGATCGTGGCGAGCGGGGGATACGGCTTGCCGCGCTCCCACTGTTTCGGGTCGAAGCGCAGGAAGTAGGCGTGGCCGACGTGGATCCTCAGCATCTCGCAGTAGCCTCGATCGTAGCCATGGGAGCAGGCCGCGCGCCGGCACACGGCCGACACGCGGGCGCCGTCGCCCGACGCTGCCTGGACGTAAGTGCCCCGGCGTGGGCCTTCGGTTGCCTCGTGCGGCAAAAAAATCCGGGCCGCGGATCTCTGCCCGGTACAACCTTTGCCCGCCGAAGCCGCACTCACCGGCCAGCGCATTCGCATGGCGGCGCGATGACCCTGAATCCACACCACGGCGCCCAAGCCGCCGTTTCCGATCCGTTTGGCGAGCGCTCGCGCCGGCACGCTTCGCTGTGCCGGCAGATCATGGGCGGGTGTTTCCGCTTCGAAAGCGCCAGCGCGGCGCTGCTGGACCTGGTCGATGCCGCCTACGCCGGCCTGCCGCCGCACCGCCTGCCGCCGGCCGCGCCGGAGTTCCACATCGAGCTGCGCCTGCTGCCGCGCCGCGCGTCGCCGCCAGCCGCCGAGCCGCCGCCGGTGCAGATGCAGTCCGGTGCCGGCCTGCTCTGCGGCGTGATGGACGCGTCGAACTACGTGGTGCTGGCGCCCGCGCAACGGCAGGCCCTGGTGGTGGCTTCCGAGGACATGCTCGAACGTCCCTACCACCTGCGCTACGAACTCATCGAATTCGCCGTGTTCACCCTGGCCACGCGCGGGCTGGGCCTGGTGCCGCTGCACGGCGCCTGCGTGGGCCGGCAGGGGCGCGGCATCCTGCTGCTGGGGGCCAGTGGTTCGGGCAAGTCGACCGTTGCCTTGCATGGCCTGCTGCAGGGCCTGGATTTTCTCGCCGAAGACGCGGTCTTCGTGCAGCCCGAAAGCCTGCTCGCCACCGGCGTCGCCAATTACGTGCACGTGCAGGCCGATGCGCTGCGCTTCGTCGACGACGCGGAGGTCCGCCGCTGGATCGGCGAGGCGCCCCGCATCCGCCGCCGCAGCGGCGTCGAGAAATTCGAGGCCGATCTGCGCCACGGCCACGGCCGGCTCGCGCCGGCGCCGCTGGAACTGGCCGGCGTGGTCTTCGTTTCCAGCCAGGTGGCCGACGATCCCGACGCGCTGCTGGCTGCCGTCCCCGCGGACGAGATCGCCGCAAGGCTGTGCGCCGACCAACCCTACGCGTCCGGGCAGCCGGGTTGGCATCCGTTCCAGCAGCGGATGGCGCAGCTTGGCGCCCACCAGCTGCGCCGCGGGCGCCATCCGCGGGACGCCGTCGACGCCTTGCGCCGGCTGCTTGGCTGAGGTCGCCGGCCGCATCCGCTGCCGCCCTGCGCCGGAGAGGTAACGATGGGCAGGTGTGTGGCGAAGCACTTGGGAGTAGGTTGCCGGGCGTACTTGGGCAGTTCGATGTTCAACGGGCCATGGACCGAAGCGCGGCGGATCGGCGCCCACCAGCTGCGCCGCGGGCGCCATCCGCGGGACGCCGTCGACGCCTTGCGCCGGCTGCTTGGCTGAGGTCGCCGGCCGCATCCGCTGACGCCCTGCGCCGGAGAGGTAACGATGGGCAGGTGTGTGGCGAAGCACTTGGGAGTAGGTTGCCGGGCGTACTTGGGCAGTTCGATGTTCAACGGGCCATGGACCGAAGCGCGGAGGTGTTCCGTGCCGGGTCGATGCCCTTCACGAGGGTCACCGAAATGAAAAAACGTCTTGTGGGAGCGGTTGCGGCGGGGGCGCTGGTGGCGCTGGCTTTGGCGATGCCGGCTCTTGCCGCGCTCAAAACGGGCGCCACGGCACCCGACTTCACCGCCGAGGCCAGCCTGGCCGGCAAGCACTTCACCTTTTCCCTCGGGGAGGCGCTGAAGAAAGGGCCGGTCGTGGTGTATTTCTACCCGTCGGCCTTCACCGGCGGCTGCGATCTCGAAGCGCACACCTTCGCGACCAGGAAGGCCAGCTTCGATGCGGCCGGCGCCACCATCATCGGCGTGTCGGCCGACAGCATCGAACGGCTCGACGCGTTCTCGTCGGATCCGAAGTACTGCGCCGGAAAATTCCCGGTCGCCTCCGATGCCGACGGCAAGGTCGCGGGCTCCTATGACCTCAAGGTGGTCGCGCCGAAGCCGGGCATGAACGACGTGCGCGGCGTCGCGATCGATCATGGCTTCATCCCGCGCACCACCTTCGTGATCGCCGGAGACGGCAGGATCGTCGCCACGCTGTCGTCCGAGACCGATCACCTCAGGCCCGACCAGCACGTGGACAAATCGCTGGCCATCGTGCAGCGCATGCAGGCGGGCAAGACTCCCTAGACCAACAGGGGAGTCCCCCCGGCTCTGCCG
>CAVPQF010000112.1:0-9262 GCA_963707225.1 uncultured Gammaproteobacteria bacterium
GATGCCTTAGTGCCATGACGCTCATCGATCCGCTGCACGCAGTCGACGTCACGGATGTAGTCGGCCCTGAGGTCGCGCAGCTCGTCCTTGTGGAAGCTGCCTTCGTTGTTCCAGCGAATGTCCGCGTCGATGCCGCGCACGGCCAGGTTCATCCGCGCCAGACGCCAGGTGGTGTGGTTGCTCTCCTGGCCGTAGATGGCGATGTCGCCAAGCCGGCCGCCGTGTTCGGCGACGAACTTCTCCGACTGCACGAACATGCCGCCCGAACCGCAGCACGGGTCGTAGATGCGTCCCGTATAGGGCTCCAGCATGTCGACCAGCACGCGCACCACCGAACGCGGCGTATAGAACTCGCCGCCGCGCTTGCCTTCGGCGCCCGCGAACTGGCCGAGGAAGTACTCGTAGACGCGACCGAGCACGTCCTTGGCGCTGTTCTTGTTCTCATGCAGCGCAATGCGGGAGATCAGGTCAATCAGCTCGCCCAGCATCACCTTGTTGAGCGCGGGCCGGGCATAGTCCTTGGACAGCACGCCCTTGAGCGATTCGTTGTCCTTCTCGATCGCGCGCATGGCGTCGTCGATCAACGTACCGATGGTGGGCAGGCGGGCACTGGCCTTGAGATGTGACCAGCGCGCCTGCTTCGGCACCCAGAACACGTTGTCGGCAAGGTATTCGTCCTTGTCTTCCGCCGCCTGCGGGTCTTCCGCCAGCAACGCGTTGTGCCTGGCCTCGAAGGCGTCGGAGATGTATTTGAGGAAGATCAGACCCAGCGCGACGTGCTTGTAGTCGGACGGCTCCATGTTGCCGCGCAGCTTGTCGGCGGCCTTGAACAGCTCGGCCTGTCACCGCCGTTGCCGCTGTTGCCGCTGTTGCGCGCCGTTGCCTGCTTCGGCTGCTTGGCGGTGCGGGCTCCCTTTGTGGCTGCCTTCGATCGCGGCGGAGCTGGCTCGGGTGTCGCCTCGCCGTTGGCCAATTGTTCGTTGATACCCTCGCTCAACGCCACGGAGCCGCCACGCCCACGCCCGGCGACAACCAGCCCGGCGTCGATCAATTGGCCCTTCACCTCGTCGTACGCCCCCTCATCCCACCCCAGCGTCGTGCGCAAGCGCGCATTACCAGCCGAACCGCTCAGTTCCGCAAGTGCCCGGATGAAGTGTTCCCACTGCTTGTTGCCAGTCATGCCTTGGTCGTCGGTGGGTGCGGGGGCGCCGTCGGCGCGGTAGAGGCGGTCGTGTCGCTGAACATGCTTATCGCTGAACATGCTTATCCATCACCTGCGAATCATTCCCCTGTCAATTCATCAAGCCTAGCCGCAATCGTCTCACACGCTACCAGCCACGCCAGGCCCGAACAGCTGAGACGTCGAATCCGGAAGCATCCGGCTGCTCGGCCTTCAGCGGCTTGCCCGGATAGGCCAAGTTATCCAGCGATTACGCTGCCAGCAGTTTCGCATCAGCCAGCTTGGCGGCCTTGGCATCCAGGGTAAGCATGGGTGCCTTGCCCTCAACCCAGCATGCGGCGGCGTGCAGGCAGTCCGCAAAGTCCGCCGTGCCCTGCCGATAGGCATGCAATGCACGTTCGACGGCAGGCTCGGTCTGAAACTCCAGTTCCCGGGTTTCGAGCAGGGCGTTCAACGCCAGCAGGATGTCGGGTGTGGTAAATGCGTAGCGGGAGCGCAACACCCACTCCAATTCCAGCATGACCGTCAGGGGTACGAAGAGGGTTTCATCCCGGCGCGCTGCGGACTCGAGCATGTCTGCGATGCGGCGCGACTGGCCGGCGTCGTCATCCACCAGCCAGCGCACCAGGACATTGGTATCCAGCCCGGCCATCAGCGCCGGCCGATGCGCATGTCGTCCAACGAAACCTTGCGCTTGTTCCCGGCGGATTTCAGCATGCCCTTGATCTCATCCATCGAACGAGTCTTGGCACGCATGACGGTGGAGCCGTCGTCGAGCTGGGTAAACACTACGCGTTCGCCCGCGACCAGGCCGAGCGCCTTGCGGATGTCGGCGGGGATGGTGACCTGGCCCTTGCTGGTCATGGCGGCTTCGGACATGGCGAATCTCCTTACTATTTGATAAATAGTAAGGAGGTTCGCCATGCCGTGCAAGCTCGTGGCCAAGGGTCTGCCGGTGCAAAACCGGGATCGGGTCGGCATGCCCTTTCGATGATCGAGAGCCGCGTAATGCAGTGACTACGAAGAGCGCCCCTCAAACTTCCAAGCAATCAAACCGCCGATCCGCCTCCACCTCGGCGTCATAGTCCACATCCGCCCGATCAAACCCGAACAGCTGCAAAAACTCGTGCTTGTAGCCGGCGTAGTCGGTGATCTGCTTGAGGTTTTCGGTGGTGACGGTGGGCCAGATCGTCTTGCACGGGGTCTGCACGTCGTCGCGCAGTTCCCAGTCGTCCAGCCGCAAGCGGCCTTCGTCGTCGGTGGGTGCGGGGGCGCCGTCGGCGCGGTAGAGGCGGTCGTGGAACAGGCGGTTGGCTTGTTCGATCGGGTTTTCGTGGATGCCCTTCTCCTTCATGATCTTGAAGGCGATGGAGACGTACAGCGGGATCACCGGGATGGCGGCGCTGGCCTGGGTGACGACGGACTTCATCACGCCGACGTAGGCTTCGAGGCCGGGGTGGCGGCTGCGCAGTTGCTTCGCCGTGTTGTCCAGGTGCTGCTTGGCCTGGCCCAGGGTGCCGTGCCAGTACATCGGCCAGGTGATCTCGGTGCCGATGTAGCTGTAGGCGACGGTCTTGGCGTGGTCGGCCAGTACGCCGGCGGCGCCCAGCGCGTCGATCCACAGCGCCCAGTCCTCGCCACCCATCACGGTGACGGTGTCCTTGATTTCCTGCTCGGTGGCCGGCTCGACGGTGGCCTCGATCACGGTGTCCTTGTTGGTGTCGACCGAGGTGTTGTGGAACGGCTGGCCGATGGTCTTGAGCGCCGAGCGCACCACTTCGCCGGTGTCCGGCAACTTGCGCACGGGCGAGGCCAGCGAATAGACCACCAGATCGATCGGGCCGCCCATCTCGTTCTTGATGATCTCGATAGCCTTGGCGCGGGTTTCGTTGGCGAACGCGTCGGCGTTGATCGACTTGCTGTACAGGCCGGCGGCTTTGGCCGCCTTGTCGAACGCGGCGGAGTTGTACCAGCCGGCGGTGCCGGTCTTCTCATGGCTGCTGGGCTTCTCGAAGAACACGCCGAGCGTGGCCGCGCCGTAGCCGAATGCTGCGGTGATGCGCGAGGCCAGGCCGTAGCCGGTGGAGGCGCCGATCACCAGCACGCGCTTCGGGCCCCTGGTTTTGTCATGGCCTGCGGCCTGGGTGACCTTGATCTGGTCGAGCACGTTGTGCTCGCAACCGACCGGGTGGGCGGTGATGCAGATGAAACCGCGGACTTTGGGCTTGATGATCACTCGGGTGGCTCCTGCTGGTATTCGGCAATGCGGCATCTTAACCAAGCCGGGGACCCATGCGCTGCCGTAGGGACGGTTTTCGCGTTGGCGTTTCGGGCACGCGTCCGGCAAGACGCCGACGCGTGCCGACGCATGAGGCCAATGCGTTCAGTGCTGTGGTGGCGGTGGCAAAGCGGACATCGCCGCATGGCTTTCAGGGTTGGCCGGCAACGAGGCTGTAATGACCAGCCACCAGAGCTTCACCACGGCGGGGCCTGATGGCATGGAAACATCGACAACAAACTTGGGCAAGCGTCCCTGCGGCGCCATGGAACTGGTGAACGTATGCACCGCGCAGCCGTCGGCCATGCAGTTCCAGGCGCTGGTCTGGCGCGCAAACGGCAACACCACGTACGGCTTCGCGAAAGCAAGCTGCTCGGTCACCGACGGGCCGATCGACGGCTCGGCCAAACCCGCATTACCGCTGTAGCGCGCGTGAACATTGCCCATCAACGCAACGACGAACGGCTTGGCATTGCCGCCACGCAGCGCCTGGCGAATCGCTTCGGCCATGCCGGCCTCCTTGACGCGCATGAAGCCACCCTGTCGCGCGACGCTCGCCTGATCGCCATACATGGGTTCCATCGGGAAGACATTCACGTCACGCCCCGCACTGCGTAACACACGCGCGCTCTCGATCAGCTGCAGCATGGCGTTGCTGGAACGGCCGTCGCTTGATTTCCAAAACGGCGCCTGCAGCAAGTTGGCCCGGTCTTGCGCGTTGCCGGAAGAATGCAGGTAGGTTTGCAACGATGCTTGCTCGCTGACGGGTATCTCAAGACCGAGGCGGACCGGCCGGCTGTGCGCGACATCCGCCAGCACCGCAGCGACCAGCTCCGGCGTTTCCCTGCCGCCATGGATCTCGCCGACGATCAGCAGATGTCCATGCGTGGAAGCACAGACGATCGCCTGGACCTGCGCTTTCGTCGTACTGACATTCCCCGAACTGATATCCGGGCAGCCGGTTGCGGCCGACGACGCAACATGAGCATTCGCACTCATGCACATGGACGAAGCCGTTGCGATCATCGCCAGCAATGCAAGTTCCCGTACAGACATTCCTTTCATGATGACTCCCTCGACTACTGACGTCCGACACTTCGTCATCTTAACCAAGCCGCGCGGCTATGCGCTGCCGTAGAGAGTATCGAGTGGTCTGTTCCTTGTTCGTCATCCCGGCGAAGGCCGGGATCGCAGTCGCTGTTGCGAAAGGCTGGAGGGGTGACCGGCTTTGTCGTCGAAGAGCTGAAGTGCGATGACCAGCTTTCCTCCGAAGGCGTCCGCCTTGAACGAATGACTAGCCCGCATGATCTCGTGCCCGAATCGAGCGAATCACTCCTGTGCCGGCATGGCGCTCATGTGGAAGAGTAAAGTGGACCCCGAAATCGAGACAGCGGTTTAAGCTGTGATCCGAGGAGGATTACAGAATGGCTGAAGTCAGCAAACGCAAGGTCCACGGTGCAGAGTTCAAGGCGAAGGTGGGGATGGAAGCGGTGCGGGGCGTGAAGACGCTCAACGAGGTCGGGCAGCAGTACGGTGTGCATCCGGTGGTGGTGGGGCAATGGAGGAAGGAGATCGTGCAGCGTGCCGCCACGCTGTTCGAGGGCAAGCGTGGCCCGAAGCCTGCACCGCACGCCGAGGAAGATCGACTGTACGGCGAGATTGGACGCTTGAAGATGGAATTGGACTGGCTCAAAAAAAAGTCCGGACTATGAGCGCGCCGCTCAGAATGGGCTGGATCGACCCTAGCAGCGAGCTCGCGATCACACGTCAATGCGAGCTGGCGCAGGTGGCCCGGGCGAGCTTCTACGGGCGTCACACGCCGTGTGAGCCGCCCGAGGAAAACCTACTGCTGATGCGCCTGATTGACGAGGAATACACGCGGCGGCCGTTCTACGGCAGCCGCCGGATGGTGGTCTTTCTTGGGCGTCAGGGACACATCGTCAACCGCAAGCGCGTGCAACGCCTGATGCGCGTGATGGCGCTGGCCGGGATGGCGCCGGGCCCGGCGACCAGCTTGCCGCAGCAGGCCAGCATCGAGGCAGACGGTCCCAACGCCGATGCCTTGAGGAACTGCCTGCGGTCAGCCATCACTTTCTCCCGGTCGCGAAAACGAAAACCCCGCACAGGATGCGGGGTTTCGTTCTTGCTATGCAACGTATGCCTGGCGAATCAGGCGGCCACTTCGACGGCCGATGCCTGGGCGCCCTTCGGGCCCTGGGTTACTTCGAACTGCACGCGCTGACCTTCCTGCAGGCTGCGGAAGCCCTTGGAATTGATCGCGGAGAAATGGACGAATACGTCCGCACTGCCGTCCTCGGGCGCGATGAACCCGAACCCCTTGGCATCGTTGAACCATTTGACCGTACCGAAACTCATTGCGAGAACCTCTGGATACATGGAGTGAGTGCGCCAGGATCTGCGCTGAACCACTGTTCTCCCCCTCGGTTCGCCGCCCTGGCCCGGAGGAAAGTATCAATATGTGAAGGCCGAACGCAATACGAAAGGATCCGGGCAGCCTATCCGTTCGTTGCGGTGCTCAGCTTTTCAGCAGCTCGGCCAGGATGCGTGGCACCTCGGCGGTGGCTGCCGCCAGATGCGCGAAGATTTCCTCGATGCTGATCTCCGCTTCGTCGCCGCAGCCGGCGGCGAAGTTCGCCACCAGTGCCAGGCAGGCGTACTCCAGCCCCAGCTCGCGCGCCAGCACCGCTTCGGGCATGCCCGTCATGCCGACCAGGTCGCAGCCGTCGCGCTTCATCCGCGCGATCTCGGCGCGGGTTTCCAGCCGCGGCCCCTGGGTGGCGCCGTAGCAGCCGCCGCCGATCACCTCCACGTTCACCGCGCGCGCCGCCGCCAGCAGCTGCAGGCGCAACGCTTCGGTGTACGGTTCGCTGAAGTCGATGTGCTTCACCTCGGCACCTTCGACATCGCAGTAGCTGGTGTAGCGGCCGTGGGTGTAGTCGATCAGCTGGTCGGGCACCACGATCACCCGCGGCCCCATGTCGCCGCGAATGCCGCCCACTGCGTTGACCCCGATCACCCGGCGTGCGCCCAGGCTGTGCAGCGCCCACAGGTTCGCGCGGTAGTTGACCCGGTGCGGCGGCAGCGTGTGGCTCTCGCCGTGGCGGGCGAGAAAGGCAATGCGCTTGCCGGCAAAATCGCCGATCACGACGTCGCCGGATGCCGGGCCGTACGGCGTGTCCACCGCCTGCCGCTTGGCGTTTTCCAGCCCCGGAAACTTGTACAGGCCGCTGCCGCCGATGACGGCGAGATCGATGGTGGCGTGATCAGGATGAGGCATCGTTGTGATCCGGTTGCAGATGGTGGACAAAGATGTAGGAGCGCACCCTGTCCACAAGGGACTTCCTTCGGTTGTGCGCGATGCTCCAGCTTCGTAGGGCGGGCACTGCCCGCCGTTCCCGAGCGTGCGCATTGCCGAAAAGCGTGGCGGGCACTGCCGCCCTGCGAAGCTGCGATCCATGGGGATATTGCAGACGCCAACTGATGCAGAGCGCGGGACCGGATGGACGAATCCCGAATCCCTATTCTCCACTCCCGGCCTTCGACGCATAGATCGCCGGCAAATTGCGGCCCTGCCCGTAATAGTCCAGGCCGTAGCCGAACACGTAGCGGTCCGGCAGTTCGACGCCGTTGAAATCGGAGGTGATGCCGTCCACCAGGCGGTCATGCCGCTTGGTGCACAGGCTGGCGATCAGCACGCGCTTGGCGCCGCGCCGGTAGCAGTCCTCGCGCACCGCCTTCAGCGTGTGGCCTTCGTCGAGGATGTCGTCGACCAGCAGCACCACGCGATCGACCAGCGACACCGCCGGTTCGCGCAACCAGTGCAGGTCGCTGCCGGAGGTGGCGCCGCGGTAGCGGGTGGCGTGCACGTAGTCGAATTCGAGGTCGGTGCGGATCGCCAGCGCCAGTTGCCCGGCAAAGATCAGCGCGCCGTTCATCACGGGGAGGAATACCGCGCGCTCGCCGTCCAGCGCGGCGTCGATCTTCCGGCCCATGTCGGCGATCACGCTTTCCAGCGCGCTGCGTTCGTACAACAGCTCGGCCTGCGCCAGCGCGGCGGCCAGGGGTGGGGTCGGAGTATTCATGCGGTTCCTTGGTCGGCATGCAGTGCCGTGATGCGCGCGACGAAACGCTCGCGCTGCGGATTGTTGGTGAGGCCGTCCCAGCTGGCCCCCAGCGACCCGCGCATGGCGGCCAGCTGCGGCGGCATCGGCGAGGCGTTGGCCCGCATCGCGGCGATCGCCTCGTCCACCACCTCGGGGAAGCAGGCCAGCACCAGGTCGCAGCCGGCTTCCAGGTGCGCACGCACGCGCTCGCCCACGCTGCCGGCCGCACCGGCGGCGGCCATGCTGATGTCGTCGCTGATCACGGCGCCGGCGAAACCCAGCTCGCCGCGCAGGATCTGTTCGATCCACACCTCCGAGTAGCCCGCCGGCCGACTGTCCACCGCCGGATAGGTGACGTGCGCCATCATCACCGCCTCGACCCGCGCCTCGATGCATTCGGCGAACGGCAGCAGGTCGTCGCGGCGGATCTCGTCCAGGCTGCGCGGGTCGATCGCCTGCGCCTTGTGCGTGTCGGTGGCGACCGAGCCGTGCCCCGGGAAATGCTTGAGCGCCGCCGCCATGCCGCCCAGGTGCATGCCGCGCACATAGGCCTGGCCCAGTTCGGCGGTCACCGCCGGATCGGCGTGGAATGCGCGCAGGCCGATCGCCGCGTTGCCGCGGGCCAGATCGACCACCGGCGCAAAACTGAAATCGACGCCGCTGGCGCGCAGCTCGCTGGCCATCACCCAGGCGTGTTCCTCGGCCAGGCGGATCGCCTCGTCGGGGTCGCGTTCGTAGACCGCGCCGATCGCCGCCAGCGGCGGCAGGCGGGTGAAGCCGTCGCGGAAGCGCTGCACCGGGCCGCCCTCCTGGTCGACCGCGATCAGCAGGTCGTCGCCGCCGACGTCGCGGATCGCCTCGCACAGTGCGATCAGCTGCTCGCGCGAGGCGTAGTTGCGCGCGAACAGCAGCACCCCGGCCACGCCCGGCGCGGTGAGCCAGCGCTTCTCGTGCCCGGCCAGTTCCAGCGCGGCCACGCCGATCATCAACATGCGGCATCCTCGGCAGCGCGCTCCGCCGGCGACCATTGCCGGTACGGGTGCGCGATCAGGTTCACGTTGTAGTAGCGCAACAGCGTGCTCACTTCGCGGCCCAGCCAGGGTGGCCGCGGGAACGGTGCATCGACCGCCGGCAGCTCGACCTCGGCGACGATCAGCCCGCGGTTGTCGCCCCCGAACTCGTCGACCTCGAACAGCACGTCATCGACCCGCACATGGTGGCGCGTCTTCTCCAGCACGCCGTCGCAAAGTGTATCCAGCAAGGTCCTGGCGTCACTCGCCGGTATCGGGTACTCGAACTCGGCCCGCGCGATGCCCTGCGTGGCGGCCTTGATGGTGAGCCAGGCCCGGTCACCGGCAAGCCGGGCGCGTACCGATGCGCGCGCCGCGCCGTCGCGCAACGCCTGCGCACCGACCAGGTAGCCCTGCGCGATCGGCTCGCTGCGTTCGATGCCGGCGCGCCAGCCATCGTTGGCCAACAGGAATTTGCGTTCGATCTCGATGGCCATAAAAGTCAGGAGTGAGCGGAGAGGAGTGAGGAGCGAGAGAGAGCAAGAACAAGAGCGTCAGGCACGCACGGCCTCGCCCGAATCGACATGGCAACAGCGTGAAGGATCATGCACTGACTTTCTCTCACTTCTCATTCCTCTTCACCCACTCCTCGATCCTCAGCGCTCAACCA
>CAVPQF010000113.1:0-16499 GCA_963707225.1 uncultured Gammaproteobacteria bacterium
TAACCAGAGAGAGGGGCACCCTCCTCGGCGCTTGCCGGGCTGCGCCCGACAAGTCCGTGAGCCGCGGCCGGGCTTTTCGACAGGACTCCTGTCCTGGCGAAAAGGCGCCGGCATCCATGCCGACGCCCCTGCGGGCCCGTCGTCCGCGACTCACCGCCTCACAAGGGGGTGAAGATCAACGGCAACGGCAACGGCTAAGCACCCTCCATTCAGATGCTGCGATGCTAGACCTGACCCCACGCCCTCGGTGGTGCTGGGCGTGGACGCGCTGAGCTGGCGTATGTTGGTCGGCGGTGGATTGATCCTGGCGGCGATGTACTTGGTCGAGTTGATGCCGCGCCGCAGAGACGTCACTGCGTTGTCCGCAGAAGCGGTGCATCATGAGGTTTGAGCCGGTCCTCCCGATTTCCGCTCATGAATCAAACCCCAAAAAGCTGCTGCGCATATTTGGGATCCGTGTAGAGATTCATCGGATCTCTACCATCTGGATCTACGTTCAAAATAGGGTTGTTGTTCGCATACGCATACCGGTTGAAGCTGTAGACGTTGCCCGGCGCCGGCCCGACCGGATCCACGCTAAGCATGCGCCCCATCGGATCGTAGTAGCGCGCCTGCATATAAACGAGCCCTGTCTCCGGGTCGTTCACGTGCCCCACATACCCCGGCCCGTTCGGCGCGCCGTTCATGCCGCTGCTCGTCACCGCCGTGCCGTATGGCGCGTAGTCGTACGTGGCGATGATGTTGCCGCTGGCATCAGTTTTGGCCAGCACCGTTCCTTGGGGATCGGTGTAGTAGTAATGCCTGGTGCCGGTCGGCGCCGATGTCGTGCCAGCCACCATGGCGGCATGTGCAGCCGCAGCGGCTTGCTCGGCGGCATTCCCGCCGCTCGTCTGCGCCGAGCTATACAGCGGAACTACAAATAAAAGAATCCAGACAAGACTGGTGCAGCGATTGCGAAAACGAAACATTCCGTTGGCCCTGATGGTCGCTGCATTGCGCAGGCATGTTGGATTTGACAGCCACAACCTGCTCAGGTCAAGGACGCGTGGATGCCACGGCGCGCTGATGTCGCCGGTCAGCAGAACGCGGGGTCAGGTCTATTTCGAAGCATCTCGATAGAGCGTGCATTGCCGTTGCCGTTGCGGTTGATCTTGACTACACCCCCTTGTGAGGCGGTGAGTCGTGGACGACAGGCCCGCAGGGGAGTCGACATGGATGTCGGCTCCTTTTCGCCAGGGCAGGATGCCCTGTCGAAAAGCCCGGCCGCGGCTCACGGACTTGTCGGGCGCAGCCCGGCAAGCGCCGAGGAGGGTCGCCTTCTCTTTGGTGACTTTCTCTTGGCGACTCAAGAGAAAGTCACTCGCCCTCCGCAGGAGGACGAAACGCTTTTGCTTGAATTACACGCTGAAATCGTGGTGAGGCAGTGCCTAAAACTAACCGGCGCAAGTTGCGTAGCTACTCACGCGGCTGCAGCGCGATGCGCACCAGGTAGATGATGATCGCGACGTTGCCAATCAGGGTGGCCAGCTTGAGCCAGCCGAAGTGGTACAGCGTCTCGTACAGTTCCAGCGGGATCAGCGAGCCGGTGGCGATCACCGTGAACCATTCGGCCCAGTACTTGCCCAGCCACAGGCCGACACCCTCGATGCCGAACAGCACGGCGTAGCCGAGTGCGACCGCGCCGACCGCGACGAAGCGGCTGGGCCCGAAATCCTGCAGCAGGCCGACCAGCTTCCAGCGCAGGCCGTTGCTGTCGGCCAGCGAAAGGTGTTCCAGCCAGTGCACGAGGTGTTCGAAGTTCTGCTGGCGATCGAGATGGAAGGCCGCCATCGCCACCAGCAGCAGGCACATGGTCTTGATGATCTCGTAGACCGCGATGACGCGCAGGCCGGCGTGATGCTGCACCGAGCCAGACGGGCCAGCCGGGTGCGTGGGAAGTGCGGTGATCTGGTTTTCGGGCATGACGGGACACGGGACAGGCAAGCCGCCCATTGTCCTCACTTGCGCGTGCTTGACCAGTGCGCACCGGCACGGTCGCCGCCGGCGCAAGGATGCGGGAGCCTGCCGGCAGGTTCGTGCAACGTCGCGGCGGTCATTCAGCAGCAGCTTTCAGCAGCAGCGCCCGCCCGTACCCTTGTAGCGGGCTTCCTGCCGCTCGCGGAAGAACTCCTTGTAGCTGGGCACCCTGCGTTCGGGATGGTGTTCGCGCAGGTGCTTCACGTAGACGTCGTAGTCGGGCACGCCGCAGCACAGGCGGGCGGTCTGCACCGCCCGCTTGAGCACGGATTGCAGGGTTGCGTTCATCACGTCGTCCTCAGCCGGCCACGCTGCTCAGCGCCACGTACGGTTCCTCGTGTGCGGTCGGGTGGTTGGTCCGCCAGGCCTTGACCAGCGCACGCAGGCAGAACAGCACCATCGCCACGACCAGCAGCATGAACAGGCCGGTCATCGCCATGTCCACGTAGTTGTTGGTGACGATCTGCTGCATCGCGGCCTGGGTCTTCGCCGGGGCCAGCAACTGGCCTTGCTGCAGGGCGGCCGAGTACTTGTTGGCGGCCGCGGTGAAGCTGATCGGTCCGACCAGTTTTTCGTAGCCGGCGGTGAGCGTGCAGATGATCAGCCAGCAGGCGGGGATGCCCGGCACCCATACGTAGCGCTCGCGCTTGAGCTTCACCACCACCACGGTGCACAGCATCAGCGCGATCGCGGCGAGCATCTGGTTGGCGATGCCGAACAGCGGCCAAAGCGTATTGATGCCGCCGAGCGGATCGACCGCGCCCTGGTACAGGAAGTAGCCCCACAGTGCCACGCAGATCGCGGTGGCCAGCAGGTTGCCGGTCCACGATTCGGTTTCCTGCAGCGGCTTGTGGATCAGGCCGGCGATCTCCTGGATCATGAAGCGGCCCACGCGGGTGCCGGCGTCCACCGTGGTGAGGATGAACAGGGCTTCGAACAGGATCGCGTAGTGGTACCAGAACGCCATCATGCCGCCGCCGGGCAGGATGTTGTGCAGCAGCTGGGCCATGCCCACGGCCAGCGTCGGCGCACCACCGGCGCGGCCGAGGATGCTGCTTTCGCCGATGTCCTTCGCGGTCTTGATCAGTTCGTCCGGAGTCACCACGAAGCCCCACTGGCTGATCGTGGCGGCGGCATCCTGCACGGTGGTGCCGACGATCGCGCCGGGCGAATTCATCGCGAAGTACACGCCGGGATGCAGCGAGGCGGCGGCGACCAGCGCCATGATCGCCACGAACGCCTCCATCAGCATGCCGCCGTAGCCGACCATGCGCGCCTGGCCTTCGTTGGCGAGCAGCTTCGGCGTGGTGCCGGAGGCGATGATCGAATGCCAGCCCGAGACCGCGCCGCAGGCGATGGTGATGAACAGGAACGGGAACAGGTTGCCGGCGAATACCGGGCCGGTGCCGTCGATGAACCTGGTGACCGCCGGCAACTGCAGCGTCGGCGCGGCCAGGAAGATCGCCAGCGCCAGCAGCGCGATGGTGCCGATCTTGAGGAAGGTGGACAGGTAATCGCGCGGCGCCAGCAGCAGCCATACCGGCAGCACCGAGGCGCAGAAGCCGTAGGCGATCAGCAGCCAGGCCAGCGCCTTGGCGTCGAAGTCGAACAGCGGCGCCAGCGTGGCCGAGTCGGCCACGTACTTGCCGAACCAGATCGAGGCCAGCAGCAGCACCAGTCCGATGATCGACACCTCCAGGATGCGGCCCGGGCGGAACCAGCGCATGTAAGCGCCCATCAGGAACGCGATCGGGATCGTGGCGGCCACGGTGAAGGTGCCCCACGGGCTGTGCGTCAGGGCCTTGACCACGACCAGCGCCAGCACTGCCAGCACGATCATCATCAGCACCAGCACGCCGATCATCGCCACGATGCCGGGCACGGGTCCCAGCTCCTCGCGCAGCATGTGGCCGAGCGAACGGGCGTCGCGGCGCAGCGAGAGGCCGAGGATCATGAAATCCTGCACCGCGCCGGCAAACACCACGCCGAACAGGATCCACAGCGTGCCGGGCAGGTAGCCCATCTGCGCGGCCAGCACCGGGCCGACCAGCGGACCGGCGCCGGCGATCGCGGCGAAGTGGTGGCCGAACACCACCCACTTGTCGGTGGGTACGTAATCCAGGCCGTCGTTGCGCAGCACCGAGGGCGGCGCGCGGGTCGGGTCCAGCTTCAGCACGGAGTGTTCGATGAACTTGCCGTAGAAGCGGTAGCCGATCACGAAGATGGCGATCGACGCGGCGACCAGCCAGATCGCGTTGATCGGCTCGCCGCGGCGCAGGGCCACCACGCCCAGGCAGAACGCGCCGACGATGGCGATGGCGACCCACATGATCTTGCTGGCCGGGCTGGGCTTGGGCATGACGGCGGCTTGCATGGGTGGTTCTCCTCGACAGTGCCGCAAGAGTCGTCCCGCCGGCCGCGGCGGTCAATCCCAAAACCGGCCCATCGGCATTAGCCTTTGGTCGAATGGCGCGACCCCGTCGTCACGCCGTGGCAAGGGGCGGCGCTACACTGCCGCCTTGCCGACCACAAGGAATTCGTCATGCGCATCGCGGTTCGCCACGGTTTGCTGAGCCTTGCCCTCGCGGTCGCCGTGCTGCCGCTGAGTGCCGCCGGCTCGGGCCAGTTCAAGGATCTGCTGAACAAGGTCAAGCAGTCGACGCATGCGTCCAATGCCTCGCAGCCTGGCAGCAACCTGCCGAACAGCGACATCGCCGCCGGGCTCAAGGAGGCGCTGGCCAAGGGCACCACCAATGCGATCAACAGCCTGGGCCGCGACGGCGGCTTCTGGAACAACAGCAAGGTGCGCATCCCGCTGCCGGGCAGGCTCGAGCAGGCGGGCAAGCTGGCACGCCAGTTGGGCCGGGGCGCCAAGGTCGACGCGTTCGAGCTGAGCATGAACCGCGCCGCGGAGAAGGCGGTGCCGCAGGTGGCCGAGATCTTCGGCGACGCGATCCGCAAGATGACGCTCAACGACGCGCGCGGCATCCTCACCGGCGGCGACCACGCGGCCACCGACTTTTTCCGCCGCGTCGCCGGCGACGCGCTGACCGCACGCATCCATCCGATCGTGGCCAAGGCCACCGACAGCGTCGGCGTCACCCAGAAGTACAAATCGTTCACCGCCGGCAGCATGAGCGGCGAACTGGGCAGCGCGCTGGGCGCATTCGGCGGCAAGTCGGCCAAGTCGAACAAGGGCGGCAGTGCGGCTACATTCGTCAGCCCCGACGAGCAATGGCGAGGCAACGCATGATCCATGACATCCTGAAAATGGGCGACCCGCGCCTGCTGCGCATCGCGCCGCTGGTGCCACCCGAGATGCTGGGCAGCGCCGAACTCGATGCGCTGATCGCCGACATGTTCGAGACCATGCAGGCCGCCGACGGGGTTGGCCTGGCCGCACCGCAGATCGGTGTCGACCTGCAACTGGTGATCTTCGGCTTCGACCACTCGGAACGTTATCCCGACGCCCCCGAAGTGCCGCGCACGATCCTGCTCAACCCGGTGATCACGCCGCTGTCGCAGGACATGGAGGAGGGCTGGGAAGGCTGCCTGTCGGTGCCCGGCCTGCGTGGCGCGGTGAACCGCTATTCGCTGATCCGCTACGAAGGCGTCGATCCCAATGGCGCGCGCATCGAACGCACCGCCGAAGGCTTCCATGCCCGCGTGGTGCAGCACGAGTGCGACCACCTGATCGGCCGGCTGTATCCGTCACGCATCACCGACTTCAGCAAGTTCGGCTATACCGACGTGCTGTTTCCGGGGCAGGACATCGGAGACGACTGACATGCGGGCTATATGGAAAAACGCCGTGATAGCGGAGAGTGACGATACCGTCGTGGTCGAGGGCAATCACTACTTCCCTGCCGGATCGCTGCGCCGCGAACACTTTCGACCCAGCGATCATCAGAGCATCTGCCCGTGGAAAGGCACGGCCAGCTATTACGACGTGATCGTGGATGGCGACGTGAATGCCCAGGCCGCGTGGTATTACCCGACACCGAAAGAGGCCGCCAGCGAGATCAAGGACCGCGTGGCCTTCTGGCGCGGGGTGGAAGTCACTGCATGATTTCCATGCGCGGGCGTTGATGCGCCGCACCTGTCCATGGATGATGCTGCTCTTTGAACACAGGGCAGCCGATGTTGCCGATGGAATCCATGCAGCCGCTGGTGATTGACGGGAAAGACGCGCAGTCCGCGCTGACACGCCGCAATCCCGGCATCGACCTGCTGCGCGGCCTGTCCATCCTGTTCGTCATCCTCAACCACCTGGGCCAGCGCATTCCGCTGAAGCAGACCGCGCTGGCCCAGGTGTTGCCTCCGTGGTTCCTGAGCCGCTTGAACTACAACGGCTACGAGGCCGTGTTCGTGTTCTTCGTGATCTCCGGTTTCCTGATCGCCGGCAATGCGCTGCGCCGCTGGGGCAGCCTGGAGCGGATCGAGATGCGCGCGTTCTACGCGCGGCGCTTCGCCCGCATCGTGCCGTGCCTGCTGGCGCTGGTGGGCGTGCTCGCCGTGCTGCATCTGCTGGCGGTGCCGGATTACACGATCCATCGCCCGGGGCAGTCCTTGCCAGGCGCGATCTGGTCCGCCATCGGCCTGCATCTCAACTGGTACGAGGGACGCTCCGGCTATCTGCCGGGCAACTGGGACGTGCTGTGGTCGCTGTCGATCGAGGAACTGTTCTACATCGGCTTTCCGATGGCCTGCCTGCTGACGCGCCGGCGCCGGGTGCTGGTGCCGCTGCTGATCCTGCTTGCGTTGTCGATGCCGTGGACGCACGCCGCGCTGCGCGGCAACGAGATCTGGCAGGAGAAGGCCTACCTGCCGGGCATGTCGGCGATCGCGATCGGCGTGCTCGGGGCGTTGCTGGCGGCGCGTTCCCGCATGCTGTCGATGCGCGCCGTCACCTTGCTTGGCTGGCTGGGTGCGCTCGGTCTGGTCGCCACGACGACCGACGGCGCGGCGATGTGGCATCTGCTGCGCGATGGCTACATGTTGCTGCTGGCATGCTCGGCGCTGTGCCTGCTGCTGGCTTGCGAGCAACGCCAGCGCCGTGGCGACTGGCATCCCTGGCGGGCGCTGGGCTGGCTGCGATCGTGGGGACGGCTCAGCTACGAGATCTATCTCAGCCACATGTTCGTGGTGTTCGCGGTGGTGCGCCTGTTCAAATTTGCCGGCGGCGACCTGCGGCCCGGTTTTCTGTGGTACCTGCTGGCGCTGCCGCTGTGCTGGCTGCTGGGCGCGTTGGTGGAGCGCCGGTTGTCGTTGCCGTGCGAGCGCTGGTTGCGCGACAGGTTGTTGCGCGCATCGGCTGCTGGTGATGCCCGGGCGGCGCCGGTGACGGCTGCGGCCGATTGATGCCCTTGCGCATTCTCTCGTTGCGAAGAGGCATGGTTGTCGTCAGTGCGGCTGGCTCTGCGCGGCCTTCGCTGCCGACTCCGTGTCGTCGAACTGCCACGGGCTTGTTCGGCTCCCAAAGGGTTACAACGGCCGTGCGGATGCCGGCGTACGCGGAAACACTGCCTGAACTTGCGGTGGCGTAAGCTGCAGGAGGGCGGATGTCTGTCCGGGAGAGTTCGGTGAAGAAAGAAGATGAAACGCACATGCAGATCGTCTCTGCGGATATCAGTTCGGAATCGCTGACCGGCATGGTGATCTTCCGGCCGCATTGCGTGTCCCGTGCGGGACGCAAGCTGGCCGAGGACAGCAAGAGCGGCAACTGGTATGCCTTGCGTCCCGCCGAGGTGCGCAGCTTTGCGCGCGCATTGCTGGATGCGGCCGATACGCTGGATCTGAAGACGAAGACGCTGCAGGCGGCGAAGACGGCGACCGGCTGATCGCCGGGCCGGCAATGTCGACGCGATCTGCTCAGCCGCGCCGGCAGCGATTGATGGTGTCGCGCAGTTCGCTGGCAGCAGCGCGGGCGTCCGCGGCGAAATCCTCGCCGCGGCCGGCGTAGAGGATCGCGCGCGACGAGCTGATCAGCAGGCCCGTGCCGGCGGTATTGCGACCGTTGTGCAGCACCGCTTCCACATCGCCGCCCTGGGCGCCGATGCCGGGTACCAGCAGCGGCATCTCGCCGACCACCGCACGCACCTTGCCCAGTTCCTGCGGCCAGGTCGCGCCGGTGACCAGTGCGCAGTTGTCATGGCCGTTCCACTCGCGGGCAACCGTCTCGGCCACGCGCAGGTACAACGGCTGGCCGCCGCAATCCAGCGCCTGGAAATCCGCGCCGCCGGGATTGGACGTGCGGCAAAGCAGGATCACGCCCTTGTCGGCACGGTCGAGGAACGGCTGGATCGAATCGCGGCCGAGATACGGGTTCAGCGTCACCGCGTCGGCCTGGTAGCGCTCGAACGCCTCGCTGGCGTAGTGCTGCGCGGTGCTGCCGATGTCGCCGCGCTTGGCGTCGAGGATCACCGGCACGCCGGGATGCCCGGCGTGGATGTGCGCGATCAGCCGCTCCAGCGTGTCTTCGGCGCGCAGCGCGGCGAAGTGCGCGATCTGCGGCTTGAACGCGCACACCAGGTCGGCGGTGGCGTCGACGATGGCGCGGCAGAAATCGAACACCGCGTCGGGCGCGTCATGCAGATGCGCGGGGAACTTCGCCGGTTCCGGATCGAGGCCGACACAGACCAGCGAGTCGTTGCGGGTCCATGCCTGTTGCAGGGATTGCATGAAGTGCATCGGGGTCTCCGTTGGCGGTTTCCTTCTCCCCCGGGGAGAAGGTGCCCCGAAGGGGCGGATGAGGGTTCGGGCGGAGCGACGGCATGAACCTCGCGGCAGATTCCAAGATCGCGCTCCGCCCGTACCCTCACCCCAACCCCTCTCCCGCAGGGAGAGGGGCTCAGGCCGCCGTCAAGCCAGCTTCTTGTACTTCACGCGGTGCGGGCGGGCGCCTTCGTCGCCGAGGCGGCGCTTCTTGTCCGCTTCGTACTCGTTGTAGTTGCCGGGGAAGAATTCCACGTGCGAGTCGCCCTCGAACGCGATGATGTGGGTGGCGATGCGGTCGAGGAACCAGCGGTCATGCGAGATCACGATCGCGCTGCCCGGGAATTCCAGCAGGGCGTCTTCCAGCGCGCGCAGGGTTTCCACGTCCAGGTCGTTGGACGGCTCGTCGAGCAGCAGCACGTTGCCGCCCTGCAACAGGGTCTTGGCCATGTGCAGGCGACCGCGTTCACCGCCGGACAGGCTGCCGACGATCTTCTGCTGGTCGGTGCCCTTGAAGTTGAAGCGGCCGATGTAGGCACGCGACTGGATCTCGAAGTTGCCGATGGTGAGGATGTCCGAGCCGCCGGACACTTCCTGCCATACGTTGTTCTTCGGGTCGAGCGCGTCGCGCGACTGGTCGACGTAGGCGAGCTTGGTGGTATGGCCCAGCTTCACCTCGCCGGAGTCCGGCGTTTCCTTGCCCATGATCATCTTCATCAGGGTGGATTTGCCGGCGCCGTTCGGACCGATCACGCCGATGATGGCGCCCGGCGGCACCTTGAACGACAGGTCCTCGATCAGCACGCGGTCGCCGAACGACTTGGTCACGTTCCTGAACTCGATCACCTCCTGGCCCAGGCGCTCGCCCGGCGGGATGAAGATTTCATTCGTCTCGTTGCGGCGCTGGTAGTCGACCGAGTTCAGTTCCTCGAAGCGGGCCAGGCGGGCCTTGCCCTTGGACTGGCGGCCCTTGGCGGCCGAGCGCACCCATTCCAGTTCCTTCGCGATCGCCTTCTGCCGTGACTTCTCGGAGCTGGCTTCCTGCTTCAGGCGTGCGTCCTTCTGCTCCAGCCATTCGGTGTAGTTGCCCTTCCACGGAATGCCGCGGCCGCGGTCGAGTTCGAGGATCCACTCGGCGGCGTTGTCGAGGAAGTAGCGGTCATGGGTGACCGCCACCACGGTGCCGGGGTAGTCGTGCAGGAACTGCTCCAGCCAGTCCACCGACTCGGCGTCCAGATGGTTGGTCGGCTCGTCCAGCAGCAGCATGTCCGGCTTGGACAGCAGCAGGCGGCACAGCGCGACGCGGCGCTTCTCGCCGCCGGACAGCGGCCCGATGACCGCATCCCACGCCGGCAGGCGCAGCGCGTCGGCGGCCACTTCCAGCTGGCGCTCCAGCGCGTGCGCGTCGTTGGCGGCCAGCAGGTTCTCCAGCTTTTCCTGTTCCTTCGCCAGCTTGTCGAAATCCGCGCCGTCCTCGGCGTAGGCGGCGTACACCTCTTCCAGCCGCTTCTGCGCATCGAGGATTTCGACCACGCCTTCCTCGACCACTTCGCGCACGGTCTTTGCCGGGTTCAGGTCGGGCTCCTGCGCCAGGTAGCCGATCTTGGTGCCCGGCTGCGCGCGTGCCTCGCCCTGGAAGTCGGTATCCACGCCGGCCATGATCTTCAGCACGGTGGACTTGCCCGCGCCGTTGACGCCGAGCAGGCCGATCTTGGCGCCGGGGAAGAAGCTGAGCGAGATGTCCTTGATGATCTGGCGCTTCGGCGGGACGATCTTGCTGACCCCGTTCATGGTGTAGATGTACTGCGAGCTCATGCAACCTCCGAAAGCGGGCGCCGCGCCGCCTGCTTCGGCCGGCACGGAAAGGGAATTCGTCAAACCGCGCATTATAGCGGCTTGGGCCGGCGTTCCGTGGGTCAGCCTGCCGATTTGCGGCGCCGGGGCGGCGCGGTGGTCGGCGCCAGGCCGGCCAGCAGCAGGTCGACCAGCTGGGCGAAGGCGGCATCTTCGCCCGGCGTGCCCCACAGGTGTGCCATGCCGGGGTAGTGGAAGCGCGAGGTGGCGTCGAAGATCGCCAGCGCGGTGGCCCTGGCATCCACCTGGCGGAAGTCGCCGCTGGCCACGCCGGCGGCGACGATCGAGGCGATCTGTTCGCGCAGGTGTTCGACGTGCTCGCCGATCACCTCCCGCGCATCCGCGGCCAGGGCGCCGTAGGTGGCGAACAGCTCCGGTTCGCCCAGGGCCTTGTCGCGCTTGATCTCGCGCAACGTTGACAGCCACAGGCGCAGCCGTGCCGGCGGCGCGGCGCGGCTGGCGGCGATCGTGCGCAGCGGCGCCATCATCCGCTCCAGCCAGCCGTGCAGCACCGCGTCGCGCAGAGCCGCCTTGCTGGCGAAATGGCGGTACACGCTGCCGTGACTGACCCCCAGCGCCTGCGCCACGTCGACCACGGTGGCCTTGCCCGGGCCGTAGCGGCGCAGCACCTCCTCGGCGGCGGCGAGGATGCGTTCGGGGGTCAGCACGGAGTCGTTCATGCCGCCGATTCAACCATGCCGAGGCTGGCGCTGACGAGTTCGTCGACCACGTAGCCCAGTGGAATGTGGCCGCGCACGTGCTCCGTCGTGCCGTTCTCGAAGCCGATCCAGCCGCTGTTGAAGCCGTCCAGCATGGCGATGCGCGGGCCGGTGCGGCCCGCCCGCATGCCCTCGCTTTCGAGGCGCGCCGCCCATTGCTCGCGCGGCACCGCGGTCGCCTCGACGTCATGCTCGAGCACCGCGGCCAGTGCCTGCGCCATGTCGAGTGCGCTGTAGCGCCGCGGGCCTTCCAGCTCGATCACGCGGCGGCCAGTGCCGCGGCGTCGGATCCGTCGGCCATGGCGATCTCGGCGCCGCGCGCGGCCCGGGCCGCGGCTTTCGTCCTGTCGCGCACGATCGCGCGGATGCGCTGGCCGTGGTCCAGCAGATGCCTGGCGGCGCCGCCGCCGACCTGGCCGGTGATGCCCATGATGGCGTACATGCGGTGTTCCTCGAATGGGTTGGGAGTGGCGACGCGCTTCAGCGCGCGTCGCGTTCGCTGTCGAGCATGGCCATCTGCGCGGCCGCATAGCGATCGCCGGCCGCCGCATCGGGCGGAACGGCGCGCTCGATCGCGGCGAGGTCGTCGGCGGAGAGCGTGACCTGCAGCGCGCCCAGCGCTTCGTGCAGGCGTTCGCGCGTGCGCGCGCCGACCAGAGGGACGATGTCATCGCCGCGCGCCAGCACCCAGGCGATCGCCAGCTGCGCCACGCTGACTCCGCGCGCTTCGGCGAGCTGGCGCAACAGGTCGACCAGAGCCAGGTTGCGTTCGAGGTTGTCGCCCTGGAAGCGCGGGCTGTGCTGGCGGAAGTCGCGCGCGTCGGTGCCGCGGCCCTTCGACCAGTGGCCGCTGATCAGTCCGCGCGACAGCACGCCGTAGGCGGTGACGGCGATGCCCAGCTCGCGGCAGGCCGGCAGGATCGCCGCCTCGATGCCGCGCGAGATCAGCGAATACTCGATCTGCAGGTCGGCCACCGGCAGCACGGCGTGTGCGCGGCGGATCGTCTCCACGCCCACCTCGGACAGGCCGAACCGCCGCACGTAGCCGGCCTGGACCAGCTCGGCGATCGCGCCGACGGTGTCCTCGATCGGCACGTTCGGGTCCAGCCGGGCGGGGCGGTAGATGTCGACGTAGTCGGTGCGCAGGCGCCTGAGCGAGTACGCCAGGGCGGTCTTCACCGCGGCGGGACGTGCGTCGTAGCCCAGCCACGCGCCGTCCGGGCCGCGCTGGGCGCCGAACTTCACGCTGAGCTGGTAGCTGTCGCGCGGGCGGCCGGCCAGCGCTTCGCCCAGAAGCATCTCGTTGTCGCCCATGCCGTAGAAGTCGCCGGTGTCGAGCAGGCTGACGCCGGCATCCAGCGCGGCACGCACGGTGGCGATGCCTTCGCCGCGGTCGGCCTTGCCGTAGAGGTCGGACATGCCCATGCAGCCGAGGCCGAGGGCGGAAACCTGCAGGCCGTCATGGCCAAGGATTCGATGTTCCATCGTGCTTGTCCTGTGCGGGGAGCTAGGCGCAAAGCATGCCGTATTGAATGACAGATTTCAAATATTGTCATTCAGTGATCGAGTGGAAACGGGCGAGTGCCCGTCTTTTGCCCTGGCGCCGCACGTCTCCTGCCACATCGGCGGTCGATCTTCGGCTGTCATCCGGCAAGGGGCATGCACATGGGGCTCTTCGTGGAAACGGGTATCGCGACGATGCGCTGGCGGCGCCTGGCCGTGCTCGATCGCTACCTGGCCCGACGGCTGCGGTTGCATGGCCGGTTTGCCGTGTTCGCCCATGAGTTCGTCTGCTTCGGACTGAAGCAGGCCTCGGCCTGCCTGTTCGGCGGGCTGATGGTGGCGCTGATCCTGGCCAGCTGGCGCTGGTATCCGGCCGATGTGGCGTGGGCACGCTACGACTTCCTCACCGTGGCCGCGCTGGCGATCCAGCTGGTGCTGCTCGGCACGCGGCTGGAAAGCGTGGAAGAGGCAAGGGTGATCGTGCTGTTCCACGTCGTCGGCACGTTGATGGAGTTGTTCAAGACGTCGGTCGGTTCGTGGGTCTATCCCGAGGCGTCGTTGCTGCGCCTGGGCGGCGTGCCATTGTTCAGCGGCTTCATGTACGCCTCGATCGGCAGCTACATCGCGCGGGCATGGCGGCTGTTCGACTTCCGCTTCACCCGCCATCCGCCGTTCGCGGCCACGGTGGCGCTGGCGGCTGGCATCTACGTCAATTTCTTCACGCACCACTATCTGCCGGACATGCGCTGGCTGCTGTTCGTCGCGCTGGCGTGGCTGTTCGGGCCGTGCCAGGTGCATTACCGGATTCGTCGCGTGCATCGGCGCATGCCGCTGCTGCCGGGTTTCGTGCTGGTGGCGTCGTTCATCTGGCTGGCGGAGAACGCCGGCACGCTGGGCAAGGCCTGGCTGTATCCGGCGCAGCGCCACGGCTGGCACATGGTGCCGCTGGGCAAGCTGGGGGCGTGGCTGCTGCTGATGGTGATCAGCTACGTGATGGTGTCGGCGTTGCATCGGCGGGCGGCGGTCAGCCGGGGCGGGCGCTGAGCGGTGGCCGCAAACGCCCGGCAGCGCTACACTTTCCGGCTAATCCCCCACCACCTGCCGAGGCCAGAATGTTCCCCAAGGACTGCACGATTGCCGGTTACGACGACGAACTGGCCCAGGCCATCGCCGATGAAGGCCAGCGCCAGGAAGATCACGTCGAACTGATCGCCTCGGAGAACTACGCCAGCCCCCGGGTGATGGAAGCGCAGGGCTCCAAGCTCACCAACAAGTACGCCGAAGGTTATCCGGGCAAGCGCTACTACGGCGGCTGCGAATACGTGGACATCGCCGAGAAGCTGGCGATCGAGCGGCTCAAGCAGCTGTTCGACTGCGACTACGCCAACGTGCAGCCGCACTCCGGCTCGCAGGCGAACCAGGCGGTGTACTTCGCGCTGCTGCAGCCGGGCGACAAGATCCTCGGCATGAGCCTGGCCCACGGCGGCCATCTCACCCACGGCGCCAAGGTGAATCTCTCCGGCAGGATCCTGGATGCGGTGCAGTACGGCGTCGACGAGAACGGCCTGGTCGACTACGACGAAGTCGAGCGCCTCGCCGTCGAGCACCAGCCGAAGATGATCGTGGCCGGCTTCTCCGCCTATTCGCAGGTGATGGACTGGGCACGTTTCCGCGCCATCGCCGACAAGGTCGGCGCCTACCTGTTCGTCGACATGGCCCACGTCGCCGGCCTGGTCGCCGCCGGCGTGTACCCGAGCCCGCTGCCGCATGCGCACGTGGTCACCTCGACCACCCACAAGACCCTGCGCGGCCCGCGCGGCGGCATCATCGTGGCGAAGGGGGCGGGCGAGGAGATCGAGAAGAAGCTGCAGTCGATCGTGTTCCCCGGCATCCAGGGCGGCCCGCTGATGCACGTGATCGCGGCCAAGGCGGTGGCGTTCAAGGAAGCGCTGGAGCCGGCGTTCACCGCCTACCAGACCCAGGTGGTAAAGAACGCCAAGGCGATGGCGAAGACCTTCATCGCGCGCGGCTACAAGATCGTCTCCGGCGGTACCGAGAACCACCTGATGCTGGTCGACATGATCGGCAAGGATGTGACCGGCAAGGACGCGGAGGAGGCGCTGGGCAAGGCGCATATCACGGTCAACAAGAACGCCGTGCCGAACGACCCGCGCAAGCCGTTCGTCACCTCCGGCCTGCGCGTCGGCACGCCTGCCGTCACCACCCGCGGCTATCTGGAAGCGGATTGCATCGAGCTGACGAACTGGATCTGCGACGTGCTGGACGCGCCCGCCGACGAGGCGGTGATCGCCCGCGTGCGAGAGGCGGTGACGGCGCAGTGCCGCAGGTTTCCAGTGTACGGTTGATTTGGGAACGGGGAACGGGGAACGGGGAACGGGGAACATGGAGGTTCCGGTGGCGCAGGATTTCCGGGAATTGAGAGTCTGGCAAGAAGCTATGGCGTTGGCTGCGGCGATTCATGTGGCAACGCGGGCGTTTCCGCCCGATGAGCGCTTTGGATTGACCAGCCAATTGCGCCGTGCTTCGGTTTCCATTGCATCATGTATTGCCGAGGGCAATGCTCGCAGTTCCACGAGAGATTATTTGAGGTTCTTGTCCATGTCGTCCGGGTCACTTGCCAAGGTCGAAACCCAGCTGCTGCTGTCACAGCGTTTCGGCTATTTGTCCGAAGACGATTTGTCGTCGCTGTTGACGTCATTGCATGGGATCGCACGGCAACTGCAGGCATTGAAGAATTCGCTGAGGTCCAAGTTGGCGGCAGGCCAGGTGTTCCCCGTTCCCCGTTCCCCGTTCCCCGCCCCCTGATGCATTGCCCCTTCTGCCAGCACGAAGACACCCGCGTGATCGACTCGCGGCTCACCGAAGACGGTGCCAGCGTGCGTCGCCGGCGCGAGTGCGAGCAGTGCGGCGAGCGCTTCAATACATATGAAACCGCCGAGCTGAAGCTGCCGACGATCGTGAAGAGCGGCGAGCGGCGCGAAGTGTTCGACGAGCGCAAGCTGCGGGTGAGCTTCGAACGCGCGCTGCAGAAACGGCCGGTGGCCAGCCATGACGTGGACAGCGCCGTGCGCACCATCATCAACGACCTGCGCCGCAGCGGCGAGCGCGAGGTGCCGTCGCGCCAGCTCGGCGAACTGGTGATGCGCGAGCTGAAGAACCTCGACCAGGTCGCCTACGTGCGCTTCGCCTCGGTCTACCGCAAGTTCGAGGACGTGCACGCGTTCCGCGAGGAGATCGAGAAGCTGGAGCGCGACCTGCCCGGGCTGGCCGATCGACGCGCCGAAAGTGCTTCCGCGCGGGGCGAATCCGTTGACGGTGGCGATCGTCGGATCCGGACCCGCCGCGATGTACGCCGCCGATGAGCTGCTGACCCAGCGGGGTGTGCGGGTGAATGTGTTCGATCGCCTGCCGACGCCCTATGGGTTGGTACGCGCAGGAGTGGCACCCGATCACCAGAGCACCAAGCGGGTCACCCGGCTGTTCGACAAGATCGCCAAGCGCCGGGGCTTCCGGTTCTTCCTCAACGTCGAGGTGGGGTCGGATCTGTCCCACGCCGAACTGCGCGCCCACCATCACGCCGTGCTCTACGCCGTCGGTGCGCCGAACGATCGCAGGCTCGACATCGACGGCATGGGTCTGCCCGGCACCGGCACGGCCACCGAGATGGTCGCC
>CAVPQF010000114.1:0-67581 GCA_963707225.1 uncultured Gammaproteobacteria bacterium
GCCATCGTGCCCGACGCGGACGCCAGCTACTACGTCACGTCGTTGATCAAACTGAGGGCATTCTCAGCGGTCAGGGACGGCGCAGGATCAGTGCGTCACCCTGGCCGCCCGCGCCACACAGCGCCGCGACGGCGTAGCCGGAGCCCTTGCGGGCCAGCTCCAGCGCCGCGTGCAGGGTGATCCGCGCACCGGACGACCCGATCGGGTGACCGATGGCGATCGCGCCACCGTTGACGTTGACCTTGGCAGCGGCCGTCGCCTCGTCCAACCCCAATTCGCGGGCGGACGCCAGCGACACCGCGGCAAACGCCTCATTGATCTCGATGACATCGAGCTGATCGACGGTGATGCCCTCACGCGCGATCGCCTTCTTGATGGCGTTGGCCGGCTGGCTCTGCAGCGACGAGTCCGGGCCGGCGACGACGCCGTGCGCGCCGATCTCCGCCAGCCAGCTCAGCCCGAGCAGGCGATGTACAGCGCGCCGGCCAGCAGCAGCGCGTTGAATGCGCCGGGGATCAATTTCAGCAGCACGCCGATGCCCAGCGCGGTCATCACGACATGGCACACGCCGCCGGCGACGATGCCGGCCAGCGCGGCGAAGCCGCGGCGGCGCCCGCCGGCCAGCGTGCTGCCCAGCACGAAGGCCATGTCCAGGCCGGGCAGCACCACGATGCCGAAGACCAGCGCGAAGAACAGCCACAGTTCCTCGACGTGGTTCATGGTGAAACCCCGGCGCCCGTGCCGGCAAGCCAGCGCAGGCGCGAGCGCGGGGTCGGGTCCATCACCACGCGTTCCGGCGCACCGCGCAAGAGGCCACCCGCCGTCAGCGATCGTTCGGCGGACGTCAGGATCGGCGCGAGCCGGCGCTTCAGCGTGGCCTCGTCCCGGAGCACGCCCAGCCAGACCAGGAACGGTCCGTCGGTGCGGATCGGCAATTGCGGGAAGTTGTTCGGCACATCCAGCGACACCAGCACGCCGGCCGCGTGCACGCCCTCGATGCGGTAGGCGTCGAACGCGGCCTCGGCCTGTTTCGCGAAGTCCTCCTCGCTGCCTTTTTTCACCGCAAAGATCTGCGCGACCACGATGCCCTGCGCGCCGCGTTCCTCGGTCACCGGATCGACTGCCGGCAGCACGCTGATGCCGTGTTCCGCGTACAGCGGGCGCAGCAGCATCACGTTGTCGCTGTCCGGCAGGATCGCGTTGACCTTGATCCGGTGTTCCTTCCACAGCGGCCCGTAGTAGAACGCCGCGTTGACGATCGGGCGCGCGTTGATGTCGTGGAAGCCGCGCAGCCAGGTGAAGTGGTTCGGGTGTCCGCGCTCGGTGAACTGGCCGAACACCATCGCGCCGAGCTGCTCGAAGGCTTCCGGGAAATACGCGTCGAAGTATTTGACGAAGTGCGCCAGCTCGCAGTCAGCCGTGACGTAGCGACGGAATTCGACGACCTGATAATCCTTGAGGTGCTGCACGCTTTCCATCATGGGGGCCTCGTTCGCGGGTTTGGCGTGTGCCGACATGGCGGCACCGAGCGCGATGCCCGCGACGATGCCGGGTAACAGTCGTTTGAAGTGGTTCATGGGTATCCCTGGCCTGTGCGCCGGGTAGCGCAGGGCCTACGCTAAAACCCATACAGGGCAACAACCGCCCTGATTTATCGCTACCATGGCCGCCATGGCGAAACCCACCACCCGCGTGCTGGCGGTGCTCGACCTGCTGCAGAGCCACGGCCGCATGAGCGGTCCCGAACTGGCGCGCCGGGTCGGCGTGGACGTGCGCACGCTGCGGCGCTACATCGTGATGCTGGAGGACCTCGGCATTCCGCTCACCACCGAACGCGGCCGCCACGGCGCCTACATGCTGGTCGCCGGCTTCAGGCTGCCGCCGATGATGTTCACCAACGACGAGGCGGTGGCGCTGTCGGTCGGCATGGTGGCGGCGCGCGGGCTGGGCCTGGCCGAGGCGGCGCCGGCGGTGGAAAGCGTGCAGGCGAAGCTGGCGCGGGTCATGCCTGATGGCCTGAAGCGCCACGTGCGCGCGATCGCCGATACCGTCAAGGTCGATTTGTTGCCGGCCTCGAGTACGCCCGGCAGCAATGCGGCGCTGATCGCGTTGACCGGCGCGGCGCAGGCACAGCGGCGCGTGTCCATGGGCTACGACTCCGCCGTGGGCGCCCACACCGAGCGCGAGTTCGACCCGTACGGCCTGGCCTGGCGGGCGGGTGCCTGGTACGCGGTGGGCATGTGCCACCTGCGCCACGGCCTGCGTTCGTTCCGGCTGGACCGGGTCGGCGAGGTGCGCCTGCTCGATCAACCGTTCCGCCGGCCACCCGGTTTCGACGCCCTGGATCAGCTGCAGCGAAGCATCGCCACGATGCCGCACGCCCACGCGATCGAGGTGCTGTTGCACGCGGATCTGCCCACGGCGCGCAAGGCGTTCTCGCTGGCGTTCGGCCTGCTCGAACCGGTGCCGGGCGGCGTGCTGCTGCGTACCGGCGCCGACGACCTGGACTGGTTCGCGCGCCAGCTCGCCGGCCTGCCGTTCGGCTTCGAGATTCACGCGCCGGCGGCGTTGCGCACCGAACTCGCGCGCTGCGCCACGCGCCTGCGCGGACTGGCGCGTGCGCGCCGACGCTGACGCGGCTTTCAGGCGTGGAACGCGCGGCTGTCCGCGGGCGCCTGCCCGCGCTCGTGCATGCCATAATCGCGGATGACGCTGGCCACGCGCAGCCGATAGTCGCTGAAGACGCCGGCGCGGCCCTGGCCCTGGGCGATACGGTGCGCTTCCGTCCGGCGCCAGCCCGCCACCGCCTCCTCGTCGCGCCAGAACGACAGCGAGAGGATCTTCCCCGGGGTCGCGAGGCTCCCGAAGCGCTCGATCGAGAGGAAGCCGTCGATGCCGTCGAGCAGCGGGCGCAGGTCGGCGGCGATGTCCAGATAGTCCTGGCCGCGTCCCTCGGCCGGCACGAGTTCGAAGATCACCGCAATCATGGTTGCATGTCCTGTGCCGCGTGGATGAAGGCGTCCACGCTCCGGTACAGGGAGTGACGGTTGCGCTCCAGGTGCATCACGTGGCTGCCGTGGTCGATGCGCATGCGCCACTTGAGCGGGCTGGCGCTGAACCTCGCCAGGAATGCCGTGGCGCCCGCATCGTCCGTCACCGTGTCGTAGTCGCCGTACACCACGAAGACCGGAACCGTGATGGCCGCCCGGTCGTACGGGTAGCTGCCGCTGGATGCGACGGTGTCGATGTCTGCCGCGGGACCGGCGGGAATGCGCAGCTCGCCCGGCGGGTCGCCCGCCACGTGCGGCGCGGACGCGTCGAATTCGCGGGCCCAGCGCTGCGTGACGGCCGCTTCCAGCAGGCTCAGTTCCGGCGGCAGGACATGCTTGAAGCGCAGCTGTTGATAGCGTGCTTCGGCGCTGATCGTCCACCACGCTTCGTGTATGGGTTCGGCCGGCTCGCCCGGCTTCGGCACGACCGGGCCGAACAGGGTGAGCGAGGCCAGCGCGCCGGGATGCTTCGCGGCGAACGTGGCAGCCGGAATGGTGCCCCAGGAATGCGCGACCAGATGGATGCGGCCCATTCCGGGCGTCTTGCGCAGGTAGTCGATGGCCACGGCGATTTCCCGCGCGGCTTCCGGGGCGCGGGTCACCGGCGCGGCGTCTGCGGCCGCGCGTGCCATGGCCGCGGGACGGCTGGATGCGCCAAAGCCGACGAAGTCCAGGCCGCAGGCGAGAAACCCCTGCTGCGCCATGAAGTCCATCCACGAATCCCCCGGTGCGAATTCGAAGCCGAACGCCAGCATGGTCGGGAAGCTGGCGCCATGCACGAACAGCACGCCTTGACCGTTCGCATGCGCCGGAGTCACGCAGTGCAGGGCGACCTGCTGGCTGGAGTCGTGCGCGAGGGGCAGGTGGATGGTGCTTGCGGAAAGGGCGGAGACCAGTCCGAGTGCCAGTAATCCCGACATGCCTGTTGCCTTCGTGGGTGGGCGATGCAGCCATGATGGGCTCGACCCGCCAGCGCATGTTTCGGCGGGCAGCGAAACATGCGCGTGTCCCGTTGTGGCAGCAGATCGCGCCGGCCGGGTCGTGCCGGCCTGCCGTCAGAGCATGCGCATGCGCTTCCACCACTGCGTGACCTGCTCCTCGCGCACGAAGGTGAACAGGCCCGCGCCCAGGATGATCGCGATGCCGGTCGCCATGGGCCAGTCCAGTCGGTCATGGAAGACCACGTAGCCGAGCAGCACGGCCCACAGCATCTGGCTGTACTGGGTCGGTGCGACGTGGTTGGCCGGCGCCTTCTGGGTGGCCAGCATCAGCAGCACGGAACCGAGCGCGGCGAGCAGGCCGTAGCCGCACAGGAGCAGCCACTGGGCCGGAACCGGCCAGCGGAACTCGGCCAGCATCAGCAGGCCGGAGAGCAGCATCGACCCGATGATGCCGGCGCCGTAGAGGGTGACGCGTTTCTCGTGCGAGCCGGACAGGCGCAGCGCGATCATCGAGACAGCGCCGGAAAGGCCGCAGATGATCGCCGCGAGATGACCGGCGCCGAGCACGCGGAAGCCCGGCCGCAGCACCACCAGCACGCCGACGAAGCCGGCCACCACCGCCGACCAGCGGCGCCAGCCCACGTGCTCCTTCAGCACCAGCACCGACAGGATGGTGACGAAGATCGGCAGCAGGAAGATCAGCGCGAAGGCTTCCGCCATCGGCAGCGCGGTGAACGCGATCACCGCCGCGGTGCTGCCGATCGCACTGGCCGCGGCACGCACCAGCCACAGGCCCGGGCGTCGCGCCAGCACCACGTCGCGCCAGCGGTCAGCCGGACCCTTGATGAACGGCAGGGCGGTCAGGCCCAGCGCCGCGCCGAAGAACACCGCCTCGTACGCAGGCAGGGAACCGTGCAGCGATTTCACGAACGCATCGCTGATGGCGAATGCGGCGAAGGCCATGAAGCCGAGCAAGACGCCTTTGAACATGGGTTTCCGTCGAGGTGGATGGAGCGGCGGGCAGGGAAGCGAGGCAAGGCAAGGTGCGCGGGCCATGCGCCCCCGTCGGGTCTGCTGCGCGCATCCGGCCTGTGCGCCAGCATGGCCCGCGCTACAATACCGGTTTTTACGCGCCCTCTCCGGAGCTTCCATGGCTGTCAGTCTGAATCCGCTCGATCTGTACGATGTCCGTTCGCTGCTCACCGACGAGGAACGCATGGTGCAGGACACCGTCGGTCGTTTCGTCGACGAGCGCGTGTTGCCGATCATCGGCGACTGCTTCGACCAGGGCCGCTTCCCGAAGGAACTGATCCCGGAGATCGCCGCGCTCGGCCTGCTCGGCGCCACGATTCCGGAGACCTACGGCGGCGCCGGCATGAACGGCGTCAGCTACGGCCTGATCTGCCAGGAGCTGGAGCGCGGCGATTCCGGCCTGCGCAGCTTCGCCTCGGTGCAGAGCTCGCTGTGCATGTACCCGATCTATGCCTACGGCAGCGAGGAGCAGAAACAGCAGTACCTGCCGCAGATGGCCGCCGGCGAGGTGATCGGCTGCTTCGGCCTGACCGAGCCGCACGGCGGCTCCGATCCGGCGAACATGAAGACGAATGCCAAGAAGGATGGCGGCGACTGGGTCATCAACGGCGCCAAGATGTGGATCACCAATGGCAACCTCGCGCACATCGCGATCGTGTGGGCGCAGACCGGGGACGGCATCCAGGGCTTCGTGGTGCCGACCGACACAGCGGGCTTCAAGGCACAGGAAATCCACAAGAAGATGAGCCTGCGCGCCTCGGTCACCAGCGCGCTGTTCTTCGACAATGTGCGCGTGCCGGACAGTGCGCGGCTGCCCAACGTGAGGGGCCTGAAGGGGCCACTGGGCTGCCTGACCCAGGCGCGCTACGGCATCACCTGGGGCCCGATCGGCGCCGCCCAGGCCTGCCTGAAGGAAGTGCTCGACTATACGAAGGAGCGCATCCTGTTCGGCCGTCCGCTTGCTTCCAACCAGGCGGTGCAGCTGAAGATGGCCGACATGGCCCGCCGCATCACCACCGCGCAGTTGCTGTCGCTGCAGCTGGGCCGGCTGAAGGATGCCGGCAAGATGCAGCCGACCCAGGTCTCGCTGGCGAAGTGGAACAACTGCCGCATGGCGATCGACATCGCGCGGCAGTGCCGCGACATCCTCGGCGGCGCCGGCATCACCACTGAGCACGGTGCGATCCGCCACGCGCTGAACCTGGAATCGGTGATCACCTATGAAGGCACCGAGACCGTGCACGAGCTGGTGGTGGGCCGCGAACTGACCGGCATCAACGCGTTCTGATGGTTCCCTTCTCCCTTTGGGAGAAGGTGGCGCGAAGCGACGGATGAGGGTTCGGGCGAAGCGCGATATGGGTACCTTCGCAAGCCCGCACCCTCACCCCAGCCGCTCTCCGCGGAGAGCGGCTTCAGGAGTCCAGCCTTGCACATGCCCGACATCCGCATCGAAACCGAACGCCTGATCCTGCGGCCGCCCCAGGCACAGGATTTCGACGCCTATGCAGAAAACATGGCCGACATCGAAGCCGCCCGTTTCATCGGCGGCCAGCAGCCGCGTGCGGCCGCGTGGCGCGGCTTCCTCTCGCTGGCCGGCGCCTGGTCGATCCAGGGTTTTGCGATGTTCTCGGTGATCGAGAAAGGCAGCGGCCAGTGGATCGGCCGGCTCGGGCCATGGCATCCGGCCGGCTGGCCCGGCACCGAAGTGGGCTGGGGCCTGGCACGCGCTGCCTGGGGCAAGGGCTACGCGCTGGAAGGCTGCAGCGCGGCGATCGACTGGACCTTCGACCGACTGGACTGGGACGAGATGATCCATTCGATCCATCCCGACAACCACGCCTCGCAGGCGCTGGCGCAGCGGCTCGGTTCGACCTGTCGCGGCGCGGGCAAGCTGCCGGCGCCGTACGAGGATTCGCCGACCGAGATATGGGCACAGACGCGCGAGCAATGGCGCCGTCGCCGCGCACGGCCATGAATGCCTCCGTCCACGTCGACACGGCGGCGGCATGGCGCGAGGTACTCGCGGCGGCGATACCGGAGCTGCAGCGCCTTTGCCGCGATCCGTGGACCCTGATCGGCAGCGCTGCAGTGCGCCTGGCCGGTGCCGAGGTGGCGGTGGCCGACCTCGACGTGCTGACCAGCGTGCGTGATGCGGAGATCCTGATCGGGCACTGGCGGGCACGGCGCGATGACACCTGCGTGCCGTGCGGCGAGGAGCGCTTCCGCTCGCGCTTTGCCCGTTTCCATTTTCCCGGGCTGCCGGTGGAAGTCATGGGTGGCCTCGAACTCTGCGGCGAGCGCGGCTGGGAACCGGTGCGGGTCGACCGGATCGTCACACGGGATGTGGACGGCCTCGCGGTCCCGATTCCCACGGTGGCGGAACAGGTCCGCGTGCTGGAAAGTTTCGGACGTCCAAAGGACCTGCAGCGCGCGACGCTGCTGAAGTGCTTGAGCGAGGAACGGCCATGATCACGATCTACGGCATGCGTGCCTCCGGCAACTGCTACAAGCTGCAACTCCTGCTGGACCAGCTGGGCCGCGACTACCGCTGGGTCGACGTGGACAGCGCGCATGGCGAAACGCGCACGCCGGATTACCTGGCGAAGAACCCGAACGGCAAGGTGCCGCTGCTGGAGCTGGAGGACGGCCGCCGGCTCGCCGAATCCGACGCAATCCTCTGTTACCTCGCCGAAGGCACGCCGTTCCTGCCGGACGACCGCTGGCTGCGCGCGCAGACGCTGCAGTGGCTGTTCTTCGAGCAGTACAGCCACGAGCCGTGCATCGCGGTGGCGCGCTTCATCCGCGGCTGGCTGCCGTCCGACCACCCGCGCCAGGCCGAGGTACCCGCGCTGCTGCAGAAGGGCGCGCAGGTACTCGGCGTGATGGAGCAGCACCTGGCCGGGCGCGAATGGTTCGTCGGCGACCGCTACGGCATCGCCGACATCGCGCTGTACGCGTACACCCATTGCGCCGGCGATGGCGGCTTCCAGCTGTCAGCCTTCCCGAATATCTGCGCGTGGCTAGGCCGCGTACAGGCACAACCCGGCCACACCCCGATGCAGCACTCGCCGCCGTAGGAGCCCGCTGGCGGGCGATACTCCTCAAAGGCATCGCCCGCCAGCGCGCTCCTACGAAACAATCCCCTGAACACTCATCGATACCACGCCATGTCCATTCCGTTCACCCTCAGCGCTCGCCACAAGGGCTTCAACCGTGCCGAAGTCGTCGACCAGAACTTCATCGAGTTCGTGCAGCTGTGGCGCGGCGACGTGCGCGCCGCGCCGCGCGACAGCGAGGCGGTGCTGCCGGGCAGTGCGCTGGATGCACGCGGCTTTCGCGAGCTGTTCGAATCGCAGCTGATCTCGCGCCACCTCGACCTGATGGCGCGCGTGCTGCGCGTGCAGAACAAGGTCTTCTACACGATCGGTTCCAGCGGCCACGAGGGCAACGCGATGGTGGCGCGGCTGGCCCGGCATACCGATCCGGCGTTCCTGCATTACCGTTCGGGCGGCTTCATGGCCGAGCGCTTCCGCAAGATTCCGGGCATGGATCCGGTGATGGATTCGGCGCTGAGCTTCGCCGCCAGCAAGGACGATCCGGCCTCCGGCGGCCGCCACAAGGTGTGGGGCAGCAAGCCGTTGTGGGTGCTGCCGCAGACCTCGACGATCGCCTCGCACCTGCCCAAGGCGCTGGGCACCGCGGTGGCGATCGAGCAGGCGCGCCGCATCGGCCACCCGCTGCCGATTCCCGACGACAGCATCACGATCTGCTCGTTCGGCGATGCCTCCAGCAACCACGCCACCGCGCAGACCTCATTCAACGCCGCGGCATGGACGGCGTACCAGAAGCTGCCCGCGCCGGTGCTGTTCGTGTGCGAGGACAACGGCATCGGCATCTCGGTGAAGACGCCGAGCGGCTGGGTGGCCAACAACTACCAGCATCGCGCGAATCTGGATTATTTCTTCGCCGACGGCCTCGACCTGGCCGAAGGCTACGCCCAGGTGCAGCGCGCAGTGGAACATTGCCGCACGACGCGCCGGCCGACTTTCCTGCATCTCAAGACGACGCGCGTGATGGGCCATGCCGGCACCGATTTCGAGATCGAGTGGCGCAGCATCGAGGAATTGTTTGCGGTCGAATGCTCCGATCCGCTGCTGCGCTCGGCCGGCATCGCGCTGGAGTCGGGCCTGTACTCGAAGGACGAGCTGCTGAACCTGTACGAGGCCACCCGCAAACGCTGCTTCGCCGCGGCCGAGGATGCGGATTCGCGCCATCGGCTGACCTCGCTGGAGGACGTGATGAAGCCGCTGGCGCCGTACACGCCGGCCGCGGTGAAAGCCGAGGCCACGCGTGCCGACTACGCGGAAAAACGCCTGGCCGTGTTCGGCGGCGAGGCGAAGCTGCCGGAAAACCTGCCGCCGCGGCACCTGGCGATCCAGATCGGGCAGGCGCTGCACGACCTGCTGGCGAAGTACCCCGAGGCGCTGCTGTTCGGCGAGGACGTGGCGCAGAAGGGCGGCGTGTACACCGTCACCAAGGGCCTCAACAAGACCTTCAAGGGCAGCCGCGTGTTCAACACGCTGCTCGATGAAACGATGATCCTCGGACTGGCCCAGGGCTACGCGAACATGGGCATGCTGCCGCTGCCGGAGATCCAGTACCTGGCGTACTTCCACAACGCCTGCGACCAGATCCGCGGCGAGGCAGCGTCGCTGCAGTTCTTCTCCAACGGGCAGTACCGCAATCCCATGGTGATGCGCGTCGCCTCGCTGGGCTACCAGAAGGGTTTCGGCGGCCACTTCCACAACGACAACTCGATCACCGCGCTGCGCGACATCCCCGGCCTCGTCGTGGGTTGCGCCAGCCGCGGCGACGACGCGGCGACGATGCTGCGCACGCTGATGGCGCTGGCAAAAGTGGACGGCCGCGTATGCGCCTTCCTCGAACCGATCGCGCTGTACATGACCAAGGACCTGTACGAGGCCGGCGACGGCCAGTGGCAGTTCGACTATCCGGCACTGGACCAGGCGATGACACTGGGCGAGGGCCGCATCTACAACGAGGCGGCGAACGACCTGGTGGTGTTCACCTTCGGCAACGGCGTGCCGATGGCGCTGCGCGCCGCGCGCACGATCGAGAAGGAACTGGGCTGGCAGGTGCGCGTGGTCGACCTGCGCTGGCTGGCACCGCTCAACGACGCCTTCATCGCGGCGCAGGCATCGAGCGCCAAACGCATCCTGGTGCTGGACGAAGGCCGCAAGAGCGCCGGCGTGGGCGAGGGCGTGATCACCGCGATCGTCGAAGGCGGCTGCGGCGCCACGCCGATCACGCGGGTGGTCGGCGCCGATACTTTCACACCGTTGGCGGGGGCAGCGCTGCTGGTGTTGCCGGGCGAGGCCGAGGTCGTGGCGGCGGCGCAGGGACTGGCGAAGCGCTGACGGAGCGGTCAGCGCTCGCGCATTTCCACCACGTGCAGGCGCGGGCCGGCCAGCGCCGGCATGCTGGCGACATGCAGCGAGACCCGGTTGCGGCCGCCCAGCTTGGCGTCGTACATGGCCTGGTCGGCGCGATCGACCAGTGACTCCACGTCGTCGCCTTCGCGGCGTGCGGCGACGCCGATGCTGACGCTGAGCAGCAGCGAATCCTCGCTGACGGGTATTTCCAGCCGATGCACGCGCCGGCACAGGCGGGTCGCCACCTGCAAGGCCTGTTGCGCCGGAGTGCCGTCGAGCAGGGCGACGAACTCCTCGCCGCCGTAGCGGCCGAGCAGGTCGGCGGGGCGCAGTTCGGTGGCCAGCGCCTTGGCCACGGCGACCAGGGCGCGGTCGCCGGCGTTGTGGCCCTGGCGATCGTTCAGCAGCTTGAAGTGATCCAGGTCGAGGAACAGCAGCGCGATCGGCCGCGGCGGCCCGCTGGACAGCAGGGCGCTGGCGCGCTCGGTCCAGGCGCGGCGGTTGAGCACGTTGGTGAGCGCGTCGCGGTCGGCCAGCACCCGCACGATGTCGCGGTCATGGCGCAACCTGAGCGCACGGTCGGCCAGGCCGATCGACAGCACGACCGCCTCGAATGCGCCGCCGGCCAGGCTGGCGTCGTTGAGCCAGTCCAGCTGCGGCAACGCGCCGCCGACCTGGGCGCTGGTCAGCGCGGTGAGCAGCAGCAGCGGCGACCAGCCGGCCAGGAAGAACCACGCCTGGCGCGAACCGCGTGCCACGGCGACGATGGCGGCCACCAGCAGCAAGGCCGCGCCTATCATCAGCAAGGGGTTGAGCAGGATCTGCGCCACCTCGACCAGCAACGGGATGCGGCTGCTGCGCATCAACACCAGCTGGATCATGCCCACCGCCAGCGCCATGATCGGCACCCGCAACAGCGGCGCGTAACGCTGCAGTTCGCAGAACCGCATCATGAACAGCGAGGCGAACGCGACCGACAGCGCCACGGCGGCGGAACCGGCCAGCAAGGCCGTGCCCGACAGCAGCTCCCACTCCATCGGATGGAACACGAAGCCGGTCTGGATGCCCTGGATCAGCGCGTAGCAGAGGATGTAGCCGGCGTACCAGGCGTAGGTGACGTCGCGCAGCATCAGCGCAAAGCACAGCGCCATCAGCACCATGGCCAGCATCACCGCGAAACAGGCACTGGCGAAGACCAGCCACTGCGCGTCGGCGCGGATGTACTCGTTCCAGGGTTCCAGGTGGAAGCGTACCGGCGCGCTCAGCGTCAGCGACGGCTCGAACTTCAGCAGGATCGGCGCCGAGGCGGCCACGCTGTCGGGCAGTGGCCAGGCCAGCCGGCCGTGGCCGTGGGTCGATGCGCTGAAGTCGTCCAGCGCCAGTGTCTGCGGCTGATCGCTGCCGAACACGGTGACCGTGCCCAGCGTGGGCGGGTAGATCGTCAGCACCCGTGCCGTGTTGTCCCAGGGCGGCTGTGGCGTGATCACCACCCAGCTGCCGGTGCTGTTCTGCGGGAAGCGCTGCAGCAGGGACGGGTCGAAACTCTTCAGCAGGCCGGCGTGGTATTCGTGCAGCACGGACTGCGGCGTGTCGCCGGCGTGCGCCTCACGCCAGGCGCCGTTCAGCGGCGTGGCGGCGTGCGCCACGCCCAGCATGAACCAGAACAGGCCCAGCACGAAGCCGCACCATGATCGCCTTGGGCGGATCGATGTCGGCGTTGTGACCAGCCTCTCCATTTGCCTCTCCCCGCTGTGCGAGCCTCATGCAGGACTGCAGGTGGATGCTGCGCTTGCCGGCCGCTCCGCGGCCTCACGTCCGGGCATGTAACGCGGCCGCCCGTCTCCCTGCCCGCCGCCTTCCCGCTCCGTGACCTGCCATGGAACGGGCGACAACACCTGAACGTGCATCATCTTTCGTTCCTGTGTCAAGCACGCGGCGTGCCAGTGCCATGGCGCACGCCGCACCGCCAGGCCGCGTGCCGTGTGCGGGCACGCGGGGCCGCCGACATCCGGCCGAAGTGGTTCAATCCGGACGCAGGGGGTCAATCCGTGCAGTATCGGGGTGCATGGTGCGGAGCAGGGGACTCGACGGCCAGTGACGATTGTCCTGTCGGCGCGAGGTCGCTCAGCCGACCAGCCAGTCCGCAAACGCCATCCAGGCCGACGTGCCGGCCAAGTCGCAAGCGCAGCGGTTGCGACACGATGATCACGGCGGCTCCCCAGCCGAACGCCGGATGCAGGCGGCGCTGCCGGATCGTGTCGATGGCGATGCAGGCGAGGATGAGCAGGTCGGCAAGGCCGAAAACACGGGCGGCCCGCCGTCGCGGATGAAGTCCAGCGGCAGCCGGGCGATCGCCGCCGTGAGGATGCCGAGCGTGGCCAGCAGCATCAGCCGCCGGTGGAAGTCGCTGCGTCGGCGCAGCAGCAGTCCGCTGCCGGCGATGCCGGCGAACACCAGGATGTCGAAGATCGGCACGCTGAGGAAAATCAGCGGCGGAATCCCCGGCGGTCCGGCATGGCGCGGGCGCGCCGAACCACGCCTTCAGGTAGTGGCTCGGCGCGAAGCCGGCGAACACCACCAGCGCAACGACGATGGCTGCCCACCGTTACAGGCGTTGCAGGGTAGCGGGACGACGGCTTTCGGGAACGGCGACCATGGCATCACTCTCCAGCCGGCCACGGGATGGCCGGCATCGACGGACCGATTCGGGATGGATGCGCGCCCCTGTCGCACGGCCGCGATGGCTAGGCCGATTGCCGGGCGCCGGCAAGCCGCCGGAGCGGCGGTGCCACGAAGTCATGCAGGCCGGCGTGCGCCCAGGGTCACCAGCAATTCCTGCGCGCTGCGGATGCGCTCGCTGGCGCCGGGCAGGTCGAGGATCACCTTCAGCTTGTCCTGCCCGTCCAGCTTGTACACGCGCGGCTGGCGCTGGATCAGCTGGATGATGGTCATCGGGTTCACCTCGGGTTTCTCGCGGAACACGATGCGGCCGCCGTTCGCACCGAAGTCGAGCTTGCGGATGCCGAGCGGTGTGGCCATCAGTTTCAGGCTGGCCACGGCGAACAGCTGCCTGGCGGGACCGGGCAGCAGGCCGAAGCGGTCGATCATCTCCACCTGCAGGTCGCGCAGGTCGTCCTCGCTGCGCGCGCTGGCGATGCGCTTGTACAGGGTGAGGCGGTGGTGCACGTCGGGCAGGTAGTCGTCGGGGATCAGCGCGGGCAGGTGCAGCTCGACCTCGGTCTCGTGCTCGCTGCTCAGGTCGAAGTCCGGCACCTTGCCCGACTTCAGCGCGCGCACCGCGCGGTCCAGCAATTCGGTGTACAGGCCGAAGCCGATCTCCTGGATCTGGCCGGACTGTTCGTCGCCGAGCAGCTCGCCGGCGCCGCGGATTTCCAGGTCGTGCGTGGCCAGGGTAAAGCCGGCGCCGAGTTCCTCCAGCGAAGCCAGCGCCTCCAGCCGCTTCTGCGCATCGGCGGTGATCGAGCGGCGGTCGGGCACCACCAGGTACGCATACGCGCGGTGGTGCGAACGCCCGACGCGGCCGCGCAACTGGTGCAACTGGGCCAGGCCGAAACGGTCGGCGCGGTCGATGATGATGGTGTTGGCGGTGGGGATGTCGATGCCGGTTTCGATGATGGTGGTGCACACCAGCACGTTGAAACGCTGGCGGTGGAAGTCGGCCATCACGCCTTCCAGCTCGCGCTCGGGCATCTGGCCGTGGGCGATGCGGATGCGCGCCTCGGGCACCAGTTCCTCCAGCTCGCGCACGGTGCGCTCGATGCTCTGCACCTCGTTGTGCAGGAAGTACACCTGGCCGCCGCGCGACAGCTCGCGCTGCAGCGCCTCGCGGATCGTGGCCGGGTCCCACGCCGAAATGAAGGTGCGCACGGCGGTGCGGTGCGCCGGCGGCGTGGCGATCAGCGACAGGTCGCGCAGGCCGGCCATCGCCATGTTCAGCGTGCGCGGGATCGGCGTGGCGGTCATCGTCAGCAGGTCGACCTCGGCGCGCAGCTTTTTCAGCTGCTCCTTCTGGCGCACGCCGAAGCGCTGCTCCTCGTCGACGATGACCAGGCCGAGATTCTTGAACTTGATGTCCGGCTGCAGCAGCTTGTGCGTGCCCACGATCACGTCGATCTGGCCGTCGGCGAGGCGCTTCAATGCCTCGTTCACTTCCTTGGTCGACTTGAAGCGCGACAGCACATCCACGCGCACCGGCCAGTCGGCGAAGCGGTCGGCGAAATTGCGGTAGTGCTGCTGGGCGAGCAGGGTGGTCGGCACCAGCACGGCGACCTGCTTGCCGGCGGTGGCGGTGGCGAACGCCGCGCGCAGCGCGACCTCGGTCTTGCCGAAGCCGACATCACCGCAGATCACCCGGTCCATCGCACGCGGTGCGGCCAGGTCGCCGAGCACGGCCTCGATCGCGGTTTCCTGGTCGGGGGTCTCCTCGAACGGGAAGGTGCTGCCGAACTCCTCCACCAGCTGGCGGTCGATCGGCAGCGATTCGCCGCCGCGCGCCTGCCGCTGCGCGTAGATCGCCAGCAGTTCGGCGGCGACGTCGCGCACCTTCTCGGCCGCCTTCCTGCGCGCGCGTTCCCACGCATCGCCGCCCAGCGAATGCAGCGGCGCCAGCTCCGGCGCGGTGCCGGAATAGCGGCTGACCAGGCCGAGCTGCGCCACCGGGACATAGAGCTTGTCGCCCTTGGCGTACTCGATGGTGAGGAACTCGCCGTCCATGCCGCCCACGTCCATCGAGGCCAGGCCCCGGTAGCGGCCCACGCCGTGATCGACGTGCACGATCGGCGCACCCGGAGTGAGTTCGGTGAGGTCGCGGATGATAGCTTCGGGATCGCGTGCGGTGCCGCGGCGGCGCTTGCGGTCACGCTCGCTGCGCACGCGTTCGCCGTACAGCTCGCGCTCGGTGAGCACCGTGAGCGCCGGTTTGGTGAGTGCGAAACCCTGTTCGAGCCCGGCGATGGTGATGGCGAAGCGCGGATCAACTCCCTCTCCCCCGGCCTTGCCGGGGGAGAGGGTTGGGGTGAGGGGGTGCTCTTGCTCAGGGGCAACGTCAAGAGCCCCCCTCACCCCAACCCTCTCCCCCGGCAAGGCCGGGGGAGAGGGGGCAGGATCAAGGAACGCCTGCCAGCTCTCCACGTTCTGCGGCTTCAGTCCCGCCGCGGCCAGCGTCTCGATCAACGCCTCGCGCCGGCCAGCCGAATCTGCCGCAATCAGCACGCGACCCGGATAGCTGGCGAGGAAATGCCGCAGCGACGTGCCCGGTTCCTCGCCCTTGCGGTTGAGCGGCAATTCCGGGGCCGGCTGCGTGCCGATGTCGATGGCGTGCTCGTGGCCGGGCTCGACCACCTCCACGCGCAATCGCTTGTTGAGCTGTTCGCGCAGCTTTTCCGGCGGCAGGTAGAGCTCGGCCGGCGGCAGCACCGGACGCTCGATGTCGTGCGCGCGCTGGTCGTAGCGTTCGGCGGTCTGCGTCCAGAACTGGTCGGCCGCTTCGCCGGCGCCTTCGCCGAGCACGAACAGCGCGTCGTCGGCGAGGTAGTCGAACAAGGTCGCGGTCTGCGCGAAAAACAACGGCAGGTAATACTCGATGCCGCCGGGCGTGACGCCTTCCTTCATGTCCTGGTACAGCGGGCAGCGCCGCACGTCGATCGGGAAGCGCTCGCGCAGGTTGCCGCGGAATTCCTTCGCCGCCTCGTCGGTGAGCGGAAACTCGCGCGCGGGCAGCAGCTCGACCCGCTCCACCTGCTGCTGCGAGCGCTGGGTTTCCGGGTCGAAGCTGCGGATCGACTCCACTTCGTCGTCGAACAGCTCGATGCGGTACGGCTCGGCCGTACCCATCGGGAAGATGTCCAGCAGGGCGCCGCGCACCGCGAAGTCCCCCGGTTCGGCCACCTGCGGCACGTTGCGGTAGCCGGAGGCTTCCAGCCGGCGCTGTTCGCTGGCGAGGTCGAGCTTCTGCCCCCTCGCCAGCACCAGCCCGGAGCCGGTGATGTGCGAACGCGGCGCGATCCGCTGCATCAGCGTGGCCACCGGCACCACCAGCACGCCGCGCTTCACGTTCGGCAACTGGTACAGCGTGGCGATGCGCTGCGAGACGATCTCCGGGTGTGGGCTGAACGCGTCGTAGGGCAGGGTTTCCCAGTCCGGGAAATGCAGCACCGGCAGGCCGCCGGCGAAAATCTTCAGCTCGGACTCCAGCGCCTGCGCACGCTGGGTGTCGCGTGCCACCACCACAAGCAGGCCTTCATGCGTGCGTGCAGCTTCGGCAAGCAGCAGCGCCCGGGCGGAGCCGTGAGGCGGCGTCCAGTAGCGGCGTTGCTTGGGAGTGGTCGGCAGGGGCGGGTGCTTGATCGGGCTGGTCATGGGGACGCGTGTTCAAGGCGCCGCCATCGAGCCGCGCCAGGGAAAGCGGACAAGTGTAACGCGATGCGCCTCTATTCCCTCCCGCCGCAGCGCTTCTACTCCCTCCCCTGCTTGCAGGGGAGGGTTGGGGAGGGGTGGTGCTCTTCGTTCAGAGCTTCAGCGTGATCTGTGCCGTGGCCGGTTCGTCCGGCATCATCCGCTGGGTGAAGCCCAGTTCCTTGCACAGCTGCAGCATCGGCCGGTTCTCCTGCAGCACGTAGCCCCACAGCTCGGCGAGGCCGCGGCGGCGGCTGTCGTCGACCAGCCGCTGCATCAGCAGCGCGCCGAGGCCGAGCCGGCTCCAGTCCTGTTCCACCAGCACCGAGAACTCGGCGCTGTCGGTGGCCTCGTCGACGAAGATCCGGCCCACGCCGCGCATCTCGGCCGGCTTGACGGACTCGTCCATCAAGACGTAGGCCGTCTCCAGCGCGGGGTCGATGCGGCACAATCGCTGCGCCATCGGCGCGGGCAGCTCGGACATCGCATGCAGGAAGCGGCGGCGGATATCCTCCGGCGACAGCCGGGTGAAGCAGCGCTGCATCGCGGCCACGTCGCCCGGCTCGATCGCGCGCAAGACGAGCTCGCGGCCGTCCTGGGTACGCACCTGCTCGCCGTGCGACGACGGCGCCACCTTGGGGCGTGCAAAGCGCTCGCTGCTGCGTGGCGGCAACGAGGCGTAACGGGACGGGGCGGAGAAGTCGATGGCAGGAATCATGGCAGTTCCATACTTTTGCGTATTGTGTGCAATGCAACATGAATTTGCAATGACGGGTGCCTCGGTGAGCTGTCGCACGTGCGTGGAGCCATCGCCGTGACCGGCTGGCCCATGTTGCAGTACGGGGTAACGTGGGTGTGGCAGACAGGGCACACCTCACCCCGCACAATGCGGGGCTGGATCTCCTCGGAGCAGGGCATGGCCCGCAAACCGGCAAACGGTCTCACCGCCGCCCAATTGAAAGCGTTGTGCGGCCACTGGCCCGGCGTCACCCGTGATACCAAATGGAGCGTCGACATGGTGTTCAGCGTCGGCGGCAAGATGTTCGCAGTGATGCCGTCGGACGGCAGTGAAGGCGGGCGGTTGTCGTTCAAGGTGGCCGACGACCGCTTCCTCGAACTCACCGACCAGCCCGGCATCATCCCCGCGCCGTACCTGGCGCGTGCGCACTGGATCTCGATCACCGAACCGCAGCGTTTCGCCACGGTGGAATTGGAGGCCTTCATCCTCGACGCGTACACGTTGATCCGCGCGAAACTGACCAAGAAACTGCAGGCCGAACTGGGTCCGCTGCCGGCGCTCAAGGCAGGAAAGAAATGAAACAGCATCTCGGCGCCTTGGCGCTGCTGGTTGCCGACTACGACGAGGCGATCGCCTGGTATACCCGCGCGCTCGGTTTCGAGCTGGTCGAAGACACCGACATGGGCGACGGCAAGCGCTGGGTGCTGCTGGCGCCGCCCGGCTCCCGCGAAACCCGTTTGCTGCTGGCCAAGGCGAAAGGCGACGAGCAGGCCTCGCGCATCGGCAACCAGACCGGCGGCCGCGTGTTCCTGCTGCTCCACACCGACGACTTCCGGCGCGACTGGCAACGCATGCGCGCCGCAGGCGTGCACTTCCGCGAGGAACCGCGCCACGAGGCCTACGGCACGGTGGCGGTGTTCGAGGATCTGTACGGCAACGGCTGGGACTTGCTGGAACTGAAGCGCGGCTGATTCATCACGCAAGTGTGGAAGACCCTCCGTTCACCCTGAGCGTAGCGAAGCGGCGTCGAAGGGGCCTGCGACCGCATGGCAGGCATTGGAATGAAAGATCTGGTAACGGGGCAGGATTCGAACGTGCGATGTATCGCGTTTTTCCCGGATTACCAGATCAAATCATCCGGCACCTGAAACTGCTTGTAGTACTCGTCGTCCGAGCCATCGCCGCTGTTCGCTTCGGCGCGGCCGTGGTCGAGCACGATCATCGCCGCATCGCGCTCGTACACCTTGTCGGCGGCGATGCGCGGTAGCAGTTCGTAGCCCTGGTCGTGGCGCACGATCACCAGCATGCCGCTGGCCAGCTGCGCACGCAGCGCCTCGTTCACCAGCACGTCCCGGATCCTGTCGCCGTCGGTAAAGCGATAGGCGATCTCACCCTCGCGCTTCACCTTGTGCGCCTCGACAATCTGCCGCACCTGCGCGCGTGCCTCGTTGGCCCGCGCCTGCGCATTGCGCTCGGCGGCCAGCGCGCGATCGCGCTCGGCTTTCTCCGCCTGCAGCCGCTGCGCTTCCACCTGCTCGGCACTCGGCGCCGCCGGTCCCTTGCCCTTGTATTTCTTCGCCTGCTCGCGCACGACCTGCGCGGCCTTGGCCTTGTTGACCAGGCCGGCCTTGAGCAGTTGTTCCTGCAGGGGGCGCATGGATGGATGGGAGAGCCGGGCGGGAGGGGAGAAGTGTAGCGTGGGCTCGCGTGATCAACCGTTACCGGTCAATCCGCATGGTCCGGCTCGAAGAAGCTCCAGCGCACGTCGCCGAACTCGGCCTTCATCGCCGCCTCGACGGTGTTGATCGCCTCGATCAGATGGTGGTTGTCGGCGGTGGGCTGCATGCGCGCCTTCACCGCCACCATCACGTCGGGGCCCATCTGCAGGGTGATCAGGTTCAACACGTCGGCGACTTCGGGGCGGTTGTCGAGGAAGGCCAGCAGTTCCTCGCGGCGGCGCGGTTCGACACCCTGGCCGATCAGCAGGGCCTTGACCTCGATCGCCACCAGCACCGCCACCACGATCAGCAGCACGCCGATCGCGATGGTGCCTGCGGCGTCGAACATCAGGTTGCCGGTGAGCATGGTGGCGCCGACGGCGAGGGTGGCCAGGCACAGGCCGACCAGGGCGGCCAGGTCCTCGCCGAAGATCACCAGCAGTTCGCTGGAGCGCGTCTGGCGGAACCACGTCCACAGGTCCTGGTCGCCGCGGGCCTTGTTCACTTCCTGCAGGCAGCCGCGCATCGAGATGCCTTCGACCACGATGCCGAACACCAGCACGCCCAGCGCCAGCCACGGCCACTTCAGCGGCTCGGGATTCGTCATCTTGTGGATGCCCTCGTAGATCGAGAACATGCCGCCCACGCTGAACAGCAGGATGGCGACGAGGAACGACCAGAAGTACAGCGCGCGGCCCCAGCCCAGCGGGAATTCGTCGGACGGCGGGCGCTTGGCCTGGCGGATGCCGAGCAGCAGCAGGCCCTGGTTGCCGCAATCGGCCAGCGAGTGCACCGCCTCGGCCATCATCGCGCCGGAACCGGTGACGAAGGCGGCGAACAGCTTGGCCACGAAGATGGCGAAGTTGGCGCCCAGCGCGAGCAGGATGGCTTTGATCGGGTTGGCGGCGTGGCCGGACATGTGCGATTCCCTCGGCAGTGGCCGTGAAGTGTAAGGCACCGCAGGAAATCCCGGCCAGCACCCATCGGCACCGTGGCAAGATGCGCACATGACTTATCGGGAATCCCCGCCATCGCCCCGCCCGCACGGGCTGGTTGCCGCCTATTGGGGCGTCGACAGCGCGGTCGACGGCGAGCTGGCGGCGCAACGGATTCTTCCTGATGGCTGCGCCGACCTGATCTGCGATTTTTCCTGTGCATCGCCGCACATGCGCTGGGTCGGCACGATGACCCGCGCCATCGAGGTGCAGGCCTGCGGCCGGCAGGATCTGTTCGGCATCCGCTTCGCACCCGGCGGATTGTTTCCGCTGCTGGGTGCGCCGCTGTCGCTGCTGACTGACGGCAGCGCCGGATTCGCCGAACTGCCTGCGCAGGCGTGGCGCCCTCCGCTGGATGGCTGGTGCGAGGATCGCGATTTTGTCGCGCGTTGTCGTCGCACCGACGCGAGTTTGCTGATGCTGTTGCCGCAACTGCGCTTGACGGATACGGCAAGACTGCTGCGCCGGCTGCAGGCGGAACCGGCGCTGCCGTCGTCGGTGGCCATGCTCGCCGATGAGATGGGCGTGGGCATGCGCACATTGCAGCGGCGTTTCATGGAGCACGTCGGAGTCGGCCCGCGGCAGCACCTGCGCTGGCTGCGCTTCGAGCGGGCACGACAGTTGCTGCTGCAGCGCAGGCATCGGTCCGTCGACGTCGCCATGCTCGCGGGCTACAGCGACCAGGCGCATTTCGTGCGCGAGTTCCGCCGCTTCGCCGGGGTCACGCCAGGGCGCTGGCGCTGACGCATTCGTTCAAGACGGCGCCGCCGCCGCGGTGCATGCTGGCGCTTCCATTCACTCGCGGAGTTCCGCCATGGCATCGCCCGTTTGTCGCAAGGCCACGCCCGTGTTGTACGTCGAAACCATCGCGCCCAGCCTCGCGTTCTGGCGTGACCGGCTGGGTTTCGCGGTCACCGCCGAGGTGCCGGGCGAGGACGGGCCGGCATTCGTGATCCTGCTCGGCAACGGCATCGAAGTGATGCTGCAGACCACCGCCTCGCTGGCGGCCGATCCGCACGCGGCCGGCATGGGGTGGCGCGGCGATCGCAGTTGCCTGTTCGTCGAGGTGGACGACATTGACGCGCTGGACGCCGCGCTGGAAGGCTGCGAGGTCGTGGCGCCGCGGCACGACACGTTCTATGGCGCCACCGAGATCGGCTATCGCGAACCGGGCGGACACTTCGTGACGTTCGCGCAATTCCGGCGCTGATGCGGCAACCGGCCGGCGATGCGCCGGCCCGTGGGCAGCATCAGCGGATGCCCACGCCAAGGCCCACGCCGAAGTTGACGTTGTTGCGGCCCTTGTTCATCTCCTCGGCGGTCCACACGTGCGATTGCGCCACGCTGACCAGCGGGAACACGTAGTCGGCCTCGCCGACCTTGCCGGCGCGGCTGCCGCCGAGCTTGCCGTCGACCGTCATCAGCGCGCCGGACGGGTAGTCCAGCGGCTCCACGTAGCCGGGCATCACGGCGATGAAGCGGCCGTTGCCGCTGTCGTTCGCCTTCGGCCGCTGCGAGGCATCCAGCGGGTAGGCCAGCAGTTCGATCTCGCTGTGGTCGGCGAACACCTTGACCTGCACGATGCGCCCGCCCCAGATCACCTCGCTGTTGCTGAAGTTCTCCGGCGATTGCGCCACCTGGAATGGCGCGGCGGTGACCGCGGCGCCGGTGGTCTTGTAGATCGGCGCCGGGGCGCAGGCGGCCAGCATCAGCAGGGCGGCCGGCACGGCGAGGCGGGTCAGCATGAAGGCGGGGCGGATGCGCATGGTCGTGCTCCTGGAGGAACGCTGGCTGGGTGCGTCGAGCTTAGCGGCGACCCGGCGGCCGCGGTAGTCGCGAGGCGGGCAGCGGGCTGGGCGTGTTCAGCTGGCTGCCGGCTTCGTCCAGCACCCAGTCCAGCTTCCATTCGGCCGGGCGATCCTGCGCCAGCAGGCCGGCCAGCACGCGCAGCGGTTCGCGCAGGGTGTCGTCGAGGTTCCACGGCGCGTTGAGGATGACCATGCCCGAGCCGTTGAGGCGCAGCGGCGAATCGTCCGGGTGCACCAGCAGCTCCGCGCGCAGGATGCGCTTCACCCCGCTGTGCTGCAGCTTGCGCAGGAACGGCTGCACCTGGCTGCGCAGCTTGATCGGGTACCACACCGCGTAGACGCCGGTGGGCCAGCGCAGCAGGGCCGACTTCAGCGCCTGTTCGATCAGCTTGTACTCGGCGTCCTGTGCCTCGTACGGCGGGTCGATCAGCACCAGGCCGCGCTTTTCCTTCGGCGGCAGCAGCGCCTTCAGCGCCTCGTAGCCGTCGCGCTGGTGCACGTGCACCTGCGGGTTGCCGCGGAACAGGTCGCGCAGCTTGGCCGCTTCCCCGGTGTGCAGTTCGCACAACTGCGCGCTGTCGCCCGGGCGCAGCAGGCGGGCGACCTGCAGCGGCGAGCCGGGGTAGTGCTTCAGGCCCTGCTCGTTGCCTTCGCCGGCGAGGATGCTGGCGCGCCAGCGCTGCAGCAGAGGCGGCACCTTCTCGGCCGGGTGCAGGCGCGCGATGCCGTCCTGGTGCTCGCCGGTCTTGCGCGCCTCGAAACCGTCCAGCGGGTAGCTGCCGCTGCCGGCGTGGGTGTCGATGTAGCAGAACGGGCCGGGTTTCGCCTGCATCGCCTCGACCAGCGCGAGCAGCACGACGTGTTTCAGGACATCGGCGAAATTGCCGGCGTGATAGGCGTGGCGGTAATTCATGGCGGTCGCGGCAGGCGGGGTGACCCAGTATAGAGGCCGGCGGCGTACTCCCCCGCGGCGTCAGATAACCTTTCCTGCACATCGCCCGGTGCAGGCTCCGCCTGTTGCAACGTTGCAACCGGCCCGGCATGCGGCTGCGGCCGTCCATTTGCGCGGAGAATCATCATGACTTTCTCGCCGAAAATCATCGTTTCGACGGCCACTCTCGGCCTTTGCCTGGCGTTCGGCACGGTCAGTGCCCAGAACAGTGGAGGCATGACGCCGGCGCCGGCGTCGAGCAGCATGGGCCAGATGGGAGGCATGCATCACAAGATGATGCGCCACAACAGGAACGGCAGCATGCACATGATGCCTGCCACGGTGAGCTCGGTCGATACCAAGACCGGCATCGTCGAGGTGAATTCGGCCGGCATGTCGCTGCGCGTGCACTTCCCGCCGGCTTCGGTGGCGAACCTGAAGGCCGGCGACGAGATCACCTTGCACATGGGCTACACCCAGTAGTTCGCCTGGCATCGGACGAAGCGCGACGGACACGGACCCTGTCGCCGATGGACCCTCGTCCAGAGTTGAGGCTCACCGGCACGGGCCTTATGCTGTGCCGGTGAACCGCCCACTACGCCATGCCGCACGCTTGCCGTCCTTCCGGGCGATGGCATGGCTGGCGTGGCTGGTCCTCGCGCTGGCGCCGGTGCACGGCATGCCGCGCGGGATGGCTGGCGACGTGCTTCAAGCCGCTTCCGCATCGACCGTCACCCGGCTCGCCGGCCATGGCGGCCACGCCATGGCGGATCAGTCCGGTTGCTGCGGCGACCAGGATCACGACGCGCATGGCTCGATGGGCTCGGCCCACTGTGCGGCGGTGTGCGGCAGCATCCTGCCGGCGTTTGCCATGGCCGGGCTGGTTCCGATGGCGCCAGAACCCTGGTGTGCTCCTCCCTCCTTCGCGTCCGCGCCCAGCGTTGCGCACGCGGTGCCGCTGCGACCGCCGGCCAGCTGCTGATCCTGTGCACTGCGACAGCGCCTTCACGCCCGCCCGACGGCGAATGTGAAGACGGCCCGTGACCGGCATCGACTGCCGATGCCTCCTTCGAAGGATACCCGCGTGAATCCATTTTCCCCGTTGCCCGCGACCGATCTGTCGCGGCGGCGCTTCGTGCAGGGCCTGGCCCTGGGTGGTGCGGCGGCCGGCCTCGGCCTGCTGCGTCCGTCGAATGCCTGGGCGCTGACCAGCCCCGGCCAGCCCACCGCGCTCGGCGGCACCGATTTTGCGCTGGACATCGTCGAGACCGCCGTCAATTTCACCGGCACGGCGCGGCCCGCCACCACCGTCAACGGCAGCGTGCCCGGCCCGCTGCTGCGCTGGAAGCAGGGCACCACGGTGAACCTGCGCGTGACCAACCGCTTGCGCGTGCCCACCTCGATCCACTGGCACGGCATCATCCTGCCGTTCCAGATGGATGGCGTGCCCGGCCTCGGCTTCGACGGCATCGCGCCGGGCGAAAGCTTTCTCTACCGGTTCCAGCTGCGCCAGAGCGGCACCTACTGGTATCACTCGCATTCGCGCTTCCAGGAACAGAACGCGTTGTACGGCCCGCTGGTGATCGAACCGGCCGGCCCCGAGCGCCACCCGACCGATCGCGACTACGTGGTGATGCTCAACGACTGGACCGACGAGGATCCCGAGCGCATCTACGCCAAGCTGAAGAAGCAGAGCGACTACTACAACTTCGCCCAGCCGACCGTACCGGATTTCCTTCGCGACGTGCGCGAGCAGGGGCTGGGCCGGGCGCTGGCGATGCGCAGGATGTGGAACGCCATGCGCATGAACCCGACCGACCTGGGCGACGTCTCCGGCTACACCTATACCTACCTGATGAACGGCGCCGCGCCGGCAGGCAACTGGACCGGCATCTTCAAACCCGGCGAGAAGATCCGGCTGCGCTTCATCAACGGTTCGTCGTCGACCATCTTCGACGTGCGCATTCCCGGCCTGAAGATGACGGTGATCGCCGCCGACGGCCAGGACGTGCAGCCGGTGCCGGTCGACGAGTTCCGCATCTCGGCGGCCGAAACCTACGACGTCATCGTCGAGCCGCAGGACGAGCGTGCGTACACGCTGTTCGCCCAGTCGATCGACCGCAGCGGCTACGCGCGCGGCACGCTGGCGCCGCGGCAGGGCATGTCCGCCGAGGTGCCGGCGGTGGACAAGCGCCTGTGGCTGGGCATGCAGGACATGATGGGCGCGATGTCCCATGCGGACCACGGCGGCGGCAGTGCCGCGATGCCCGGCATGGATCACGGCAACATGGCAGGCATGGCGGCCGCACCCGCACCGCTCGTGCGCCATGCCCGTACCGAATACGGCCCCGGCGTGGACATGCACGTCGACATGCCGCGCACCCATCTCGACGATCCGGGCATCGGCCTGCGCGACAACGGCCGCCGCGTGCTGACCTACGCCGACCTGCACACCCTGGGCGGCCCTATCGACGCGCGCGAACCCGGCCGCGAGATCGAGCTGCACCTGACCGGCAACATGGAGCGCTTCATGTGGTCGTTCGACGGCGTGAAGTTCTCCGACGCCAGGCCGGTGCATTTCAACACCGGCGAACGCCTGCGCATCGTGCTGGTCAACGACACCATGATGAACCACCCGATCCATCTGCACGGCATGTGGAGCGAGCTGGAAAGTCCCGACGGCCGGTTCCAGGTGCGCAAGCACACCATCAACGTGCAGCCGGCGCAGCGCATCACCTATGCGGTCACGGCCGACGCACCGGGGCGCTGGGCCTATCACTGCCACCTGCTGTATCACATGGAGGCGGGCATGTTCCGCGAGGTGGTGGTGTCATGAGGACGCATCGTCGTCACACCCCGATCGTTCCACCTCGTTCGGCGTTGCTGGCTGCGCTGCTGCTGGCGTTGCCACTGGCGGCAGTGGCGCAGAGCGTCCCCGCCGCGTCGAGCAGCACGGCACCGATGGACATGGCCGCCATGCCGGGCATGGACCACGCCGGCATGCATGACATGAGCGGGATGGACCACGGCTCGACGCCTACCACGCCTGCGCCATCCGGCCACGCCATGCCGGGCACGGATCACCAGGCCATGCCCGGCACGGGCCGTGGCGCGGCGCATGACATGGATTCGACGCCGGTCATGACCATGGGGCCGATGCAGGGCGGCCGCGCGCCGGCGGATGCACGCAGCGGCGACTATTCCGACGGCATCGCCGCCAGCCCCGCGCATGAGCTGCACATGCACGGCGGCGCACCAGCCAGCATGCTGCTGGTGGATCAGCTGGAAGCGTTCCACGGCCGCGACGGCAACGGCCAGTCGTGGGAGGCCAAAGGCTGGTATGGCAGCGACGCGGACAAGCTGTGGCTGCGCAGCGAGGGCAGGCGCAGCGGCGGCCGGTTGGAAGATGGCGAGGTCGAGATGCTGTGGAACCACGCCGTCGCCACCTTCTGGGGCACGCAACTGGGCGTGCGCCATGACTTCGGGGCGGGTCCGCGGCGCGACTGGGCCGCGTTCGGCGTGCAAGGTCTGGCACCGTACTGGTTCGGGGTCGAGGCGACCGCTTATGTCGGCCCTTCCGGGCGCACCGCGGCGCGCCTGCGTGCCGACTATGAACTGCTGTTCGCCCAGCGGCTGATCCTGCAGCCGGAGTTCGAGATGAACCTCCATGGCCGGTCCGATCCGGCGCGCGGCATCGGCAGCGGCCTCACCGATGCGAAGCTGGGGCTGCGCCTGCGCTACGAGATCCGACGTGAATTCGCACCGTACATCGGCGTAGTCTGGGCGCGCCGTTTCGGCGCCACGGCCGATTTCGCCCGCGCCGACCATCAGGCCCCCCTCGACCGGCAATGGGTCGCCGGCCTGCGCATCTGGTTCTGAGGAAAGCCCATGAAACAAGCCATCATCACCGTCGTGATTCTCTGCGTCGTCGTCATCGCCGGCGTCGGCGCCTTCGTCGGGTCCGGCGTCTACAATATCGGCGCCGACGCCCACCACACGAAACCGGTCTACGCGCTGATGCAGGCGCTGCGCGAGCGTTCGATCGAGCGACACGCCCGGGGCATCGTCGTGCCCAACCTCGAGGATCCGCAGCTGATCCTCAAGGGCGCCGGCCAGTACGCGGCGATGTGCACCGGCTGCCATCTCGCACCGGGCATGGCCGAGAACGAAATGCGCCCGGGCCTGTACCCGAAGCCGCCGCAATTGTCGAAATTCCGCCCCGACCCGCGCGAGGCGTTCTGGGTGATCAAGCACGGCGTCAAGATGAGCGCGATGCCGGCGTGGGGTTCCAGCCACGACGACGCCACGATCTGGAGCATGGTGGCGTTCCTGCAGAAACTGCCCGACATGACGCCGGCGCAATACAAGGACATCGTGGCGAAGGCGCCGCCGGATGAGGACATGGAGATGGGCGAGGAGGGTGGACACAGCCATGGTGGATTCGCTGCGGACGGTCATGATCATGCCGCTGCGGCTTCATCAGTGGACGTTCCACTGACAATGGATGTGCTGGCGCCGCACGCGGTGCCGGCGGCCGAAGCCGTGGCGCGGGCGTTCCAGGCGGCGTTGCAGCGCGGCAACCGCGCGGCCGTGCTTGCGTTGCTGGCACCCGATGCCAGCATCAGCGAAGGCGGCCAGACGCAGACGCGGGACGACTACGCCAGCGGTCACCTGGGCGAGGATATCGCCCTCCTGAAAACCGCGCGGATCACGCCGGTCTCGCTGGGCTCGATGCCGATGGGCGATACCGCGATGGTCGGCAGCGAAAGCGACATGCAGGCCACGGTCAAGGGCAAGCCGGTCACGCTGCGCAGCCGCGAGATGCTCAACCTCAGAAAGGACGGCGACAGCTGGAAGATCGTGTCCATCCAGTGGCAAACCACGCCGGTAGCAGGAGAATGACGATGAAACGATGGCTTTCCCGCCTGGGCATCAGCCTGCTGTTTGCCGCACTGTTCGCGCCGGTGGCGATGGCGGCGAACGCGTTCGATATGTACAGCGACCCGTCCTGTGGCTGCTGTGGCGCGTGGGTCGACTACATGCGTGCGCAGGGCTACACCGTCACCGTGCATCAGGATCAGCCGATGGCGGCGGTGAAGGCGGCAGGCCGATGGGTTCGCCCGGCATGGAAGTGGACGCGCCCGAACGGTATGACGTGTTGCTGATCGGGCGCGATGGCTCCGTGCGTGTGTTCTCCACTCATGGCCCCGCGGTGTGATCGCCAGGCTGTATCAAGGCCCGGCTGTACTCCCTTGATTGAGGCGAGCCTGAATCAATGCAAGAAGATCACGTGAGCGAGCATCGGACATCCATTGTCGCGAATGCGTGTGCCGGTATCTGTGCGTCGGCCCCGACGATCGAGGCACTCAACAGCGAGTGTTTTTGCCTCGGCGTGGATCCCCAGGCGCTCCATGCAAAACTCGATGACGTTCTTGGCGGACACGGGCTGCCCGAGGCGCTGGTGGTCTCTCATCCTTATTTGTTCTCCGCGTTGCCGATCTATGTTTCGCACCGTCGCCTGGAACAGGTGGCACAGGTGGTCGCCGCCACCGAGGAAGTGACTGCCCTGCCGACCTACCAATCGGCGGTGATGGCATGGGCCCCCGACATCGCCCGTTTCGAGCCGGGATCAGCGGGTGGATTGCTGGGGCTGGACTTCCACCTGGGAGGGAACGGGCCGCGACTCATCGAGATCAATACCAACCCTGGCGGCGTATTGCTCAATGCCGTTCTCGGACAGGCACAGCGCGCGTGCATGCCTGAAGTGACCAAGTCGCCCACAGCCGTGGATGGCGTGGATGACGCCGTGCTGGAGGGCATGCTGACGGAGTGGCGCCTGCAACGCGATTCCGCGCCATTGGGGCTCGTGGCCATCGTCGACGAGTCGCCGAAACAGCAGTACCTCTACCCGGAATTCGTGCTTTTTCGTGAACTCTTCCGGCGGCATGGCTATCGCGCCGAAATTTGTGGCCCCGAAGAGCTGGTCCTGAAGCACGATCGCCTTTGTCTGGGCGAAAACGGCGTCGACATGATCTACAATCGTCTGACCGACTTCGCGTTCGAGCAACCTGCCCACGCCACCATACGGACAGCCTACCTGGCCGGCACCGTGGTCGTAAGCCCGCATCCGCGGGCGCACGCGCTTTATGCGGACAAGCGCAACTTGAGCTTGCTGGGCAACCGCAACTTCCTGGAATCGATCGGTGCCAGCCAGGCCGCGGTGGACACCTTGTGTGCAGGAATCCCGAGGACCGAATTGCTGACGCCACAGAATCGTGACGCCATGTGGGCAGGGCGGCGTCATCTTTTCTTCAAGCCGGCTGCCGGATTCGGCAGCAAGGCCACCTACCGCGGCGACAAGCTCACGCGTCGGGTATGGGACGAAATCGCCAGCGCCAGCTACATCGCCCAGGAAATCGTGACGCCAAGCGAGCGTCTCGCGGGCCCGCATGCGGCCCCGTTCAAAGTCGACATCCGTTGCTATGCCTATCGCGGCAAGGTGCTGCTCTACGCCGCCCGGATGTATCAGGGGCAAACCACTAACTTCCGGACTCCCGGTGGTGGATTTGCTCCCGTGTTGACGGGCACGGACCGCTGATGTCGCCGCCCGCGATAGATGTCCGTGGCATTGATGGCCATCGGACTGTTGAGGAAAACCGGAATCGCGGGAATCTCGCCAAGCTGGCGCAGGCGGGCGATATGCAGCATCAGGCCTTGTACACGGCCAACGGCGAAGGCGGGGATGACAATGACGCCGCCACGCGCCGCCACGCGGCGAATGACCGGAGCGAGCTCCGCCTCGGAGTCCACGCAAGCGTGTTGGCGATTGCCATAGGTCGATTCGCACACCAGCACGTCGGCCTGCTGTAGCGGTTGTGGTGGACGCACCATCGGGTCGTGGGCGCGGCCGAGATCCCCACTGAAGTGCACGATGGTCCCGTTGATGTCGAGGCTGATCTGCGCTGCCCCCAAGCAAATGGCCCGCAGGGTGGAAGCGGGCGCGCAGCCCGCGACCGACCTCCAGCTCCCAGTCGAAATCATGGCTGACGAAGCGTTCCAGCGCCGTATCCGCGTCCTCGGTCGTGTAGAGCGGCGTGGGATGGGCGTGTCTTGAATAGCCCTTCTTGCGCGCGTACTTGGCTTCCTCCTCCAGCAGGTGCCCGCTGTCGGGCAGCAACAGCGAACACAGGTCCCGGGTGGCCGGAGTGCAGATCACCTTGCCGCGAAAACCGTTGAGCACCAGCGCGGGGATGTAACCGGAATGATCCAGATGCGCGTGGGTCAGCAGCACGGTGTCGATGGTGTTTGGTGGTACCGGGAAATCGGCGCGGTTGCGTTCGCGCAGCTGCTTGTGGCCCTGGACAGTCCGCAATCGATGAGAACCCGTTGCCCCGGCGATTCGACCAGATAGCGCGAGCCGGTCACCGTGCCGGCGGCCCCAAGAAAATGCAGCAAGGTGCGTGCGGGATCGCTCATGGGTCGGCTCGCTCGTGGGTCTGGAAGTGTCCGGGACACGCTCATGGCGTGGCCACGGTTTGCGCGGCCAGCGTGGGGCTGTGCTCGGCCCGGCCCAGCTTCATGCGGCGCAGCAGCATCGCATTGGCGGCGACGATGATTGAACTGCCGGACATCGACAGCGCGGCAATCTCGGGCGACAGCACGAACGGGTAAAGTACGCCGGCAGCCAGCGGGAAAGCGATCACGTGGTAGCCCACCGCCCACCACAAGTTCTGGTGCATCTTGCGCAGCGTGCCGCGGGCGATGGTAATTGCACGCACCACGTCGTACGGATCGCTGCGCATCAGCACGATGTCCGCACTGTCGATGGCGACGTCGGTGCCTGCGCCGATGGCGAATCCGACGTCGGCCCGGGTCAGGGCCGGTGCATCGTTGATGCCGTCACCGACCATGCCCACGCGCTGGCCCTGAGCCTGGAGTTTCTTTACCTCGTCGGCCTTGCCGCCCGGAAGCACGTCCGCCAGCACGATGTCGATGTTGAGCTCGGCCGCGACGCGGTCCGCGGTCGGGCGGTTGTCGCCGGTGATCATGGCGACCTTGACTCCGCGGCGGTGAAGCTCGGCGATGGCCTCGCGTGATGTCGGGCGGACGGCGTCGGCGATCGCGATCAGGCCGATCAGGGTCCGTTCGCGGCCCACGTAGATCACGGTCCGGCCGCCGCTTTGCAGCCTTTCCGCCTGCGCCTGCAGTGGTTCCAGCGCAACACCCTCGTCGATCATCAGCAAGCGGTTGCCCAGCAACAGCTTCGCGTCCTCGACGGTGCCTGTGGTACCCCGGCCGTCGATGTTGGCGAAGGCTTGCGCCTTCACGGCGACGGGCGCTGCGCGCTTGAGGATCGCCTGCGCCAGCGGATGTTCCGAATGGGACTCGACCGATGCGGCAAGCGCAAGCATCCGTTCCTCCGTCCAGCCATCCGCCACGATGACCTCGACCACTTCGGGCTCACCCACGGTCAGGGTGCCAGTCTTGTCGAAGATCACCACATCCAGCCGGGCGCTCTGTTCGATGCCCTCGGCATGCTTGAACAGGATGCCCTGTTTCGCCCCCAGTCCGGTGCCGATCATGATAGCCATCGGGGTGGCCAGGCCCAACGCATCCGGACAGGCGATCACGAACACCGTGATAGTAAGCGTGAGCGCGAACAGCAATGACTGGCCGATCCACCAGAACCACACCGAGAACGTGAGCAGGCCGATGACCACCGCGGCCAGCACCAGCCACTGCGAGGCGCGGTCGGCGAGCAGTTGGGCGGGCGCCTTGGAGTTCTGGGCTTCCTGCACCAGCTTGATGATCTGGGCGAGGGCGGTCTCCGAACCCACCCTGGTGGCGCGGTAGGCAAAGGCGCCGCTCTTGTTGATCGCGCCGCCCACCACCAGGCTGCCGGGGTCCTTGCGCACGGGCATCGATTCGCCGGTGAGCATCGACTCGTCCACCTGCGAGCTGCCTTCGATGACCTCGCCGTCCACGGGAACCTTGGCGCCGGGGCGAACCACCACGGTGTCGCCGATCACGACCTCGGCGGTGGGGACGTCGATTTCGGCGTTTCCCCGTCGCACCACGGCGCGTGGCGGCGAGAGCTTGAGCAACGCCCGCATCGCGTCGGATGCGCCGGCCCGGGCGCGCATCTCCAGCCAGTGCCCCAGCAGGACGAAAGTCAGCAGCACCGCGGAGGCCTCGTAGAAGTTCGGGCCTTCGAAGAAGAACGTGGTGCCGATGCTGAAGCCGTAGCCGGTACCGACGCTCAGCAGAACCAGTACGGCCATGTCGAGTACGCCATGGCGCAGCGAACGGATGGCAGCAGTGAAGAATGGCCAGCCCGGGTAGATCACCGCGCCGGAGCCGAGCAAGAACAGCCAGAGATCCTTGTCCAGCCCGAACGGCACCGCCGGCGGCTTCATCAGCCCCATCGGTGACCACAGGAAAACGGGAATGGTGAAGATCAGCGCGACGAAGAAGCGCCGTTGCATGTCGCGGGCAGCGGCGTGGAGATCGCCTCCGTGATGCATGCCTTCATGGGCATCGTGCGTAGCTTTGGTTTCTCTGCCGGCGGCGGTGGCATGCCCGGCATGATGACCGGTATGGGCAGTCGCCGCACCGATGGCGGCTGTCGGTGCCGTGGTGTGCACTGCGTGCTTGCCTTGGTCCGCATGTGCGTGGAGCGTGGTCTTGCCGGCCATGCCCTGGTTGCAGGAGAACCCTGCGCCACGGATCACCGCGGCAATCTGCGCGGGCGACAATCGGTCCGGGTCGTAATCGACTTTCAGTGTGCCGGACGGGAAGTTCGCATTTGCCGCCAATACGCCCGGCATGGCGGATACGCTGCGTTCCAGCGCAGTAGCGCATCCGGCGGTGCACATTCGGCCGACAGGCCACAGGTGGGTGGTCGTCTTCGATGCGATCTGGTTCAAGATGCATCTCCCTGAGCACCGTCCTTTCGTCGGCGGCGCGGAATGAAACGAGGCACCTCGGCCATGTAATGGGCATAGGCCTCGCCGAACCGCTGGAGGCTATCGCGCTCCTCGGCAATCGAGAGACGGGCGTAGACCCGGACCAGAATCGGATACATGGCCAGCGTCAGCAGTGTGGGCCACACTGTAGCAGGAATCCGGTCATGATCAGGAAGAGCCCGACGTATTGGGGATGGCGGATCCGGGCATGGATTCCTTCGCGGGCGACCCGTCCAGCACGTTGGGCGCGGTAGAGCACCGGCCATGCCGCCGACAGCAGCCAGAAGCCCAAGCCGATGAGCACGAAGCTCGCAATATGGAACGGGCCAAGGTGAGGGTTCAATCTCCAGCCGGACATCATTTCGAACGCGTGGCCGGCGTCGTGACTCAGCCAGTTCACTCCCGGGAACTTCGACGACAGCCATCCTGACAGCAGGAACAACGTCAGCGGGAAGCCGTACATTTCAGCGAACAGCGCCACGACGAAGGTCGAGAACAGGCCGAAGCTGCGCCAGTCCTGAGCGTTCAGGGGCTTGTAGAAGCTCCAGGCGAAGAAGATGAAGAAGGCGGCATTGATGACGGCGAGTCCCCACATGCCGTAGCCGGGAATCGCCGTGCCCATGGCCGGCCCTCTTCGCGCTGGTGAGCGCCATCGGCAGGGTATCCGTGGCGCGCGGGCGGATGTCCCCCGGCGGTGGAGAGGCGTCGTCGGGCCGACGTTGCGGCGAGTGCCGATGGCCATGGTGCCCGCCGTGGCCGAACACATGAAGTAGCGGACACGCTGCCAGCAACAGGACGGGCAGATACGGCAAACCGAGCGCGAGGTGAGCCCGGTGCTCGGTAAGCAAGTAGAACGCGGCAATCGCAAGCAGAAGCCAGAACGCGACGCGCCATTGCCACCGACGCTCGGGATGGTCGTCGGCATACTCCCGCATCCGTGGTCGCGGGCTGTCGGGGAACGGGGGGATTGATCGTGGTCAAGAAGGCGCCGCATGGTTTGCTGCCGGGGCGTGAAGGTGGTCTTCTAGACGGCCAGATGGCCATATGACCGTCATCTGCTGGATGAATGGCGATATTGCGGCACAATGTCGCGGCCGGGGGTCGAGCCGGAGCTACCGTGTGTTGGTTGGCGTCAGCTCCAGATGCGCCCCCACGCACGCGCCCATCGCGGCTGGACCTGAAGTTGATGCAAATCAACACAACCTTGCTTTCTTAGAGATACATTTGCGCCCATGATCCGTCCGTTCCACCTGCGTTCCGCTGCTCGCCGCCGCTTTGCTTGGCTGGTGGCCCTGATGCTGCTGTGGCAGCAGGTGGCGGTGGCCGCGTATGCGTGTGACACCGCGCCGGCATCGTCTGGCGCGGTCGTGGCGCTGGCGCATTCGTCGTCGATGGCGATGATGGGCGACGACTGTGCGGAAATGCCGGCGGCTCCGGTCGATCCGCTCTGCCACCAGCATTGCCAGCCTGACCATGCCACCCAGGTCGATGCCCGCACGGCCCCGGTGCCGTTCAATGCGCTGGCGGCGTTGCCGTCGACGCTGTCGTTCGTTGCGGTGGCGGCCTTGCCGTCGGAACGGACCCTTGCGCGACGCGACCACTGGCGCGCGTCGCCCCCCATCCCCTGGCTGTTGTTCTGCTCGCTCCTGATTTGATCTGAACCGTCGCGGCACCACCGACGGACGCCGTGCCTGCGTGGCGCGGCGTGGTTTGCAGATCGACGGAGTGTTCACCCATGTTGTCCATGCGATTCACCCGGCACCGGCTGGTGGCGGGATTGGCTTGGCTCCTGTGCGGAGCCATGGCCGTGGCGGCGCCTGCCGCCGAAGCGCCGCTGACCCTGGCAGCGGCCGTGCAGCAGGGCCTGGCGCGTGCGCCGCAACTGCAGGCGCGTGCCGCCGACGGCACGGCCGCCCGCGAGGATGCCGCGCGAGCCGGGCAGTTGCCCGATCCCGTACTCACGTTCGGGCTGGCCAACGTCCCCGTCACCGGTCCGGGCGCCTTCAGTTTGCGCTCGGACGAGATGACCGAGCGCACGGTCGGCGTGATGCAGGCCATTCCGTCGCGCACTGCACGCCGCGCGGAACGTGCCTTGGCCAGCGCCCGCATCGATGCGGCGCAAGCTGAAGGGGCGGTCGCCGCGCAGAGCGTGCGCGAGCGCATTGCCGATGCCTGGATCGAGCTGTGGGCGGTCGAGCGGCAGCGTGCGCTGCTGGCCGAGCTGCACGACGAGACGAGCCTGGCCGCGCGGATCGCGCAGGCGCGCCTGCGCGGTGGCGAAGGTGGCGCGGTCGATGCGCTGGCGAGCCGGGCCGAGGTCGCCGCGCTGGACAACCGGCTGGCCGCGGTCGACGCCGATCGGGCGGCGGCGCAGGCCGGCCTGCAGCGCTGGCTGGCGACGCCACCCGGCGCGCTCGCGCAGGCGCCGGATTTCGGCCGCTTGCCGGTGCAGGCCGACAAGCTGCTGTCCGGCATCGACAAGCAAGCGCTGCTGCAGGCATGGGCCGCGCGCGAACAGCTGGCGCAGGCGGCGCTCGAACGCGCGCGCGCGGCGCGGCAGCCGGACTGGAGCGTCAGCGCCAGCTACGGTCGGCGCGCACCGGGCCTGTCGGACATGGTGATGCTGGAGGTGGGCGTGAGCCTGCCGCTGTTCACGCGCAACCGGCAGGACCGCGGCATCAGCGCCAGTCAGGCGCAGTGGGACGCCGTGCAGGCCGATCGCGAGGACGCGCGCCGCGCCCAGCGCGAGGCGGTGACGCGGGCGCTGGCGGCGTGGCAAGGCTGGGGGCGGCAGATCGCACGCTATCGGCAAACCCTGCTGCCGCTGGCGCGCGACCGCGCACAGACCGCGCTGGCCGGCTACCGCGGCGGCGGTTCATTGCAACCGTGGCTGGACGCCCGCCGTGCCGAAATCGAACTGCGCCTGGGCTATGCCGATGCGCTGGCTGCGCATGCACGGCTGTGGGCGTCGCTTGCCTATCTGCTGCCCTCGGAGGTGACGCCATGAAGCGCCCGTTCGTGATCCTTGCCGCCGTCGTCGTGGCGGCTGCGCTGCTTGTCGCCGGGTACCTCGGCGGTCGTCGCCAGACCGCCGTCGCGCCCGCACCGGCGCACTCGTCGGCAGTCGTGCCGGACGCCGCCGGCAAGGTGCTCTACTGGTACGACCCGATGCTGCCGGAGCAGCATTTCGACCAACCCGGCCTGTCGCCGATGGGCATGGAAATGGTGCCCCGCTATGCCGACGCCGGCGGCGCGAACGAGGGCGCCGTGCGGATCGATCCGGCTACCGTGCAGAACCTGGGAGTGCGCACTGCGCTGGTCGAGCGCCGCGTCCTGTCGAGCACGCTGCGCGTGCCCGGCACGGTGGCGTGGAATCCGCGCGAGGCCATCACGGTCAGCGCCCGCGTCGATGCGGTGATCAGCAGGCTGCGGGTGCGTGCGCCGTACACGCAGGTGACGGCGGGCGAGCCGCTGGCCGAACTGCTGGCGCCGCAGTGGAGCAGCGCGCTGGCCGAGTACGACGCGCTGCAGCGCGCACAGTCGGCCGACGCGAAGGCCTTGCGCGGCGCCGCGCGCGAGCGCCTGCAGGTACTCGGCCTGACCTCCGCGGATATCCGCACAGCACGCCACGGTGGGAGCGCGACGGTCACGCTGCACGCGCCGCAGGCCGGCGTGGTCACTTCGCTGGAGGTACGGGAGGGGCAGCGGGTCAGTGCCGGGCAGACGCTGATGGCATTGAACGGGCTGGCCACGGTCTGGGTCGAGGCGGCGGTGCCGCAGGCGCTCGCCGATGCAGTGCGCGATGGTACGCCCGTCATCGTCACGATCGACGCGCTGCCGGGCCAGGTGTTTCACGGCAGCGTGGAAGCGCTGTTGCCGGATATCGACAGTGCCACGCGCACCCAGCGCGCGCGCATCGTGCTGGCCAACCCGGGCGGTCGGCTGAGTCCGGGCCTGTTCGTCACCGTGCAACTGCAGCCGGCCGATGGCGAGGTGGTGCCAGTGGTGCCGGACGAAGCGCTGATCGCGACCGGCCAGCAGACGCGGGTGATCGTGGCGGAAGCGGACGGCCATTTCCGTCCGCTCGCCGTGCGTACCGGTCGTTCGGCCGACGGCTACACGGAAATCCTCGATGGGCTGCACGGCGGCGAGAAGGTGGTCGTCTCCGGCCAGTTCCTGATCGATTCGGAGGCCAGCCTGTCCGGCGCGCTGGAACGTCTCGGCGCGGAGCAGGCGGCACCCGCAGCGGCGGCCAGTGCCGCTCCTCCGGCGACATCGCATGACGCGCATGCGGGGCACGCCATGCCGAGCGGAGGCCAGCCATGATCGCCGCCCTGATCCGCGCCGCCGTCGCCAATCGCGTGTTCGTGCTGCTGGCCGCGCTGGCGTTGGCCGCGGCGGGCGTGTTCTCGCTCATGCGCACGCCGCTGGACGCCTTGCCGGATCTGTCCGATACCCAGGTGATCATCCGCACCGGCTGGGCCGGGCAATCGCCGCAGGTGGTCGAGGATCAGGTCACCTATCCGCTGGCCACCACCATGCTGTCGGTGCCCGGCGCCCGGACGGTGCGCGCGTATTCGTTCTTCGGCGACTCCTACGTCTATGTGCTGTTCGACGACAGCACCGACCTGTACTGGGCCCGCTCGCGCGTGCTGGAGTACCTGAGCCAGGTGCGCGACCAGCTGCCGGCCGGGGTCAACCCGTCGCTGGGCCCCGATGCCACCGGCCTGGGCTGGGTCTACGAGTACGCGCTGGTCGACCGCAGCGGCAGGCACGACCTCGGCGAACTGCGCGCATTGCAGGACTGGTTCCTGCGCTATCAGCTGAAGACCGTGCCGGATGTGGCCGAAGTCGCCAGCCTCGGTGGCATGGAACGCGCATGGCAGATCGTGCCGGATCCGTCGGCGCTGGCCGCGCGCGGCATCACCGTGGCGCAATTGGTGGATGCGGTGCTCGCGGCCAACGGTGCCGGCGGCGGCTCGGTGATCGAGCAGGGCGAGGCGGAGTTGATGGTGCGCAGCGAAGGCTATCTGCGCAGCCGCGAGGATTTCGAGCGCGTACCGGTCGGCACCAACGCGGCTGGCGTGCCGGTGCTGCTTGGCGAGGTCGCCACGGTGCGACGCGGACCGAGCTTCCGGCGCGGCATCGCCGAACTGGATGGCCAGGGCGAAGTGGCCGGTGGCGTCGTCGTGCTGCGCTCGGGCAAGAACGCGAAGGCCGCGATCGTGGCGGTCAAGGCGAGAGCTCGCCGAGCTCGAGCGCAGCCTGCCGGCCGGCGTCGAGATCGTGCCGACCTACGACCGAGCGCGGCTGATCGACGCGGCGGTGAGCAACCTGTGGGACAAGTTGTTCGAAGAATTTCTGGTGGTCGCGCTGGTGTGTGTGCTGTTCCTCGGCCATCTGCGCTCGGCGCTGGTGGCGGTGGTCAGTCTGCCGCTGGGCGTGCTCGTCGCGTTCATCGCGCTGCACCTGCAGGGCGTGACGGCGAACCTGATGTCGCTCGGCGGCATCGCCATCGCGATCGGCGCGATGGTCGATGCGGCGGTGGTGATGATCGAGAACGCGCACAAGCATCTGGAGCACTGGCGCGACGCGCATGACGGCAAGGAGCCGCAAGGCACGGCGCGCTGGTCGCTGATCGCCGACGCGGCGGCGGAGGTCGGTCCGGCGCTGTTCGTCAGCCTGCTGATCATCGCGCTGTCCTTCATCCCGGTGTTTGCGCTGACCAGGGCAGGAGGGCAAGCTGTTCAAGCCGCTGGCGTTCACCAAGACCTACGCGATGGCCGCGGCGGCCGGGCTGGCGGTGACCCTGGTGCCGGTGCTGATGGGTTACCTGATCCGCGGGCGCATTCGGCCGGAACGTGCCAACCCGCTCAACCGCGGCCTGATCGCGCTGTACCGGCCGATCCTGGAGGCGGTGCTGCGCCATCCGAAGGCGACCCTGGCGCTGGCCGGGCTGCTGTTGCTCACCGAGCTGCTGCCGCTCGGTCGGCTCGGCAGCGAATTCATGCCGGCGATGGACGAAGGCACGCTGCTGTACATGCCCACCGCGTTGCCCGGGTTGTCCGCGGGCAAGGCGGCGCAACTGCTGCAGCTCACCGACCGCATGATCAAGACCGTGCCCGAGGTCGACCACGTGTTCGGCAAGGCCGGTCGTGCCGACACCGCCACCGATCCGGCGCCGATGGAAATGTTCGAAACCACGATCACCTTCAAGCCGAAGGAGCAATGGCGACCGGGCATGACGATGGACAGGATCAAGGCGGAACTGGACCGCGCGGTGCATGTGCCGGGCCTGACCAACCTGTTCGTGCCGCCGCTGCGCAACCGCATCGACATGCTGGCCACCGGCATCAAGAGCCCGATCGGCATCAAGGTGCTCGGCGCCAACATCGACGGCTTGCAGGCAGTGGCGGACCGGATCGAGGCGGTGGCGCGCGGCGTGCCCGGCGTGCGTACGGCGATTGCCGAACGGGCCGCCAACGGGCGTTATGTCGACGTGCACATCCGGCGCGCCGATGCCGCACGCTACGGCCTGAGCCAGCAACAAGTGCAGCAGCTGATGGCGACCGTGGTCGGCGGCGACCCGATTGGCCAGACCGTCGAAGGGCGCGAGCGCTACCCGATCGTGTTGCGCTATCCGCGGGCGGCGCGCGATTCACTGGCCGCGCTGGCGCAGTTGCCGATCGTCGCGACGAACGGCGCGCAGTTGACGCTGGGGCAGGTGGCCGACATCGAGGTGGTGGCCGGGCCGCCGATGCTGAAAAGCGAGAACGGCCAGCTGGCGACCTACGTCTACGTCGATACCGCCGGCCGCGACCTGGGTGCGGTGGTGGCGGACCTGCAACGTGCGGTGGCGCGCGAGGTGCGGTTGCCGCCTGGTGTCACGCTGGCGTGGTCGGGCCAGTTCGAATACCTGGCGCAGGCGATGCAGCGGTTGATCCTGGTGGTGCCAATCGTGCTGCTGATCGTGTTCGTGCTGATCTACGCGGTGTTCCGCCGGATCAGCGAGGCGGCGCTGATCATGGCCAGCGTGCCGCTGGCGCTGGTCGGCGGGCTCTGGCTGATCTGGTTGCTGGGCCATGCGGTGTCGGTGGCGACGATGATCGGTTTCATCGCGCTGGCCGGCGTCGCCGCCGAATTCGGCGTGGTGATGATGCTGTACCTGCGTCACGCGTGGGATCGCCAGCTGGCAGCCGATCCGCACTCGGGTGTGGCCGAGCTGGATGAGGCGATCCGCGAGGGCGCGGTGCAGCGCGTGCGGCCGAAGGCGATGACGGTGGCGGTGATCCTCGCCGGCCTGTTGCCGATCCTGTTCGGCCACGGCGCCGGTTCGGAGGTCATGCAGCGCATCGCCGCACCGATGATCGGCGGCATGCTCACCGCGCCGCTGCTGTCCATGCTGGTCATCCCCGCCGCGTTCCGCCTGCTGGTGCTGCGCCGGCTGCGCCGGGCCGGCCATGGGATCGAGCCGGCGTAACCGGAGTAGGGTGAAGGGTCGTGATGACCGAACTCATCCTGCGCAGCACGCTCACCTGTCCGCACTGCGGCCACCGGGTCACCGAGACCATGCCGACCGACGCCTGCCAGTTCTTCCACGACTGTCCCGGCTGCGGGGAGCTGCTGCGACCCAAACCCGGCGACTGTTGCGTGTTCTGTTCCCGGGGCAGCGTGCCATGCCCGCCGGTCCAGCAGCAGAATGGCTGCTGCGGTTGATGATCCCGAGCCGCGGGTAACCGGGTGAACGGCGAGTGCCGCTCCACGTCCCCGGCTGCCTTTGTCGCTCGCCTGCGCATAGTGGTCGGGCCATGACCGCCTTCCGCACTCTCCGCCGCCTGCCGCAACGCCACCCCGTCGTGGTGTGCGGCATGCTGCCGTTGTTGCTGGCGATCGTAAGCTTTGCCTCGATGCCGAAATGGACCGTGCATGGTCATGACGGTGCGCACGCAACGGTCCCCGCGCTCGCCATCGATGCTTCCACCGACGATCATCATCACGATGACGCCGACGAACCCGTCGTGCCGCTTCCGGACGGGTCGCACGTCCACGCGCACTGCCTGGGCGAAGCGGCGCATATCGAGCTGTCCACCGGGCCCAACCAGATCAGCCGCGAGAGCGGCAAGCGGCGCGTGGTGATCACCGCCAACGTGCGCGGGCGCGACCTGGGTTCGTTCGCGGATGAGTTGCGCGACGCCGTGGCCGTCGAGGTCAGCCTGCCGCAGGGCTGCTGGATCGACTACGGCGGCACCTTCGAGCAGCTGATCTCCGCCAGCCAGCGCCTGCAGGTCGTGGTGCCGATCGTGTTGCTGCTGGTCTTCGGCCTGCTGTTCATGGCCTTCGGCTCGGCGAGGGATGTCCGAGCGCAACGAGCCGGTCGGGCCACGCGGCGTCGAACGCCCACACGCCGGCCGCGGCGAGCAGCACCGACAGGTTCGCGGCCACGTCGTTGCGCGAGCAGATCCAGACCGACGCCATGTTGAGGTCGTCGTCGCGGTGCCGGTACAGGAGCAGCAGGCACAGGCCATTGGCGAACAGGCCCAGCAGGCTGAACGCGCCCATCCACGCAAACAGCGGGTCGGCCGGGTGCCACGCGCGCCAGGCCAGCTGCACCAGCACGAGCAGCCCGGCCGTCACGATCAGGCCGCCCTTGATGCGCGCGATCTGCGCCTTGGCGTGCATGCTGCGGCCGACGGCCCACAGGCTGGCGAGATAGGTCAGCGCATCGCCCGGGTAGTCGAAGCTGTCCGACAGCAGCGCCGAGGAGCGTGCCTGCATGGCGGCCACGATCATGATCACGAAAGCGGCGGCGTTGATGGCGGGTACGGTCTTCAGCACGCCGCGCTGGCGCAGCGCCAGTTGCATGGCCGCAGCTCCGCGGCAGGTGTCGCAATTGGCCATCAGCGCAGATCTCCCGTGGTATCGGAGGATGTCTTGCGGAACAGCGCGTAAAGGAATGGCTGGGTGGTGCCGAACGGAGTCGCGTGGAATTCCAGCGTGCTGTCGAGCAGCGCGAAGCCGTCGCCGAGTACGCGGGCAAGCCCCTCGGCATCGTAGCGGACCGTATCCAGCCCGCTGCACTTCAGCGGGCCCTGCGGACCGAAGGTGGCCAGTACCGCGTGGCCGCCCGGCTTCAGGGCTCGGGTCAGCTGCCGCAGGTAGCGCGCGCGCTGTTCCGCCTCGGTCAGGAAGTGGAACACGGCGCGGTCGTGCCACAAGTCGTAGCGGGCCTGCGGCAGCGGCGCGTCGAGCAGGTCGGCCGCCAGCCAGGTCAGCTTGTCTGCCATCTGGCCCAGGCGTTCGCGGGCGACATGCAGGGCCTCCGCGGAAATGTCGAGCACGCCGAGGTCGCGGTAGCCGCGCGCGAGCAGGTCGTCGACCAGGGTCGATGCGCCGCCGCCCACGTCGAGCACGGCGGCGGCGCGGTCGGGCGCGGCGCGCTCGATCAGCGCCAGCGAGGTGTCCAGGTGCGGGCGGTACCAGCTGACCGCATCCGGCGCCTTGGTCCGGTAGACCGTTTCCCAGTGCTGCTGCCTGTCGGTCATGGGTTGCTCCTCGGGAAGGCCGGCGACGATGGATCAGTCGACCATGCCGTGGCTTTCGGCGGTGCCGAGCAGTTCGGGCTGCGTGGTGACGCGTGCCCGTCGGTTCAGCAGCGGGTGCATGAACACCGCGGCCAGGATCACCGCCACGCCGGCATAGAACCAGCGGTCCAGCTCATGCTGCTCGCCCAGCAGCACGATCGCCAGCATGATCGCGTAGACCGGCTCCAGGTTGGTCACCATCTGCGTGCCGAATGCGCTCATGTGGCGCAGCGCCACCAGCGCCAGCGCGAACGGCAGCAGGGTGCAGCCGAACGACAGCGCCAGCAGCAACAGCGCATCGTGTGTGCCCGGCAGCATGAAGGCGGGGCCGGCATGCGGAATGAACGGCGCGAGCAGGGTGAGGAAGACGGTGCCGGTGCCCAGTTCGATGAAGGTCACCGTGAGCGGGTCGCCATGCTCGACCAGGCGCTTGTTGAGCGAGCCGAAGAACGCCACGGACAGCGCCGACAGCACGCCCACCGCTATCCCTGAGCGCATGTCGTGCGGCACGCCGCCCACCACCATCACCACGCCCGGCACCACCGCCACGCCGATCAGCAGCTCGCGCGGATCGAACCGGCGCTTCGCGATCCACGGCTCGATGAAGGCCAGGAACACCGGCCCCAGCGCGATGCAGGTGGCACCGACCGAGGCGTTGGACAGCTTGATCGCCGCATAGAAACTCAGCCAGTGCAGCGACACCAGCACACCGATGCCGGCATACGCCCAGATCAGCCGCGCCGGCATCGCGCGCAAGCCGCGCCACACCCGCGGCATCAGCAGCAGCGCCAGCACCACCAGCAGCATGCGCCACCACACCAGCGGCAATGCCGGCAGCGTGATCAACTTGCCGAGAATCGCGGTAAAACCCCACAGCAACACGCAGAAATGAATCTGCAGGCGGGCCTGGTTGACGGGTTGCATGGGGACATCGCGGGGAAGGAGGTGCCGGCATTCTAACGCCGTCCATCCCGCGTGCAGGAGCGCCCCCTGTCTTCGCTCCGGCTTCGTAGGGCGGGCAGTGCCCGCCGTGCTTTTCGACGAGCGTAGCGTCAAGAGCGGCGGGCATTGCCCGCCCCACGAAACGGGTGCCTACTTCTTCGCCGCCGGCTTGCCCGCCGGCATCATCTTGCCGGAGCTGCGCAGCTGCTGCAGGACGGCGCGGCAGGTGTTGTCGCCGGCGTCGCCGTGGCTGGGCGCGACCAGGGCGAGCAGGGCGGCGGCCGGCGCGGCGACCACGCCCAGCGCGACGGCGCCGGCGCCGCGCGCCAGCAGCGGGCCGGCCTGCACGCCGACGTTCGGGTTCTTCAGCGTGCCGCGGACGTACAGCGGCGAGCGCAGCGAGAACACGCGGAAACCCTTGGTGTGCGGTTTCACGTCCAGGTCGAGTTTTTCATTGGCGAAGTTCACCGTGCCGGTGACGTCGATCACGGCGTCGTCGGTGTCGAACACGAACAGGCGCATGTCGAACAGGCCGTTGCGGGCGGCCATGTCGGCGGCCGCGCAGTTGATCTGCACGGTCTTGTCGCCGAACAGCTTGCCGATGACGATGTTGCCGACGTTGAGGCCGGCGGTTTCCAGCAGGGTCTTGCTGATTGCGCCGTCGTTCATCAGCAGCTTCAGTTCGCCGTTCGCGCTGCCGAGCAGGGCGGCGATGGAGTTGCCCTGCGCATCGAGCGCGGCGTCGCCGTTGATCTCGCCGAAACTGGTGCGCATCGGCTCGAAGGTCGGGAACAGCTGCTTGAGCTTGAGATGGCGTGCGTCGAGTTTCAGCAGGCCGCGCATCGGTGCCCGGCTGCCGTCGAGGGTGATGTTGCTGCGCACGGTGCCGCCGGCCAGCCCGAAGCTCAGGGGATCCAGGTACAGGGCGCCGTTGTTGAGGACGAGATGGGTGGCGAGCGAGTCGATCGGCAACGCCTCGCCGCGCACGATGCGCGTGCCGGTGAAGTTCACGTCCGCATCCATCGCCTGCCAGCGGTCGGTGCGGAACGGTTCGACCGGCAGCAGCTTGTCGGCGGGCTGCGGCGTGGCGTCGCCGCGCTGCATTTTCCCGGCGTTGGAATCGGCGCCGATCAGCGGGGCCAGGTCGGCGAATTGCAGCAGCTTCGAGTGCACGTCGCCGCTCAACTTGGGGCGCTTGCCGCCGGTGACGAACGCCAGGTTGCCGGCGAGGTCGCTGCCGCCGACGCGACCGCGGAAATCCTGGTAGCTGTAGCGGCTGCCGCCAGGGTGCAGTTCGGCTTCCAGATGACCCTCGGTGGCGTACGGCGGGGTGTCGGGCAGGGTGATGCCGGTGATCGGATACAGCCTGGCCATGCTGGAGCCGGAGAACCACAGGCGCACGTCCAGCGCACCCAGGTGCAGCGGATCGGTCAGCGTGCCGACCAGGGCGATGCGGCTGTCGCCGATGCGCACGTCGGCCTGCAGCGGGAACGGCGTGGTCGCGTCCTGCAATGCCAGCACGGCGCCGGTCCGGCCCTGGCCCTTGAGCGGACTGCCCTGGTAGCTGCCTTCGGCGGTCCAGCCGAACTGATACGCGACGGACGACCTGGTCTTGTCCGGGCCACGCTCCGCATCGCCGCTGGCCAGGGTTTTCTTCGCCGCGGCACCCAGCGTCTTGCCGGCTTCCTCGCGCGCGGCGCTGGATTGCTGGGCCACGATCTGGTCGTACGGGATCGCCGCCTGCAGCGGCTCCACCACCAGCTTGAGCTTCACGCGGCTGGCCACGTCGTCGAGCGTGAGCAGCCCCTGGTCGAAGCCGATCGTGCCCAGCTGCAGCTTCCAGGCGGAAGGCGCCGTGTTTTCCGGCGGGGCGAAATCCCAGCTGGCACGCCCCGATTTGTCGCGCTCGAGGTCGGCGGTGGGATGCACCAGCTGCAGCGTGGGCACGTCGATGCGGTGCGCCAGCAGCGGCAGCGGCGCGAGTCGGAAGTGCAGCGCGTCGAGATGGGCGAACTGCGGCCGGGTTGCCCAGTCCGGGTTGGCGATGCGGATGTCGCGCGCGGTGAATTCGGGCCACGGCAGCCATGAGCCCGGCCAGCTGCCGTGGCGGTCGCGCCGCCAGTCCACGGTGAGCTCGCCGTCGATCGCGAACGGCCGGCCGATCGCCTGGCTGACCTTGTCGCTGATGAACGGCTTCATGCGGTTCCAGTCGAACGTGGCGACCACGACCAGCAGCACCACGACCAACGCCAGCACGATGCCCGCGATCCAGCTGAGTATTTTCCGGCTGCGTTTCATCCGTCACTCCTGCGGCGGTCCGGCCGGCACGTCATCCGGACGTGCCGAGGCACCGGCCCAAGTGATAGCCGGAGTCGTGCAAAGGTTATGTGGTGATCGGCGGCTGCTTTCAGATCCCGTTCACGCGCGGTCGACAGGCGAACCTTGGTCGACGCATTCCGGAAACCAGCCGCCGATCAGGCCGCGACCCGGATCTCCGCCCGCCGGCTGATGCAGTAGACCGCCGCCGGCGGCAGGTTGAGCAGCGCGCTGCCGATGCGGTGGGCCTGCAGGTTCAGCCGCGCGAGCAAGGCCGGCGGCAGCGGACAGCGCGGGCCGTAGGTGAACTGGTAGAACATGCCGCCGCTGCGCAGCTGGCGTTCGAACGCGCCCTGCACGATCGCGGCGACCTGGGCCGGTGGCATCGACAGCAGCGGCAGGCCGCTGACCACGGCGCAGGCGCGTTCGTCGCCGAACAGCGATTCGGTATCGCCGAGCCGGGCGGCGTCCATGCGCAGGATCGTCGTCTGCGGATAGCGCAGGCTCAGCGCATCGGCGAAATGCGGGTCGGCCTCGATCAACGCGAGCCGGTGCGGCGGCACGCCGCGCGCCAGCAGGGCTTGGGTCAGTGCGCCGGTGCCGGGACCCAGTTCGATCACCGGACCGCCCAACGCGCTGGCGTGGCTGGTCATCAGCCGCGCCAGCGCGGCACCGGACGGCGTCACCGCGCCTATGCCGCGCGGGTCGCGCAGCCAGGCGCGCAGGAAGGCCAGGGTATCGTTCAACGGCATGTCACGGTTTCCGGCGTCGGCAGGAAAGGCAAGGTAACCGACGCGGGTGAACAAAATGTTCGCCGTGGCCTGCGTGGTGGCATCAATGCGCCGGCTTCGCCTCGCGTACCGGCACGTCGATGCCGCACAGGTCGACCTTGCCGGCCGGCTTGGGATAGAACGCGTTGCGGCCGTTGCGTTTCGCCTCGACCAGCGCGGCGAAGCTGGCGCTGTCGGTGCGCAGCACCTGGATCGCCGGGCGGTCTTTCGCCGGCATGTCGGCCGCCAGCCGCACCGATTCGATGGTGACGCGCTGCTGCGGTTTCGCGTAGAAGCCCATCGGCTCGGGGCCGCGCCGCAGTCCGGACAGCAGCGGCATGCCCTCCAGCACGCGGCCGGCCACGGCGAGGTTGTGGTCCAGTCGGCGCGCCTGGCCGATCACCGCATACAGCGAGCTGCCGCTTCCGGTCTCGGGCGCCACGTCGCGCGCCACGCCGACCGTGCCGTAGCAGTGCGCCACCCACTCCTGCCCGCTGGCCGGGTCGCGCCCCACCGGGAAGCCCTCGCTGAAACCCGCCTCGGGTGCGTACACGTCGCCGTCCGGCAGCGGTGTCCACGGCAGCTTCGGGTCGATCGCGCGGGTGAACTCCGGCGGCAGCGTCTTGCTGGCCTTGCCCAGCGAGCGGGTCTTGCTCTTGTCGCCGTTCTCGTCGTCGTTGGGGTCGCCCCACTGGGTGACGAAGTTGTCCTGCACGCGGATGATCGCCAGGCCGTCGAAATAATGCCCGCGCACCAGGGTGCGGATGTTCGCCGCGTGCCGCGGGGTGAAGTCCGGCGCCAGCTCGATCACCACGCGCCCGGTCGGCAGCTGCATGAACAGCAGGTTCTGCGGGTCCGGCGTGCGCCACTCGGCCGGCGTGGACCTGGCCAGGATTTCCTTCGCGGTCGGCGTGGGCTTGTCCTGCTCCGCGGCGAGGGCGGGCTGCGTCAGCAGGCTGCTGGTCAGCACGAGTGCGGCAATGAGATGGCGGCGAAGCATGGCGTCCCCTGGGCGATGGATATGGCAAGGGTTGCAACTTAGCAGAGTCCCCGGTGCCCACGTCGACGGCTTGAGCACGCCGCAGCGGCATGACACGATCATGCCGATGGCCAGCCGACCAGCCGAAACGCAACAGCTGCGCGGCCTCGCGCGGCCACGCCGCGTCCGCGACCGGATCGACCGGGAGTACGCGCAGCCGCTGGACGTCGGGGCGCTGGCCCGCGGCCTTCCGCGATCCCTTCGGCAACCATGTCCGCATCAACGAAGTGCGCCGAGCCGTCCGGCGATACCGATGGAGACACGATGAGCAAGGCCACGAGGAAGGACACGCCGTCGCCCGCGCGGCACGTTGCCGACCGCCACGACCTGATCCGCGTGCACGGCGCGCGCGTGAACAACCTCAGGGACGCCAGCGTCGAGCTGCCGAAACGCCGGCTGTGTTCACCGGCGGGCTGGGCCGACTCACGGCTATGTCGCCAAGCACATGCTGGTGCCGCGCGAAGCTGCATGAGTCACAAGTTCGGGGTCGATCGCGTCAGGTGGCCGCCTGACGCTTCACACCAGCTGCAGGTCCTTCGGTCTTGAAGCCGGAAAGACCGATTGCAGCTTGCTGCCCGACAAGCCCCATATGCGACCGAATACGCCACTGAGCACGTCGCGGTAGTTGTTGAGCACGGGATAGTCGCGGTCCTGCAGCAGGTTCTGCCGGTTGACCGCGATCTGCTCGCCGGCGATGCGGCCGCCGTTGACCTTGCCGCCGAGTATCCAGTGCACGGTGCCGTGGCCGTGGTCGGTACCCTTGTCGCCGTTCTCGCGGAAGGTACGGCCGAACTCGGAGACCACCACCACCACGGTGTTGTTCCACTCGTCGCCAAGCGCGTCTGCATAGGCGGCCAGCCCGTCGCCGAGATTGCGCAGATTGTTGGCAAGCCCGCCGGTGACGCTGCCCTGATTCACGTGAGTATCCCAGCCGCCGACGTCGATGAAGCCCAGCCGGTAGCGGTCGCGCATCAACGTGGCGATACGCTGCGTCTCGCTGGCAAAGCCTTTCGCGCCGGGCGCGCCGCGGCTGGCATGAACCATTTCGTCGCGCAGATCCTGCGAGACCGTATTCGGCAGTGCCAGGCCATCCGCCGCGGCGGCGGCCAGTGGCGTGCCCTGGTACATCCGGGTGAGGATCGCCGACTGCCGCGCATCGAAATGCGATCTGGTGTCGCCCTTCAGCGAGATGTTGGGAATGTCCGTGGCGGCGCCCTGGAAGCTCGGCGGCAGCGATCTGGTGAACGCGATCGGCGGCAGGCCCGGCAGTGCGCCCGACAACCGGGCGAGAAAGCCGGAGCGGAAGCTGCCGCGATTCGCGGTGGGCTCGCCGGACTCGATGTTGTCCTGCGTCTCGAAATGGCTGCGCGACAGATCGTCGGTGCCCGCGAACGGCACGAACGCGATCTGCCTGCGCTGCCATAGCGGATGGATGGAGTCGCGCAGTACCGGGTTGAGTCCCCAGTGCGCGTCCAGCGCGATCGCGCTGTCAGGGTTGTTCGGATCAGGTTTTGCGATCGCCAGTGTCGGCCGCGACGCGTGGTAGAAGTCGCTGGCGTGCGGCACCAGCAGGTTGTTGCAATCGTAGCCGCCGCGCAGGAACACAAGCAGGAAACGCGGTGCATTGGCCGGGGTGGCAAACAATTTTCCGGAGAACGACAGCGCCGGTAGCGCAGCAGCGGCACTGGCGGCGAGCAGGAATTCACGGCGATTCATGGCGTACCTCGATGATGGTTGGCAGTTTGCTCCTCCCCCTGCGATCGGGGGAGGGAGAAAAACTCAGCGGTAATTGAAATCGGGCGAGGACAGCAGGAACGTGTTCCACTCCGCCGGCGACTTGGCCTTGTCCAGCGCGGTGCGGGTGGCGCCGGACAGGTGCGGTTCGATCGTGGCGCGATACAGCGGCGTATCCAGCGTGGGCACGTCGGGGCGCGTTGCGGGGTTGTCGTCGTCGCTCATGAACAGGCGATTCCTGCCGCTGCCGATCGCGCGCGCCACGTCGAAACGTTTGGCCACCTGGCCGGAGCCTGACCAGCTGGCGCCGTCGAGCGGCCAGCCGTCCGGCGTGATCCGGCCGAATACCGGCTCGCCCATCTGGTTGAGCCAGTTGACCAGCGGCGCGGCATTGCTGATCGGCTTGCCGTCGTAGGCGAGCCGCATCGCCGAAACCATGAACTGGGTCGGATCCTTGAACTTCCTGCCGTAGCCGGCGCCCAGCGCGGGCGAGCCGAACATCGTGCGCAGCACCGCGGCGATGTCGCCATCGGTGCGCTGGAACGTCTGCGCCATCGCCGCCACGAGTACCGGCGGTGGCTGGTCGGCAACGAAATATTCGGCGAGCTGGCGCGAGATGAACCGTGCGCAGGCGGGCTGGCGGGTGATCAGCGTCACCGCCTGTTCGATCTCGCCGTAGCCGCTGCCCTTGATCGTGTGGCCGAGGAAAGTCTTGTCACTGAAGTCGTGCCTGTCCGGATTGAACACGAACAGGCCGTCACGCACGAAGCCGGGTCGTCCGCGTTCGCCGAAGCGGCCCGGTCGCCTCTCGCGCAAGGGCGCGACTCCGGCGCCGGTGAGGATCAGCGCCAGCTGCTGCACGTCCTGCTGGGTGTAGCCGGAACCCACGCCCAGCGCATGCAGCTCCATCAGCTCGCGCGCATAGTTCTCGTTGGTCTTGCCCTTGATGTTCTGCGCGTTGTCGAGAAATTCCAGCATCGCCGGGCTTTTCAGCGTGGCCATCAGCAGATCGCGGAACTTGCCCAGCGCATGCGGACGGACCGCGTGCTCGGCGTAATCGGTGGCGACCAGCCGCACGCGTCCCTTGGCCGCATACACGCTGAAATGGTTGAGCCAGAACCACACCATCTGCTCCTTCAGCTGGTCGCCGCCGTAGATGGCATGCAGCAGTTCGACCTGGGCATCCTGCAGGTACAGCTTCTTCCGATACTGCTGCAGGGTTTTCTTCGCGGCCTCCTTGTCGGCGCCTCCCGCGGCGTTCTTGAATTGCTGCTGCTGGTCACGGTAAGCCATCAGCAGTTGTGCCGGTGGGGTGTTGACCACGTCGTAGCTGTCGATCAGCGCACTGATTGTCGGCGGCAAGGTATCGTTGCGCGCAGCGAGCTCTTCGTCCAGATAGCGTGCGCGCCCGAGCTGCCGATAGCGCGCCACGCTGGCCGAGTCGACGCCGAAGCCGACGCGCTGCAGCCACGCGACATCGTCATGGCTCAACGGTCTTGCAGTCTGTGCAAACACGGCCAGCGGCACGAGACTGGCAACAGCGATCGGCAGCCGGCGCAGTAGCCGGAGGGCGATACCTGAGCGATGGATCGAATCTGGAGGCATGTGAACGTCCGCGTTGGTTCAGGTGGCAACAGGCTGGTGCCCTGTACTCCGATTCAACGCAGGGAGGGGCGGTTGGATGACACGGCCCGATTTTCCGCATGCTTCTGTCGAACCGGTCAGAACTCGTCGACAAATTCGATACCGGCGTCGCGGTCATTGGCGATCACCTCGGCGCTCCCGCGCACGGTGTCGGCGAGCTGGTCGCCGGGGGCATCCACTTCAATGAAATAGACCTGACCTTCACTGTCGCTTATCGACTCGCTGGAACTGGAGTCCTCGCGCATGCCTGACATCAGGTCGTCGAGTTCCTCGACGTGTTCGATGTCGTCGATGCCGTGCAGGGCGGCAATGACGGCATCAGCATCGGCGCGGTTGCCGATCAGACGAAAGCGGACCATGGGCATGGCGCACTCCTCAGGTGCGATGGGCCGATGGCCATGCTGGCAAGTGCGATGCATGCGGAAGGTGATGCCGTCACGGCAAAGCCGCTTCATGGCAGGGCTGCTTCACGGCAAGGCTGCTTCACGGCAAGGATGACTGACCCGTTATCATGCGGTCTTGCCCAGCTGACAAACGTCGACATCGATGCCAAAGACCTATGACCGCGCCTATTTCGACAAGTGGTACCGCGACCCGCGGCACTCGGTCGCGTCGCCGGCGGAGCTGCGGCGCAAGGTGGCGATGGTGGTGGCGCAGGCCGAGTACTACCTCGGCCGGCCGATCCGCAACGTGCTCGACGTCGGCTGCGGCGAGGCAACCTGGCGTGCGCCGCTGCGCGCGTTGCGGCCGCACATCGCCTATCGCGGGCTGGATGCCAGCGAGTACGCGGTGGCGCGCTACGGGCGCAGCCGCAACATCGGCCTGGCCCGCTTCGGCCAGCTGGAACAACTGCGCTTCGATACCCGCTTCGACCTGATCGTATGCACCGACGTGCTGCACTACCTGAAGCCGGCAGAGATCCGCGCCGGGCTGCAGGGCATCGGCGAGATGCTCGAAGGCGTGGCGTTCCTGGAGGTGTTCACCAGGCGCGACGACGTGGCCGGCGACCACCACGGTTTCGTCTCGCGCGCGCCGGCGTGGTACCTGCGCGAATTCGGCCAGGTGGGCTTGCTGCCGTGCGGCTCGCATTGCTACCTGGGGCCGCGGCTGGAGCGCCATGTCGCGGCGCTGGAGCGGGCGCAGCTGCCTGCCTGATCGGCTGTCAGGCATCCCGGTTCGCGATGCCCTTGCTCCGTAGGGCGGACACTGTCCGCCGCTCTTGTTCGAAAGGCTGGCGGACGATGCCCGCCCTACAGAGCTGTCAGGCATCCCGGTTCGCGATGCCCTTGCTTCGTAGGGCGGACACTGTCCGCCGCTCTTGTTCGAAAGGCTGGCGGACGATGCCCGCCCTACAGAGCTGTCAGGCATGCCGGTTCGCGATGCCCTTAGCTTCGTAGGGCGGACACTGTCCGCCGCTCTTGTTCGGAAGGCTGGCGGACGATGCCCGCCCTACAGAGCTGGAGCAATAGCCATGCTCTTCCGTTCCCCGTTCCCCGTTCCCCGTTCCCCTAACCGACCGTCTTGTCCCTGTACCGGCACAGGTCGCGGATCACGCAGTGCGGGCAATCCGGCTTGCGCGCCTTGCACACGTAGCGGCCGTGCAGGATCAGCCAGTGGTGGGCGTCGTGCTTGAACTCGGCGGGGATCACCTTCACCAGCTTGTCCTCGACCGCGCGCACGTCCTTGCCGGGCGCGAGGCCGGTGCGGTTGGCGACGCGGAAGATGTGCGTGTCGACCGCGATGGTCGGTTCGCCGAACGCGGTGTTGAGCATCACGTTGGCGGTCTTGCGGCCGACGCCGGGCAGCGCTTCCAGCGCCTCGCGCGTGCGCGGCACTTCGCCGGCGTGTTTCTCGATCAGCAGCCGGCACAGTGCGATGATGTTCTTCGCCTTCGCGTTGAACAGGCCGATCGTGCTGATGTAGCGCTTCAGGCCGTCCTCGCCGAGGTCGAGGATCGCCTGCGGCGTGTTCGCCACGGCGTAGAGTTTTTTCGTGGCCTTGTTCACGCCCACGTCGGTGGCCTGCGCCGACAGCACCACCGCGACCAGCAGCTCGAACGGCGTGCTGTAGACGAGTTCGGTGGTCGGGTGCGGGTCCAGTTCGCGCAGGCGCGAGAACAGTTCGATCACGTCGGCACGCTTCACGGTTTCGGTTCCTGCTGTTTCGCCCTGGCGCGGGCCAGCGCGGCCAGTACGGGATTGACCGGGCCGGCGGCGGTATCCACCGCGGCCTTGCGCGCGGCCAGCTCGGCCTCGCGCTCGGCGCGCTGGCGTTGCAGGCGCGCTTCGCGACGCTGGAAGTGCATGCGTGCGGCGTCGGCGTGCGCCGCGTCGATCTGCGCGGGCGGCATCGGTTCGAGCACGATGCAGTCGACCGGGCAGGCCGGCACGCACAGCTCGCAGCCGGTGCAGTCGTCGGCGAGCACGGTGTGCATCAGTTTGGACGCGCCCACGATCGCGTCGACCGGGCAGGCCTGGATGCATTTGGTGCAGCCGATGCAGTCGGCCTCGACGATGCGCGCCAGCAGGCGCGGCCTCTCGACGCCGTGTGCGGGATCCAGCGGCAGCAGCGGTCGCTGCAGCAGCGCGGCGAGCTTTTCGATGCCGGCCGCGCCGCCGGGCGGACACCGGTTGATGTCCGCCTCGCCGCGCGCGATCGCCTCCGCATACGGCCGGCAACCGTGATAGCCGCACTGCTCGCATTGCGTCTGCGGCAGCACGGCGTCGATGCGGTCGGCCAGAACGGTGATGGGATCACTCATGCGTGGATGCGGGGCGGGCGATAGTCGGCGCTCATTGTCCCGCAATTGATCATCGCCTGTTGGAGTGTGCCCATGAAATCGTCGTTTCTCGCCCCGCTGTTGCTGGCTGCCGTGCCCGGTGCCGGGGCTCGATCCTGGTGGCCCACGCCGGTCCGGCGCAGGCCGGGACGGCCAGCGTCTCCGGCGACACGGTAACGGTGTTCGTCGACGCCACGCTCGGCTTCCGCAAGAAGCACATGGCGAACCAGCTCACGAAGTCGCACGCCGGGCACGCGGCTACCGTTACGTGGACATGGCGCCGTACAACGAGAATGGCGACCTGGTCGGTTTCTTCGTGACGCATGCGAAACAGTAGCCTCGTAGGGCGGGCACTGCCCGCCACTCCTGACCACGATGCATCGAAGAGCAGGCGGGCAGTGCCCGCCCTACCCGAAGCGCATCAGCGCACGGTGGCGCCGGGCTGCGCGCCCTGGTCGGCGTCGAGCAGGAACAGGTCGCTGCCGCCGTCGCCGGCCGAGAGGATCATGCCTTCGGACAGGCCGAAGCGCATCTTGCGCGGAGCCACGTTGGCGATGAACACCACGTTGCGACCCACCAGTTTCTCCGGCTCGGCGTAGGCGGCGCGGATGCCGGAGAAGATCTGTCGCGTGCCCAGCGCGCCGGCATCCAGTTCGAAACGCAGCAGCTTGTCGGAACCGTCCACGAATTCGCAGGCGGTGACCTTGCCGATGCGCAGGTCGAGTCTGGCGAAGTCGTCGATGGAGATGGCGGCGGGCGTGGCCGGAGCCGGGTCGGCGATCGCGGCGACGGGCTTGGTGGTGTCGTTCATGGCTTTCTTCTTTTTCGGGGCGGCAGAAGCTTCGGCCGGGCCGCCGAGCGAATCCTTCGAGGCCTCGACCATGGCCTCGATGAGCCTGGGATCGATGCGGCCGAGCAACGGCTCGAAGGCATGGATGGCGTGGTTGCGCAGCGCGGCGCGGGCGTCGTCGAAGTCGGCGATCGGCGCGGCCAGGAACTGCTCGGCCGCGGCCACGGTAGCGGGCAGGATCGGCTTGAGCGTGCCGGCCAGCAGGCGGAACGCGGTCAGCGCGAACGAGCACACCTGGTGCAGTTCGTCGCGGCGGCTTTCGTCCTTCGCCATGCTCCATGGCGCCCTGGCCGCGATGTGGCCGTTGACCAGGTCGGCCATCAGCACGAAGCGGCGGGTGACCTCGGCGAAGTCGCCGCTGTCGTACAGTGCGGCGATGCCGTCGTAATGTTCCAGCAGGCTGTTCCACAGCGCGGTTTCCTGTTCACCGAACTGCGGCGCCAGGCGGCCGTCGAAGAACTTGTGCACGAAGCCGGCGGTGCGGCTGGCGATGTTCACCCACTTGCCGACCAGGTGCGAGTTGACGCGCTCTTCGAACGCCTTGAGGTCGAGATCCACGTCGACCGGCGCATCGTTGAGCATGCTGGCAAAGTAGTAGCGCAGGAATTCCGGATGGATGCCGGCGTCCAGATAGGTGCGCGCCTGGATGAAGGTGCCGCGCGACTTGGACATCTTGGCGCCGTTCACGGTGAGGTAGCCGTTGACGTGCAGGGCGGTCGGCGTGCGGAAGCCGGCGCCGTGCAGCATCGCCGGCCAGAACAGGCCGTGGAAGTTGATGATGTCCTTGCCGATGAAGTGGTGCATCTCGGCGCTGCTGTCGGGTGCGAGGAAATCGTCGAACTTCAGGCGGGTGCGGTCGCACAGTGCCTTGAAGCTGGCCAGATAGCCGACCGGCGCATCCAGCCACACGTAGAAGAACTTGCCCGGCGCATCGGGAATCGGGAAGCCGAAGTAGGGCGCATCGCGCGAGATGTCCCAGTCCTTCAGGCCGCCGTCCAGCCATTCGCGCAGTTTCGCCGCCACGCCGCTGTTCGCCACCGGCTTGCCATGGGTGAACTTGCCGGCGAACCAGTCGCGCAGCAGTCCCTCGAACTTGCCCAGCTCGAAGAAGTAGTGTTCCGAATCGCGCAGCACCGGCGTGGCGCCGGACATCACCGAATAAGGGTTGACCAGGTCGGTCGGCGCGTAGGTGGCGCCGCAGTGCTCGCAGTTGTCGCCGTACTGGTCCGGCGTGCCGCAGTTCGGGCAGATGCCCTTGATGTAGCGGTCCGGCAGGAACATCTGCTTTTCGGGATCGAAAAGCTGCTTGATGCTGCGCCTGGCGATGCGGCCGCTGTCGCGCAGGCGCGTGTAGATCAGCGTGGCCAGTTCGCGGTTTTCGTCGGAATGGGTGGTGTGGTAGTGGTCGAACGCCACGCCGAAGGCCGCGAAGTCGGCCTCGTGGCCCTGGCGGATGCCCTCGATGTAGTGTTCCGGCGTCATGCCGGCTTTTTCCGCCGCCAGCATGATCGGTGTGCCGTGGGCATCGTCCGCGCACACGTAAGCCACTTCGTTGCCCATCATTCGCTGCGCACGCACCCAGATGTCGGCCTGGACGTAGCCCAGCAGGTGACCCATGTGCAGCGGGCCATTGGCATAAGGCAGGGCGTTGGTGACGAGCAGGCGACGACTCATGGGCGCATTCCGGTGATGACTGCGCATTATGCCATGCCCGTTTGCCGGGCCCGCCCGTGGGCGGGCTTCCTGCTGGGCCGCATGATGGGCGAACGTCATGCGGCCCGCGTCGTGACGTGCGGTGGCGCTTTCGTCCCCACCGCTTCGGCAGCCGTCGGGTGATCGGCGTCGGCGGACTGATGCTGTGCCTGGCACTACCGCTGCTGGCGATCGCGCCCGGCGTGGTGACACCGGCACTCGGCCTGGTGTACTTCGGCTGGCGCTGGCCGCGCTGGCCGGCTTGTTGCTGCTGACGGCGGCTTCGGCTGGGCTGGCAAAGGCTATGGGCGTACCGACCGCTGCACGTCTGCCTTTTTCGCGGCATGCCGTCAGCGCCGCGTTCGGCGCCGGGGTGTCAGCGTGCATCGGGCCGAACCGGCGCCCGCGCGAGCGGTGTGCTTCACATGAAAACGCCCCGGACCGGCGGGCCGTGCGAGGCGTTCGGTCAGGCGCAGTGAAGTCGGGTCAGTTCTGCCGTTCCCACAGTTGCGAACGGCCGAGCAGGGCGAAGCCGATGTAGCCGTGCACGTCGAGCTTCTGGCCGCCGTCCTTGAGGGAAAGTTTCACCTTGTAGACCTTGCCGTTCTTCGGGTCGAGGATCTTGCCGCCGTCCCAGACGTCATCGTTCTTGCTGACGCCCCACATGATGGTCATGCCCACGATCGGCTGGTTCTTGCGTTCGCCGTCGCACTTGGCGCAGACCGGGTGTTCGCCGTCGCGGGCCACGTCTTCCGGCGTGCGGTTCAGCAGCTCCACGATCTTCGCCTGGTACTCGCCGTTGTGCTCGGTGATCTCGACGATCGACTTCGGCTGGTGGGTGGCATCGTCGATGGTCTTCCAGGTACCGGCCGGCGTGTCGTTGGCGGCCAGTGCGGTGCCGGCTGCCAGCAGCAGGCCGGCAGCGAAGGTGAGGCGTAAAGCATGCTTCATGGGTGATCCTCCCGTACGATTGCGTATGGATGCGAGACTGGCGAGGTTCCGCGGGGGCGTCAAGCTGCATTGCGCCATCGTGCCGGCAGCACGTCCGGGCCCTGATCCAGGTCAGCGGGGCCGCGACGGCGGGCTGGCATAATGGCGCTCCCCGGAACCATCCGAGTCGATATGACGCAGGCGAACGAAACCCTGGTCCGCCAGATCCTTGGTGACCTCATCGACACCCATACCGGCGCGCCGCTGGGCGAGGCCGTGCGCGCCGTCGGCGTGCACGGCGCGAAGGTGTCGGTGGATCTGCAACTGGGCTATCCGGCTGCCGGTGCGATCGACGATCTCACGGCACGCGTGCGCCAGGCGCTGGAAGCCGATCCCGCGATCGACTCGGCCGCGGTGTCGATCACCAGCCGCATCCACGTGCACAAGGTGCAGGGCACGCTGGGACCGTTGCCGAACGTGAAGAACATCATCGTGGTGGCGTCCGGCAAGGGCGGCGTGGGCAAGTCCACGGTGTCGGCGAACCTCGCGCTGGCGTTGCAGGCCGAAGGCGCGAAGGTCGGCGTGATGGACGCGGACATCTACGGTCCCAGCCAGCCGACCATGCTGGGTGTGCACGGCAAGCCGGCTTCGCCGGATGGCAAGAGCATCATCCCGATGCAGGCGCACGGGATGCCGGTGATGTCGATCGGCTTCCTGGTGGAAGCGGACACGCCGATGATCTGGCGCGGCCCGATGGTGACTCAGGCGATGATGCAACTGCTCACCGACACGCGCTGGGAGCAGCTCGACTACCTGATCGTCGACCTGCCGCCAGGCACCGGCGACATCCAGCTGACGCTTTCGCAGAAGGTTCCGGTGGCCGGCGCGGTAATCGTCACCACGCCGCAGGACATCGCGCTGCTGGACGCGCGCAAGGCGCTCAAGATGTTCGAGAAGGTCGGGGTGCCGGTGCTCGGCATCGTGGAGAACATGGCCACGCACGTCTGCTCGAACTGCGGCCACGAGGAACACATCTTCGGCGAAGGCGGCGGCGAGCGCATGGCGACGCAATACGGCGTGCCATATCTGGGTTCGCTGCCGCTGGATATCCGCATCCGCGAGCAGGCCGACGGCGGCAATCCCACGGTGGCGGCGATGCCCGGTTCCGAACTCACTGCGCGTTATCGTGAAATTGCCCGCAATGCTGCGGGCCGATTGTCGCGGCAGCCGCGCAACAAGTCGCTGGGGCTGGGCAAGATCGTGGTGCAGGGCGCGCCCGCCGCATGAAGGCGTCGCGCCGGCGCGTGCTGTGCCTGTCCGGCAGCCTGCGCCGGTTATCGTCGAATACGGCAGCGCTGCAGGCCGCGAGGCAACTTGCGCCGTCGACGATCGACCTCGAATTGTACGAAGGACTCGGCGCCTTGCCGCTGTTCAATCCCGACGATGAGACGGCGGCCGTGCACGCGTCGGTACTGGCCTTGCGCGAAGCCGTCGGTTGCGCGGATGCCTTGCTGATCGCCTGCCCCGAGTATGCGCATGGCGTGCCCGGCGCGTTCAAGAACCTGCTCGACTGGCTGGTCGGCAGCCTGGAATTCCCGGGCAAGCCGGTGCTGCTGCTGAACACGGCCGCGCGCGGTTCGTACCATGCGCAGGAAGCGCTGGCCGAGATCCTGCTCACCATGTCCGCGCAGTTGCTGGCGGCGCAGCCGGTGCGGGTGGCGTTGCCAGGGGCCGGTTGCAGCGCCGCGAAGGTGCTGGCCAGTGCAGAACGTTGTGCGGAATTGCGGGCTGCGCTGGACGTTCTGGTCGAGGCTTTGCCGGTGGCGTGAAGCCGCCCCGGCTGGCGCGGCAGCGTCCCGACCATGTATTTTTGCCGCTTTGCGCCTGGCCGGACCGGGCGACATCGCTACCGACTGGAGTTCACGTGAGCATCAAACCCGACAAGTGGATCCGCCGCATGGCCGAGAGCCACGGCATGATCGAACCGTTCGAGCCGGGCCAGGTGAAGCTGCGCGAAGGCAACAAGCTGATCTCCTACGGCACATCCAGCTACGGCTACGACGTGCGCTGCGCGCGCGAGTTCAAGATCTTCACCAACATCAATTCGACCATCGTCGATCCGAAGGCGTTCGACCCGACCAGTTTCGTCGACGTGGAGGCGGACGTATGCATCATCCCGCCGAACTCGTTCGCGCTGGCGCGCACGGTCGAGTACTTCCGCATCCCGCGCAAGGTGCTCACCATCTGCCTGGGCAAGAGCACCTACGCGCGCTGCGGCATCATCGTCAACGTGACCCCGCTGGAGCCGGAGTGGGAGGGCCACGTGACGCTGGAGTTCTCCAACACCACGCCGCTGCCGGCGCAAGGATCTACGCCAACGAGGGCGTGGCGCAGATGCTGTTCCTCGAGTCCGACGAGGTCTGCGAGACCAGCTACAAGGACCGCGGCGGCAAGTACCAGGGCCAGCAGGGCGTGACCTTGCCGCGCACCTGATCGGCCCCCTGAACGGGCGGCATCGCGGGCTGCTCATGGCCGCGGCCGGGCGTTACACTCTGCCGAATGCACCGACATGTTTTCCAGGAGACACAGATGATCCGTTTACCGACCCTGCTGACCCGCGCAGCCGTGGCCGCCATGCTGGGCAGCCTGCTGGTGCTGGCTGGCTGCCATCGCGGCAGTACCAAGGACGAAGTCACTGCCGCCCAGGCGCAAGGCCAGTTCGACACCGTGATCAAGGCCTACAAGAGCGGCCAGTTCCTGGTGGATGGTGCCGTGTTGTCGGCGCTGGATACCGGCAGCCATTTCGCCTATCTGAAAGACCAGGGCAAGCTGCCGAAGACGGTGTTGCTGGAGCGCAGCGATGACTCGAAGGTGCGCAAGCAGCACCTGCAGTACATGGCGCGCATGCAGCTCGACTATGGTTTCACCGCGTACTACGACGACGACGGCACGCTGAAGAAGATCAACCCGGTGGCCACCAAGGCCCGCAAGCTGGAGGACTATCACGCGCCGGCGCAGATGAACGACGAGCAGAAAGGCAAGTCCGCGGCCGACGGTACCTACGGCGATCCGACACAGCAGCACTGACCGCAGGTCGACAGGCATCGAAGGGCCCGCGAAATTCGCGGGTCCTTCGCGTGTCAGGCGCGCCCCGGCTTGGCCAGCTGCCGTTGCAGGGATTCAGCCAGCAGCCTCGTCGGGCCGTCGCCCCGGGCCACGGCCCGGCCATGGCCCCATACCGGTCCCGGCCAAGCCGCATCGCCCTCGACCCGCGCGACCACGTGCACGTGCAGCTGGCGCACGATATTGCCCAGGGCGCCGAGGTTGAGCTTGTCGCAGGGGGCGGCGGCGCGCAGCGCGGCGGCGGCGCGGTTCACCTCCTGCCACAGCATGGCCTGTTCGTCGTCGCGCAGGTCGGCGATCTCGACCAGGCCGGCGCGACGCGGCACCAGGATCAGCCACGGATAGCGCGCGTCGTTCATCAGCAATACGTCGCACAGTGCGAGCGATGCGACCGGGCAAGTATCCGCCGCGAGCCGGGGGTCGAGGGCGAAGCCGGTCTCGCTCATGCGCCGGCCAGGTGGCGGTCGAAAAAAGCCAGCGTGCGCTGCAGCGCCAGCTTCGCGCTGGCCTCGTCGTAGGGAGCGCTGCCGTCGCGGTTGAAGGCGTGGTCGGCCGGGTAGGTGAAGATCTCCATCTGCGGCAATGCCTCGCGATGCTTCGCCACCATCTCCGGCGTGATGCTGCGGTCCTTCTCGCCGAAGTGGAACATCACCGGCGCCTGCGGCTTCTCGTGCAGGAAGGGCAGGTTGCGCGCGCCGTAGTAACTCACCGAGGGCAGGCCCAGGCGCAGCGCGGCGAGCAGGGCCACCGTGCCGCCCCAGCAATAGCCGACGGTGCCGATCTTTCCGGCCGAGGCGATCGACCCGGCGGCGCTGGCGACGTCCTCGAGGGCGCGCTCAAGCCCCAATTCGGCAATCAGTTGTTTGCCCTTGGCGTAGCCGGGCTCGTCGTAGTCCAGTTCCACGCCGCTTTCCAGGTGGTCGAAGAACGCCGGCGCGATCGCGGTATAGCCGTGTTCGGCGAAGCCGTCGGCCACGCGGCGGATGTGCGCGGTGACGCCGAAGATTTCCTGGATCACCACGATGCCGCCCTTCGGCTTGGCTTGCGGCTGCGCAAGATAGCCGCCGATGCACTGGGTACGGGTGGTGGGGATGTTGATGTGCTGGCCCATGGCTGGCTCCGGCTCGGGGAATGGCGTGAAGTCTAGCTGCGCCGGCGAGCGCGCCGCACTGCCGTATAATCGGCGGTTACTTCGCATGTTTCCGGCAGTGTCCATGTCCCAGACCGCACACAAGATCGGCTTCGTCAGCCTCGGCTGTCCCAAGGCGCTGGTCGACTCCGAGCGCATCCTCACCCAGCTCAAGGTCGAGGGCTACGAAATCGTGCCCAGTTACGGCGCGGCCGATGCCGTGGTGGTGAACACCTGCGGCTTCATCGACGCGGCGGTGCAGGAGTCGCTGGACTCGATCGGCACCGCCCTGCACGAGAACGGCAAGGTGATCGTCACCGGCTGCCTGGGCAAGCGCGAGGCGCTGATCCGCGAGGCGTACCCCGACGTGCTGTCGATCAGCGGCCCGCAGGATTACGCCAGCGTGATGAGCGCGGTGCACGCGGCCTTGCCGCCGAAGCGCAACAAGTTCATCGACATCGTGCCGGACACGGGCGTGAAGCTGACCCCGAAGCACTACGCCTACCTGAAGATTTCCGAAGGCTGCAATCATCGCTGCAGCTTCTGCATCATCCCGTCGATGCGTGGCAACCTGGTTTCGCGCCCGGTCGACGAGGTGCTGCTCGAGGCCGAGAAGCTGGTCAAGGGCGGCGTGAAGGAGCTGCTGGTGATCTCGCAGGACACCAGCGCCTACGGCGTCGACCTGAAGTATGCCGAACGCGAATGGCGCGGCAAGGCGTACCGCACGCGCATGACCGAGCTGTGCGAAGGCCTGTCCGAACTCGGCGTGTGGACGCGGCTGCACTACGTCTACCCGTACCCGCACGTGGACGAGGTGATGCCGCTGATGGCGCAGACCCATAACGGCATGCCCAAGCTGCTGCCGTACCTCGACATCCCTTTCCAGCATGCCAGCCCGCGCATCCTCAAGCTGATGAAGCGGCCGGGCAACATCGACAGGACGCTGGAGCGCATCCAGAACTGGCGCGCTCAGGTGCCGGACCTGACCATCCGCAGCACCTTCATCGTCGGCTTCCCCGACGAGACCGATGCGGAGTTCGGGGAACTGCTCGCGTTCCTGCGCGAGGCGGAGCTCGATCGTGTCGGCGCGTTCGCCTATTCGCCGGTGGATGGCGCGAAGGCGAACGAGCTGCCCGATCCGGTCTCCGAGGAGTTGAAGGAAGACCGCCTCGAACAGTTCATGGCGGTGCAGGCGGAAATCTCCGCCGCGAAACTGCAGCGCAAGATCGGCCGCACGATCACCGTGCTGGTCGACGAAGCCGGTGCCGAGGGTGCGGTGGCGCGTTCGGCCGCCGATGCGCCGGAGATCGACGGCAGCGTGCTGATCGCCGACGGCCAGTCGCTGAAGCCGGGCCAGTTCGTCAAGGTCGTGGTCGAGTCCGCCAGCGAGCACGACCTGCACGCGCGCCTGGCCGGCTGATCGCATGCGCTATCACGCGCCTCTGCGCGAGGCAGTCGATCCGGCGGTGTTCGGCCGGCCGCCGCTGGCGGCGTGGCGCGAGTACGCCGACCTGCTCGAAGGCACGGCGTGGCCGTCGATCGACGAGCTCAACCGTCGCCTGCCCGCAGGCATGACCCAGCGCTTCGTGGTGCAGACGCCGGCCCTGCTGGCCGATGGCCGGCACTACGAGCAACGCATTGCCGAATGCGGCCGGATCGCCACCCGCGCAGGCAACTGGCACGACCTGCTGAATGCGCTGGTGTGGCTGCGCCACCCGGCGTTGAAGCAGGCGCTGAACCGGTGTCAGGTGGCCGAGATCGCCCACATGGGGCCGAAGCTGCGTTCACGTGCGCAGTACGCGCTGACCCACTTCGACGAGGCCGGCGTGATCGTCGGCCTGAGCGACCCCACGCTGCTGGCGTTGTGGGATGCGCACGACTGGCATGGACTGTTCTGGCGCCGTCGGCAGGCGTGGCTGGACGGTTCGATCCGGATGGAACTGTTTGGCCATGCGCTGCTGGAGCTGGCGTTGAATCCGGGCAAGCTGCTGGTGGGCAAGGCGCTGGTGTTCCAGGCGAAGGGCGACGCCAGCCTGCCGGCACACTGTGCGGCCGTGATCGACGCGGGCCGCGTGCTGCTCGATCCGCTGGAGCTGCGGCCGCTGCCGTTGTCGGGCATTCCGGGCTGGCATCCCGACAACGCCGATGAGGCCTTCCATCGCCGCGCCGTCTGCTATCAGCCGCGCCGCGCCGGGCGCGAGTACCCGCCGCCGAACCCCGGCTCCCTGAGCGGACAGGCCTGACCTTGCCCCGGCCGGCGATCACGACTATATACGTGACATCGGCGCAGGCCAGGGGGGTACGGACATTGAGCATCGCAGGGTCCCGGTGGCGCCATGGACGTCGCAATCGTTGCCTGGCGGTGATCGTCGCGGGGTTGTCGGCAGCATGGCTGTGTGCCGGCAGCGCGGTGGCGGGAAGCAGGGGGGCCAGCCAGGCAACGCCAGTCCGCTTCGGCATCCTGCCGATCGGCAGTGCGGCGGAATCGCTGGAGCAGTGGCGCCCGCTGCTGGATGACCTGCAGAAGCGGCTGGGGCACCCGGTGACCACGGTATCGGTGGGCAGCTACGGCGGCCTTTCCAGTGCAATCGGCTCGCAGCAGGTGGACATCGCCTTCCTCTCCGGCAAGCTGGCAGTCGAGGCGGTGACGCACCAGCACATGCAGGTATTCGCCCAGTTCGTGCGCAACGACGGCGCCAAGGGCAACGTCGCCATGCTGGTGGTGCGCTCCGACAGCAGCATCCGCAACCTCGACGACCTGCTGGCCACGCCCGGCAGCGGCTGGCGTTACGCCCGCAGCGAACACCTGTCGGTCACCGGCTACACCGCGCCCGAGGCCTACGTGTTCGCGCCGCACGGCCTCAACTCCGACACGTTTTTCAGCAGCGTGCGGGTGGGCGACCACCAGAGCAACCTGCTCGCAGTGGTCAACCGCGAGGCGGACGTGGCCAGCAGCAACAATCCGGACATGGACCTTTTCCGTCGCAACTTCCCGCGCGAGGCGGAGCAGCTCCGGGTGATCTGGCGCTCGCCGCTGATTCCTTCCGGCGTGCTGGTGATCCGCGACGGCATGCCTGCCTCGCTGCGCCGGAAGCTGACCGCGTTCCTGCCCGGCTACGGCAAGGCCCACGGCGAAGACGGCGTGCGCGAACAGGCGAAGCTGGCCCGCATCCCCGACCTCGGCGGCTTCGCGCCGGAGGACAATCGCGTGCTGGAACCGTTCGTGGACATGCAGTACACCCTGCTGCGGCAACAGGCCGAGCACGGCCAGTGGGTCACGCCGCAGGCGCGACAGGCCCGGCTGGCGCAAATCGAGCAGGACCGCCGGCACGCGCTGCAACTGCTGTCACCGCATTAGCAGGGTGTTGAAAAACGCCCTGCTAATGCGAGCCATGGATGGCTCGCCGCAAATCAGGCACTTGCAGTGCCTGATTTGACGTAGCCGAGTATGGACATGCACCGGACTCGGCGCGTTGAAAAAGGGCAGGAGTGCCCTTTTTCAACAACCTGTTAGTCCGCTTCGTAGTCCACCGCAAGCACCGTAAACTCTGCGGGCCCGCCGGGCAGTTCGGCCGTGAACTCGTCGTCGACGCGCCGCTTCAGCACCGCCCGCGCCAGCGGCGAGTCGATGCTGATCCAGCCGCGTTTCGCGTCGGTCTCGTCCGGGCCGACGATGCGGTAGCGGTGGATCTCGCCGGTGTCCACGTTCTCCAGTTCGATGCGGGCGCCGAAGAACACCATGCCGCGATCGCCCGGTGCGCCTTCGGCCACCTGCAGCGAGGGAATCCGCTTGCTCAGGTAACGCGCACGCCGGTCGATCTCGCCGAGCTGCTTCTTGCGGTAGATGTACTCGGCGTTTTCCGAGCGATCGCCTTCGGCCGCCGCCGCGGCGAGCGCCTTCACCACCTCCGGGCGCAACACGTGCCAGAGGTGGTCGAGCTCGGCCTTCATCCGCTCGAAACCCTCGCGGGTGATGATCGCGGTGGAACCGGGCGAGGGTGGCCGCCCCAGCGGGCCAGGGCAGCGTTTCGGTTACATTGCTGGTCGAGTCGCTGGCGGCCACGCCCGCCGGTTCCACCGCCGATAATTCCGCCAGCAAGGCTTTCGAGCGGATGAAGGCCAAACTCGACCACCTCTCGACACGTGTTGCACCCGGAGGTGGTGAAGGCACTCACCGCGGCGCGGCGAAGGCGATCGCTCGGAAAACGCCGAGTACATCTACCGCAGAGCAGCTCGGCGAGATCGACCGGCGTGCGCGTACCTTTGCAGCGGACTCCCTCGCTGCAGGTGGCCGAGGCTCGGCCCCGGGCGATCGCGGATGGCGTTCTTCCGCACCGCATCGATGGCCGCTGGAGAACGTGGACACCGGCGAGATCCACCGCTACCGCATGTCGGCCCCGGACGAGACCGACGCGAAACGCGGCTGTCGATCGGCGTCGACTCGCCGTGGCACGGGCGGTGCTGAAGCGGCGCGTCGACGACGAGTTCACGGCCGAACTCCCCGCGGGCCGAGGAGGCGGTCCTTGCGGTGGACTACGAAGCGGACTGACAGGTTGTTGAAAAAGGGCACTCCTGCCCTTTTTCAACGCGCCGAGTCCGGTGCATCCCATACTCGGCTACGTCAAATCAGGCACTGCAAGTGCCTGATTTGCGGCGAGCCATCCATGGCTCGCATTAGCAGGGCGTTTTTCGACACCCTGTCTAATGCGGTGACAGCAGTTGGACTACGCGTGCCAGGCGGTCCTGCTCGATTTGCGCCGGCCGGCTGTTCGCACCTGCGGCGTGACCCACTGGCCGTGCTCCGCCTGTTCCGCACGGCGGTATCCTGCATGTCCACGAACAGTTCCAGCACGCGATTGTTCTCCCGGCGCGAAGCCGCCGAGGTCGCGGGCCTGCTTCCCTGTTCGCACACCGGCGCGTCTTCGCCGTGGGCCTTGCCGTGGTCGCGGCAGGGACGCGGTCGGCTTCCCGGCGCAGCGAGGCAGGCGTGCCGTCGCGGATCACTCAGCACACCGGAAGGGAATCGCGGCGAGCGCCAGACCACCCGGAGCTGCTCCGCCTGCGCGCGGGAAGAGAGCGACGGAGGCAGTGTCCGGGATTGTTGCTCCTCGCCACGTCCGCCTCGCCGTTGACCTCCGCAGCAGGTTTTCTGGTGGTCGCCCACCCGCACGCTGCTGAAACATTTGTCGAGTGAGGCCGTGCGGCGCGAACGCGTAGGCCTCGGGCGGCCATGTGCTCGGTGACCGACAGGTGTCCGCTGCGGGCGCGAGTAACGCCAGCCGCTGCCAGCATGGCCAGAGGTCGTCGAGGTTGCGGATGCTGCTGTGGAGGAGCGCGCCGCCGCAACCAACAACGATTGCCCTTGGCGCCGTCGTTGCGCACGAACTGGGCGAATACCTGCATGTGCTGGTGCGTCACCGCCTCGTAGCTGCCGGAGGAGAAGCTTCGAGTACGGCCTCCTCGAGCCGATTGCACTGGAAGGGCCGGAGAAGCGCGTGGCTCGCCCACCGACACCGTGGTCACCGGGTGCCACCGCTTCTGCAGGTCATCCAGCAGCGGGCGCCGCTCTTCCAGCGATTCCGCCGCACTGCCGATCGGCAGGATGCCGAAGCGGACTGGCGTGGAGCTGAGGCCAAGCCCTTCCCCGCCACCGCGCTGCCGGCACACAGCCATGCTGCGAGCAACCACGACGATCACCGCCAGCGACGGATTGCGACGTCCATGGCGCACCCGGGAGCCCTGCGATGCTCAATGTGGCCACGCCCTGGCCTGCGCCCCGATTGCGCGTATATAGTCGTGATCGCCGGCCGGGGCAAGGTCGGGCCTGTCGGCTCGGAGCCCAAGGGGTTCGGCGGCGGGTACTCGCGCCCGGCGCGGCGCGGCTGATAGCAGACGGCGCCGGCGATGGAAGGCCTCATAGGCATTATCAGAAAGCCAGAATGCCCGACAACGGCAGCAGCAGCAGCCAGCGGATCGACACCGCTGCGCGCCGGTTTACATCATCGT
>CAVPQF010000115.1:0-51633 GCA_963707225.1 uncultured Gammaproteobacteria bacterium
GGCGACCTTCAGCGCGTCGTTCAGCTTCTTGACCGTCGCCGCGGGCGTGCCCTTTGGCGCATACATGCCGTGCCAGATCGTCACTTCGAAGCCCTTCGAGTCCCACCTCCTGCAAGGTGGGCAGGTCCTTCAGCGCCGGCGTCGACAGGCGCTTGGCGGTCGTGACGGCAAAGGCCTTGACCTTCTTGGCCTCGATCTGACCGCTGGTGTTGGTCGTCTTCCGGTGGTGCTGATCCCGCTCGGATTGTGGCTGGGGCACGGCGGGGTGGAGAAATTCGTGCTGATCCTGGCGCCGATGCTGGTGCTGTCGGCCGAGCTGCTGAATTCGGCGATCGAGGCCGTGGTCGACAAGGTCAGCCCGGAATTCAACGAGCTGGCCGGCCGCGCCAAGGACATGGGCTCGGCCGCGGTATTCGTGCTGCTGGTGCTGGTGGTGCTGAGCTGGGCGTTGATCCTCGGGCCGCGCCTGTTCGGCTAGGAGCCTGTCGGGCTTTGGCGGTCGAGTCGAAAATTCGGCTGTGCGAGGACCGATTTTCGGCGATTCGCCGGCCCATAGTGGTTCTATGGGCCAAGAAGCGACGGAAATAGGGACCGCACAGGCGGATTTGCAGACCGACCGGCCAAAGTCCGACAGGCTCCTAGTAGTCAGTCACCATGAATCGAGAGGATAGTTGGCACAGCCACCCCTGAGGAGACTGCCGTGCCAGCCATCAAGTATCGAGTCACGCTGACGGATGAAGAGGTTGAAATGCTGGAAGCCTTGCTGCGCAAGGGGAAAAGCGCGGCGCGCAAGCAAACACGGGCGCGAATACTGCTGAAGGCAGCAGCCGGTTGTAAGGATGCGGTGATCATGGAAGCCCTGGCAGTTTCTGCCACCATGATCTACAACACCCGGCAAAGATGTGTCGAGGAAGGCGTCGAAGCGGCCTTGAGCGACCGGCCGCGTCCGGGAAAGGCACCGAAATTGACGGACAAGCAGTGCGCTCATGTGATCGCCACGGCCTGTACGCCGCCCCCCGCAGGACATGATCACTGGACCTTGCGCCTGCTGGCCGACAAGGTGGTGCAGTTGGGCTATGCCGACTCGTTCAGCCATGAGACAGTCCGTCGGCTCTTAAAAAAACACCCTGAAACCCTGGCAGGTGCAGGAGTGGTGTATTCCCGAGGTCGGCGCGGAGTTTGTCGCGCCGATGGAAGATGTGCTTGATCTGTACGAAGAGCCTTACGACCCGGCACGTCCTGTCGTGTGCTTCGACGAAAGTCCGAAGCAATTGATTGGCGAAGTGCGCGACCCCATGCCGCCCCAGCCGGGCACACCGGCCCGCCAGGACACCGAGTATCAGCGTAACGGGGTGCGTGACCTGATGATGATCTGCGAACCCAAACGGGGCTGGCGCGATGTGTTGGTCATGGAGCGACGCACCAAGGTCGAGTTCGCGCACTGTATGCGGCATATCGTGCAGTCGTACCCCGATGCCGAGGTGATTCGCGTCGTCCTCGACAATCTGAATACCCACAAGGCCGCCTCGCTCTACGAGGCGTTCCCGCCCGAAGAGGCCCGCGCCATGGCCAGGAAGCTGGAGTTTCACTACACCCCCAAGCATGGCAGCTGGCTCAATATCGCCGAGATCGAGTTGGCGGTACTTTCCAACATGTGTCTGTCGCAGCGTATCGCCGATGAGGCAACGCTGCGGCACGAGGTCGACGCCAATGTTCGTGAGCGCAACGCCAAGGCCGTCCCCGTCAAGTGGAAATTCTCTACCCAGGATGCCAGGCGTAAGCTCACTCGCATGTATCCTCACGTTTCAACGTGACTGACTACTAGTACGCGCGTTCACTCCGTGCGAACACGATTGCGGCGGGCGGCATGGGATGATGGAATGGCCCCTCACCGGATCGGAGCGATGCCATGAAACTTCTGCGCAATCTCGTGCTGTTGCTGCTTGCCTTCGGCTTGAGCGGCTGTGGCTACAACGCCATCCAGAAGCAGGACGAGGCGGTCAAGGCAGCCTGGTCCGAGGTGCTGAACCAGTACCAGCGCCGCGCCGACCTGGTGCCGAACCTGGTCAACACGGTCAAGGGCTACGCCCAGCACGAGGAGAAGGTGTTCACCGAGGTCACCGAGGCGCGCGCCAGGGTCGGCAGCCTGCAGGTCAACGCCGATTCGCTGAACGATCCGCAGAAGCTGCAGCAGTTCCAGGCCGCGCAGGGCGAGCTGGGCAACGCGCTGTCGCGGCTGATGGTGGTCAGCGAGAACTACCCGCAGCTGAAGGCCGACGGCCTGTTCCAGAACCTGCAGGCGCAGCTGGAAGGCACCGAGAACCGGGTCACCGTGGCGCGCAACCGCTACGTGCAGGCGGTGCAGGCATACAACGGGATGATCCGCACATTCCCGAACAACCTGACGGCGAAGATCTTCGGCTACAAGGTGAAGCCGAACTTCACCGTGGACAACGAGAAGGCGATTTCCACCGCGCCGAAGGTGGACTTCGGCACCACCGCGCCGGCACCTGCCGCGACGCATTGATGATGCCCCGGCGCTTCCCGCGCCACTGGCTGCTGCTGGCGCTGCTGCTGCCGGCGCTGCTGCACGCGGCCGCTGCCGTGCCGAAACTGGCACGGCACGTCACCGACCTCACCGGCACGCTGACCACGCAGCAGGTCGACCAGCTGGACGCGCAGCTGACGGCGCTGGAACAGGCCAAGGGCGCGCAGCTGGTGGTGCTGATGGTCGGCAGCACCGGCGAGCAGGACATCGCGGGCTATTCGCTGGCGGTGGCCGAGGCGAACAAGGTGGGCCGCAAGGGCACCGACGACGGCGTCCTGCTGCTGGTCGCGAAAGACGACCGGCGCGTGCGCATCGAAGTGGGTTACGGCCTGGAAGGTGCGATTCCCGATGCGGCCACCGCGCGGATCATCCGCGAATACATCGCGCCGAAGTTCCGCAGCAACGATTACTTCGGCGGCATCAGCGACGCGGTCGGCGCACTGACCCAGCTGATCGACGGCGAGCCGCTGCCGCCGCCGGTGCAGGGTTCGCCCGACGACGGGCGTTCCGGCCTCGGGCTGGAGCAGGGCCTGATGATCGCGGTGTTCGTGGCGCTGTTCCTGCGCGGCATCTTCGGCCGGGCCAGGGTCTGGCTCCGTGCACCGCTGGGTGCCGTGGCGGTCGGCGGGTTGCTGTGGCTGCTGATCTCGATGGGCGCCGGCATCCTCGGGGCGTTGATCGGCGGCGTGCTGATGCTGATGCCCGGCGGCGCCGGCCGCTCGATCGGCGGCGGTGGCTGGGGCGGCTTCGGTGGCGGTGGCTGGGGCGGTGGTAGCGGCGGCGGGAGTTTTGGCGGCGGCGGTTTCGGCGGTGGCGGCGGCAGCTTCGGCGGCGGCGGTTCTTCGGGGAGCTGGTGATGGCGCGCATGCGGCGACTGTGGGCGAATCTTTGCGGTAGCTGGTTCCAGCTGTCGCGTCGCTTTCCGGCGGCATTGCTGGACGAGATGGCCGCGACGATCGCCGCGGGCGAACGCCACCACCTGGGCGAAATCCGCTTCGCGGTCGAATCGCGACTGGCGCCGCTGGCCGTGCTGGATGGCCTCGACGCCGCGGCCCGCGCGCGCCAGGTATTCGCCCAGTTGCGCGTATGGGACACCGAACTCGACAGCGGCGTGCTGTTCTACGTGCTGATGGCCGAGCACCGCATCGAGATCGTCGCCGACCGCGGCATCGCGGCGAAGGTGGCGGCGGACGAGTGGGATGCGATCTGCGCGCGCATGCGCGCATGCTATGCGCGCGGCGCGTGGCGCGAGGGCAGCCTCGCCGGCATCGCCGCCGCGAACGCGTTGCTGGCGCGGCATTTCCCCGGCAACGGCAAGGCCAATCCCGACGAGCTGCCGGATCGACCGGTGCTGCTTTGATAGAGGGTGCTTCGCAGATGGCCCGGTAGCCGGGCGTCTCGCGCCATCCGGCATGCCCGAAAAGCAGGGAAGGCGCCGAAGCGCCTTCCCAATCCAGCCTGCCTTGAATGATCAGGGCGCGGATGCACCTGGCCCGATGTTCTTTTCCAGGAATGCCTGCAGCCGGTTGTAGAACTCGATATTGTTCTTCTCGTCGTAGAAACCGTGGCCCTCGCCCGGCTTGCTCAGCCACTCGTACGGCTTGTGCGCGGCGTCGAGCGCGGCGCGCATCGCCTTGGCCTGCGCGAACGGCGCGCGCTTGTCGTCTTCGCCGTGGATCAGCAGCACCGGCACGTCGATCTTGTCGGCCAGCCTGGTGGGGGAGTTCGCGTCGAGGTCGGCATCGTCCTTGCCGATGACCGTGTTCAGGTAGCTGCGGCCGGACTGGTTCTCGCGGATGTCGCCTTTCTTGTACATCATCTTCAGGTCGTAGATGCCGGCGTAGCCCACCGCACACTTGAACATGCCCGGTGCGCGGATCGTGGTCATCATCGCCGAGTAGCCGCCGAAGCTTCCGCCGTAGACGCAGACGCGCTTCGGGTCGGCATGGTTTTCCGCGATCGCCCACTTCACGCCGTCGATCAGGTCCTGCTGGATGCGCGTGCCCCACTTCAGGTAGCCGGCTTCCTTGAAATCCTCGCCGCGGCCGCTGGAGCCGCGATAGTTCACCTGCAGCACGAGATAGCCGCGGCTGGCCAGGAACTGCGCATCGTCGTCGTAGTACCAGGTGTCCTGCACGCCGATCGGACCGCCGTGCGGCAGTAGCACCATGGGCAGATTGGCCGGGTCGACGCCTCTGGGAATCGTGAGGATCGCTTCCAGTTCCATGCCATCGCTGGCCTTGAAGTGCATGGGGCGCCGCTCGGCCATCTTCGCCGGATCGATCCAGGGTGCCACGGCGAACAGCTTGCTCACCTTGTAGTTGTGCGTATCGATCAGATAGTAGGTTCCCGGGTCGCGGTCGCTGCCGACCCAGAACAGCAGCTTGCTGCCGTCCTCGCTGAAGTCGACGAACTGAACCTGGCCGGCGAATTTCTGGCTCAGTGCGCGGTGCAGTTTCGCCGTTGGCGTGGTGGCGTCGAGGTAGCTGATCTGCGGTACGCCCGTGGCCAGCACCGTGGCAAACGGCTGGTACGGCAACGCCGTCCATTCGATGTCGCCGATGCTGCTGAAGCCGTCGCTGGCAAGTACCTTGCGGTTGCCGCCATTCTCGTCCTGTTCGACCAGGGCGGTCGGGCCGCCGCCTGCGTTGTAGCTGGCGTAGACGCGCTGCCGATCGGGCGTGAAGTTGATGGGGGTGAAACTGCCACCGATCTGGGCGGCGGCCATCTGCGCCCACCCGCCGGCCTGCTGGTGATAGACCACGTAATCCCAGTTGTCGTTGCGGCCGTAGGCGTAGTGGGCCTTGCCATCCGCGCCGACCATGAAGCTCAGGTCGCCCACCTTGATCTGGCCGATCAGGCGGCGCGTGTTCTTGCCGGCGTCGACGTCATACAGGGTGCTGAAGTCCTGACTTTCCCAGCTGTATGTGGTCATGTAGAAGCGACCGTTGGTCGGTGTCGGCAGCCCGGCCATGAAGCCCCAGCCGCGGTCGGTGCCGCGGGTGTCCGCACGTGAGCCGAACTTGCTTTCGAAGCCGTAGAGATAGTCCTGGTGCTTGCCGTCGAAATCGGTGGCGATCACCTCGCCGGTTGCGGCGGGCTTGTCGATCGAGCCCAGCTGCTTGCCCTTTTCCACCACGAGGCGAGTGTTGCTGACCCAGGTAATGCCGACCGCCAACTCGTATTTGGGCAGGCGCAGCAGGCTGACCGGCCTGCTCATGTCGGCCACGTCGTAGACGGCCAGCGCATGCGAATCGCCGTCGGTATCGTTCATGTTGACGGCGAGATGCCTGCCGTCCGGCGACAGTCGCGGCATGGACAACTGCGCGTGCCGCGCGAAGTCCTCCACCGGCACCAGGTCGGCGGCCATGGCGGCGGCGGGCAACAGCAGGCAGAACGCGGACAGCATGGTCCGCGCAAGACGACAGGACATCGGTTTTCTCCCCTGAAGCTCCATGCGACAAGTCCGACCGTTTGGAGCAAGACGGTCCGGCTGGATGCGGACATCCCTGGCAAAGCTTGCTGATGCAGTTCTCGTCCGGACTCCCCGTGCGGACGATGTCGGGAAGGATTCTAGTTCCTGCGAAAGCCCGGGCGGAAGAGGCTGCCGGTGCCACCCGCTCCGTCCCGCTACACTTGGCCTTTGCCCGTCAGTGCGGTCGCCATGTCCCAGCCTTACGTCGTCGATTTCGATCCCGTTGCCTTCCACCTCGGCCCGGTCCAGGTGCACTGGTACGGCCTGATGTATCTGCTCGGCTTCTTCTTCGTGGCGGTGCTGGGCGAATACCGCCGCCGGCGCGGGCGCCTGCCGGTCAGCCGCGATGCGCTGGGCGACCTGCTGTTCTACGGCATGCTGGGCGTGGTCGTGGGCGGCCGCGTGTGGTACATGCTGTTCTACGCCGACATCGACTGGGTCTGGACCGCGCCGCAGACGCTGTTCAAGGTGTGGGACGGCGGCATGAGCTTCCACGGTGGCCTGCTTGGCGTGCTGGCCGCCAGTTGGTGGTGGTCGCACCGGCAACGCCTGCACTTCTTCGACACGATGGACTTCGTGGCGCCGCTGGTGCCGATCGGGCTGGGCCTGGGCCGGCTCGGCAACTTCATCAATGGCGAGCTGTGGGGCAAGCCCAGCGACGTGTCGTGGGCGATGATCTTCCCGCAGGCGCCGGACCGGCTGCCGCGGCATCCCTCGCAGCTGTACGAGATGCTGCTGGAAGGCGCGGTGATGTTCGTGGTGCTGTGGCTGGTTTCACTGAAGCCGCGGCCGCGCTACCTGGTATCGGGCCTGTTTGCGCTGCTGTACGGCGGTTTCCGTTTTGCGGTGGAATTCGTGCGCGTGCCCGACCCTCAACTCGGTTATCTGTTCGGCACGCAGTGGGTGACGATGGGGCAGATGCAGTCGCTGCCGCTGATCGTTCTCGGGCTGGTGTTGATGGTGATGTCGCGTCGCGCGCCGACCTTGCCGCTGGCCAGCGCCTGACGCGGCTCTGTAGGGCGGGCACTGCCCGCCGCTCCTGCTCTTGAGGGGCCGGCGGGCAGTGCCCGCCCTACGCAGCTGATCGTTCTCGGGCTGGTGTTGATGGTGATGTCGCGTCGCGCGCCGACCTTGCCGCTGGCCAGCGCCTGACGCGGCTCTGTAGGGCGGGCACTGCCCGCCGCTCCTGCTCTTGAGGGGCCGGCGGGCAGTGCCCGCCCTACGCTCCTGATCGTTCTCGGGCTGGTATTGATGGTGATGTCGCGTCGCGCGCCGACCTTGCCGCTGGCCAGCGCCTGACGCGGCTCTGTAGGGCGGGCACTGCCCGCCGCTCCTGCTCTTGAGGGGCCGGCGGGCAGTGCCCGCCCTACGCAGCTGATCGTTCTCGGGCTGGTGTTGATGGTGATGTCGCGTCGCGCGCCGACCTTGCCGCTGGCCAGCGCCTGACGCGGCTCTGTAGGGCGGGCACTGCCCGCCGCTCCTGCTCTTGAGGGGCCGGCGGGCAGTGCCCGCCCTACGCAGCTGATCGTTCTCGGGCTGGTGTTGATGGTGATGTCGCGTCGCGCGCCGACCTTGCCGCTGGCCAGCGCCTGACGCGGCTCTGTAGGGCGGGCACTGCCCGCCGCTCCTGCTCTTGAGGGGCCGGCGGGCAGTGCCCGCCCTACGCAGCTGATCGTTCTCGGGCTGGTGTTGATGGTGATGTCGCGTCGCGCGCCGACCTTGCCGCTGGCCAGCGCCTGACGCGGCTCTGTAGGGCGGGCACTGCCCGCCGCTCCTGCTCTTGTGGGCCGGCGGGCAGTGCTCGCCCTGCCCAGTGTTCCGTCGGCCGATCTGGCGATCAGAAGTTGCGGTCGCCGCCGATGATGTCGCCCAGGCCGCCAAGCAGCGATCCCTCGCCGCGGCGCTGGCCACCGCCCTGCGGCGCCGCCGCCAGCATGCGCCCGGCCATGCGCGAGAACGGCAGCGACTGCAGCCACACCGTGCCCGGCCCGGTCAGCGTGGCGAGGAACACGCCTTCGCCGCCGAACAGCATGCTCTTGATGCCGCCGACCGGTTTCACGTCCATGTTCACCGTGTCGTGGAAGGCGACCACGCAGCCGGTATCCACGTCGAGCCGCTCGCCGGCCTTCAGCTCGCGCTGCACCACGGTGCCGCCGGCGTGCACGAACACCCAGCCGTCGCCTTCGAGCTTCTGCATGATGAAACCCTCGCCGCCGAACAGCCCGGTCAGGATCTTGCGCTGGAAGAAGATGCCCAACTGCACGCCGCGCGCGCCGGCCAGGAACGCATCCTTCTGGCAGATCAGCCGGCCGCCGTGGTCGGACAGCTTCATCGCCATCACCGTGCCGGGGTAGGGCGCGGCGAACGCCACCTTGGCCTTGCCCTGGCCGGCATGCGTGAACACCGTGGTGAACAGGCTCTCACCGGTGATCACGCGCTTGCCGGCGGAGAGCAGCCTGTCCATCAGGCCACCGCCGCTCTGGCCGCCGCTGGAGCCGTCGCCGAACACGGTATCCATCTGCACCGCGGACTCCTTGTACATCAGCGCGCCCGCCTCGGCGATCGCGCTTTCGCCGGGGTCCAGCTCGATCTCGACGAACTGCATGTCGGTACCGACGATGCGGTAGTCGATCTCGTCGGCGCGGCCGCCGCCCATCGACGCCGGCATCGGCGGCGGCGCCAGCGGCGTGCCGCCGAACTCGGCCACGCTGCGGATCGGCTTCCACTCCGCGAATCCCTCGCACCAGCAATAGCCGTCCGGCTGGCGCTGCGCCTGCGCCCGTGCCGCGGCGTCGTCGAGCGGGCCGATCCGGTCGGTGTTCTTGCCGTAACTGAAAAACCACTGCGCCATGGTCCATCTCCTGGTGGAAAGGCCCGAGTCTAGGCCGGGAAAGTGCGTCGCGGGAGTGACCGTTGTCATGCCCCACGGGCTAGAATCCGCCGATGCGCGCCTATCTCGACCTGCTTCGCCACGTCCTCGACCACGGCCCCGAAAAGACCGACCGCACCGGCACCGGCACGCGCAGCGTGTTCGGCTGGCAGATGCGTTTCGACCTCAACGAAGGCTTCCCGCTGGTCACCACCAAGAAGCTGCATCTCAAGTCGATCGTGCACGAGCTGATCTGGTTCCTGCGCGGCGACACCAACATCGCCTACCTGAAAGAACACGGCGTGCGGATCTGGGACGAGTGGGCCGATGCGAACGGCGACCTCGGCCCTGTCTACGGCCGGCAGTGGCGTGCCTGGCCCACCGCCGATGGCGGCGTGGTCGACCAGATCGCCCGGGTGGTCGACGAGATCCGGCGCAACCCGGACTCGCGCCGGCTGATCGTCAGTGCCTGGAACGTGGGCGAGCTGCCGAAGATGGCGCTGATGCCCTGCCACACGATGTTCCAGTTCTACGTGGCGGACGGAAAACTCAGCTGCCAGCTGTACCAGCGCTCGGGCGACATCTTTCTCGGCGTGCCGTTCAACATCGCCAGCTACGCGCTGCTCACCCACATGGTGGCGCAGGTCTGCGGCCTGGGCGTGGGTGACTTCGTGCACACGCTGGGCGACGCCCACCTGTACAACAATCACCTGGAGCAGGCGCGCCTGCAATCGAGCCGCGAACCCCTGCCGCTGCCGCGGCTGAAGCTCGATCCCGCGGTGCGCTCGATCTTCGATTTCCGTTACGAGGACGTCGCGATCGAAGGCTACCGGTCGCATCCGGCAATCAAGGCCGCCGTCGCCGTATAGCGGTCGCGCAGGAACATGCGGAACCGGCGCGATGTCGCCGTGGCCTGTTAATATCCCGCGTCATCGGCGGCGTCATCCGCGGACGCAGGCCGTCCCCCTGATCATCCAGCCTTCCAAGGATTCGCCATGGCTATTTCGCTGATTGCCGCACTCGACGAAAACTTCGCGATCGGCCGCAAGGGTCAGCTGCCCTGGCACCTGCCCGACGACCTGCGCTGGTTCAAGCAGCTGACCACCGGCAAGAACGTGCTGATGGGCTACAACACCGCCCTGTCGATCGGCCGCGCGCTGCCGGACCGGGTCAACCTGGTGCTGACGCGCCGCCACGAGGCACCGTACCCGGGCCAGATCACCGTGCGCTCGATCGAGGAGGCGCAGGCGCGCTGCGACAACACCGGCCTGATCGTGATCGGCGGCAGCCAGGTGTTCGCCGAAGCGCTGCCGCGTGCCCGCCGCATGTACCTCACCTGGGTCAGCGCCGCGATCGACGGTGCCGACGCGTTCTTTCCCGGCGTGCACTTCAGCGACTGGACCGAGGTCTCCCGCGTGCACCACAAGGCCGACGCCGAGCACGCCTACGATTTCGACATGGTCGAATACCTGCGCAGCAGCTGATGCCTGCATCGGCCGAGTCCAAGCCGGTCATGCACGTGATGGCCGCCGTCATGCTCGATGCCCTGGGGCGCGTGCTGCTGGCGCAGCGGCCGGTCGGCAAGCACCTGGCCGGCATGTGGGAGTTCCCCGGTGGCAAGCTCGAACCTGGCGAGACGCCGATGGCGGCGTTGGCGCGCGAGCTGCGCGAGGAAGTGGGCGTCACCCTGTTGCGTGGCGAACCGCTGATCCGGGTGCCCATTCATTACCCCGAGCGCGAGCTGCTGCTGGATGCCTGGCAAACCGACCAGTGGGAGGGCGAGCCGCAATCGCTGGAGGGGCAGGGGCTGCAGTGGCTGCCGCCGGAGCAGGTCGATCCGTCCATCCTGACTCCGGCCGACCGCTGGATACTGCAGGCGCTGCGACTGCCGACCCGTCACGCGATCACCCCGGCCGATGCACGGCCGGAGCAGCGCGGCCTCTGGTTCGAGCGCATCGGCCAGGCGATCGAACGCAGCCGGCAACTGGTGCAATTGCGGCTGCCGCTGTGGCCGCGCGAACTGGTGCGCGAACTGGCCGCCGGGCTGCTGCCGCTGGCCCGTCGGCATGGCTCCCAACTGCTGCTCTGCGGTGACATCGATGGTGCGCGAGGGCTGGGCATCGGCGTACAGCTCAAGGGGCGTCAGCTGGCGACCCTGTCCGAACGTCCGTTGCCGCTGTCGCACCTGGTCGGCGCCAGCTGCCACGACGCCGCCGACCTGGCACGGGCCGAGCAGCTCGCGGTGGACTTCGCCACGCTGTCACCGGTCGCCGCCACCCGCAGCCGTGTGCAAGCCGTGCCGTTGGGCTGGGCCAGTTTCCGGTCCCTGGCAGAAGCCGCCGCAATGCCGATTTACGCACTTGGCGGCATGGCCCCTTCGCACATCGCCCAGGCCCGCGACAACGGCGGCCAGGGCGTTGCCGGGATTCGCGAGTTCTGGCCTTGAGCGCGTGTTGGTGACGGCGGACGGTGTCCGCCCTACGAAGCGGCTGTGGCAGGGCGGGCACGGTCCGCCGGCTCTTTTCGGTCACTCGCCGAACGTTCTGCCTGACGGGCAATGGAGCTCGTTGTCGCCCCAATCAGAGGCGTAGATGCCTTGCTGCACGCAGCGATGAAAACTCGAACAAGGCCAGTCGATCACGCGCTTCACGTACCCATGTTTCACCGGGTTGTAATGCGTGTAATCCATGTGCGCAGCGAAGTCCGCCTCGTCGCGAATCAAGTGTTCCCAGAAGCGGGGCTGCCACAGACCGGCGCCGTGCCCTGGCGCGGATGCGTGTGCCCTGCCGCAGCTCTTGGTGAATCCGCTCTTGATTCTTCCCCAGCGCGCGGAGAAATCGAAATCGTCCATCGGCAACGTCCAGATCGCATGCATGTGATCGGGCAGTACCACCCAGGCGTCGATGCAGAATGGCCATTGCCGACGTACCTCGACGACACTCTGGCGCAGGGCCGCCATGGCTTCGGCGGTAGCCAGCAAGGGGCGCCGTCGTGCCGTCACGACGGTGAAGAAATAAGTCGCTCCCGGAATCCTTGCACGGCGATAGTTGGGCATGCATCGATGCTGGCAAGCCGCATCGCGGGTTGTCTGTCGGGGATGGCCACGCCAGTGCCCGGCTCCCGGATGACGTAGCCGTGGGTACGGCGGACGGTGTCCGCCCTACGGGGGCGGCGGGCCGGAGCGGCGGACGGTGTCCGCCCTACCAGGCGGTGGGTTGTTGTAGGGCGGGCAGTGCCCGCCGCTTTCGGTTTCATGGCGAGGCGTGCAACAAGAGCGGCGGGCGGTGTCCGCCCTACGGGGGCGGCGGGCCGGAGCGGCGGACGGTGTCCGCCCTACGGGGGCGGCGGGCCAGCGCCAGGTAGCGTTGGTGCAGTTCGGCGACCGCGGTGTCGAGGGCGGCTTCGTCGCCGCTGTTCTCGATCACGTCGTCGGCCAGGGCCCGGCGTTCGGCGCGGCTGGCCTGGTGGGCCAGCATGCGGCGGGCGAGGGCTTCGTCGATGCCGTCGCGGTTGACCAGGCGGGCGATCTGCACGGATTCGGGGGCGTCGACCAGCAGCACGCGGTCGACCCAGCGATAGTGTTCGATGTTCTCGGCCAGCAGCGGAATCGCCAGCAGGCAATACGGCCCGCGCTCGGCCCGCGCGCGTTCGTGCAGCCACTGGCGCACACGCGGGTGGATGATCGCCTCCAGCGTCCTGCGCGCGGCGGGGTCGGCGAACACGCGCTGGCGCATGGCCGCGCGGTCCAGCCGGCCCGAATCGTCCAGCGCCCCGGCGCCGAACGCATCGATCACTTCGGCCAGCCCGGGCGTGCCCGGTTCGATCACCTCGCGGGCGGCCACGTCGGCATCGTGCACGTGCACGCCCAGCGCCTCGAAACGCCGCGTCACCGCCGTCTTGCCGGCGGCGACGCCACCGGTCAGGGCGATCACCAGGGCGTGCGGTCGCGCGTTCACCGCAGGCCGGTGAGCTGCATGTAGCCCTGCAGCAGGTCCGACCCCGCCACGAACCAGACCCAGCCGGCGGCGGCGATGAACGGGCCGAACGGCATCGGGATCTCGCGTTCGTGCTTGCGCAGCGCGATCAGGGTGCCACCGACCAGCGCGCCGATCAGCGACGACAGCAGGATGATCGGCAGCAGCGCCACCGGTCCCATCCACGCGCCCAGCGCGGCGAGCAGCTTGAAGTCGCCGTGGCCCATGCCCTCCTTGCCGGTGAGCAGCTTGAACGCCCAGTACACGCTCCACAGGCTCAGGTAACCGATCGCCGCGGCCAGGATCGAGGCCGGCGCCGTGACGAACATCGGCAGCAGCGACAGCAGCAGGCCCAGCCACAGCAGCGGAAAGGTCAGCTGGTCGGGCAACAGCTGGGTACGGAAGTCGATGCCGGACAGCGCGATCAGGGTCCAGGTCAGCGCCAGCCCGGCCAGCGCGGCCCACGACGGCCCGAACTTCCACACGATCACGGCGCTCAGCACGCCGCTGAGCAATTCCACCAGCGGGTACTGGATCGAGATCCTCGCCTGGCAGTAGCGGCAGCGCCCGCGCAGCAGCAGCCAGCCGAACAGCGGGATGTTGTCCAGCGCCGACAGCGGATGCTTGCAGTGCGGACAATGCGACGGCTCGCGCACGATGCCCGGCGGCAGCGGCGTGGCATCGGCCTGCAGTTCCAGCACGTCCTGCGCTTCCTGCCGCCATGCCGCCGCCATGCGTGCGGGCAGCCGCAGGATCACCACGTTGAGAAAGCTGCCTACCAGCAGCCCGAGCACGCCGGCCAGGGCGATCCACAGGGCAAAGGGAAGTTCGGGCATGCGTCAGCCTTGTGTTTCGGAGCCCCTCGGCAGGGGCAGGGCATTAAAGCTACGGTGCGCTCGCCCAAATAAAAGCGGCGGGCCGTGCCCGCCCTACGAAGCGTGATGCCATTGTAGGGCGGGCACGGCCCGCCGGCTCTTGATCTGGTTTTCTGGGGTTGCGTCAGAACGTGCCGGCGAGCTTGAAGATCGGCAGGTACAGGGCGATCACCATGCCGCCGACCAGGGTGCCCAGCACGACCATGATGATCGGTTCGAGCAGGGTGGACAGGGTATCGACGGCGTTGCTGACCTCTTCCTCGTAGAACTCGGCGACCTTGAACAGCATGTTGTCCAGCGCGCCGGACTCTTCGCCGATCGCGGTCATCTGCACCACCATGTTCGGGAACAGGCCGGTCTGCTTCATCGCCAGCTGCAGCTGGTGGCCGACCGAGATGTCCTCGCGCATCTGCTTCACGGCATCGCCGTACACCACGCTGCCGGTGGCGCCGGCCACCGCATCCAGCGCCTCGACCAGCGGCACGCCAGCGCGGAACGTCACGCCCAGCGTGCGGGCGAAGCGCGCGATCGCCGAGTTGCGCACGATATTGCCCATCACCGGCATCTTCAGCGCCATGCGGTCGAGGAAGTGGGCGAATTTCACCGAGCGCTTCTTGGCGACGATCAAGGCGATGATGCCGCCCACGATCACGCCGATCACCACCCACCAGTAGCTCTGCATGAACTCCGAGGCACTGACCAGCAGCTGGGTCGGCGCGGGCAGCTGGGCGCCGGCGTCCTGGAAGGTCTTGGCGAACACCGGCACCACGAACAGCAGCATGATCAGGCAGACCATGAACACCACGGCCAGCACCATCATCGGGTAGAACAGCGCCTTCTTGATCTTCTTCTTGATCGCCTCCGTGCGCTCCTTGTAGGTCGCCACGGTGTCCAGCACGGTATCCAGCACGCCGGAGGTTTCGCCGGCATGCACCAGGTTGCAGTACAGCTCGTCGAACTGCACCGGGTAGCGCGCCAGCGCCTCGTGCAGCGCCGCGCCGCCCTCGATGTTCTGCTTCACGTCGAGCAGGATGTTCTTGAAGCGGACGTTCTTCTGGCCGTCGGCGATGATGTCGAAGGACTGCACCATCGGCACGCCGGACGCCATCATGGTGGCGATCTGGCGGCTGAACACGGCCACGTCGCCCGGCTTGACCGTGCTGCCGCTGGCACCGAACAAGGGCTTGGCGCGTTCGCGCACGGTCTGCGGGTTCATGCCCTGGCGGCGCAATTCGGCCTTGACCAGCGAGGCATTCTTCGCCGGCATGTCGCCCTTCATGCGCTTGCCGCGCTTGTCCAGCGCGACCCACTCGTACGTGGTCAGCTTGCTGACTTCGGCGCGCTGGGCACCGAGCTCACGCGCCTTGTTGATGTTCGTTGCGGTAGCCGTGGCCATGCGCATCTTCCCCCAGTGGTCCAGTCCCGGAGCTGCCCTTTGCGGGCGGCTGACAAGATATTGATACAGCTTATGTCATTTTTGCGGCGCCAAACCGTGGCGCCGGACGCAAGTTCGATGCAACGGAAGTCCCATAACTTGAGAAGAAAACCACTTCCTGTGGTTTTCTTCTGTCGCGAGTCCGGCGCATGTCCGGACTCGCTCACGCGAATCAGGCACTGGCGTGCCTGACCCGCGTCCGGCCATCCGTGGCCGGGCTTCGAGGTTGAAAAATTCACAACCCCTCAGTTCCACCGCTTATTCCTTGGTGACGCGGTCGATCTCGGTCAGGCTGGTCAGCCCCTGCTTCACCTTGAGCAGGGCCGATGCGCGCAGGTCGTTGATGCCGGCGGCCTTGGCCACCTCGGCGATCTGCAGCGCATTGCCGCCTTGCAGGATGATCTTCTGGATGTCCTCCAGCATCGGCATCACCTGGTAGATGCCCACGCGGCCCTTGTAGCCCTCGTTGCAGCCGTCGCAGCCGCCGGCCTCGTAGATGGTCAAGCCTGCATCGATGTCGGCCTGGGTGAAGCCGGCGGCCAGCAGCACCTTGGGCGGCAGCTCGATCGGCTTCTTGCAGTCGTGCAGGCGCCGCGCCAGGCGCTGGGCGATGATCAGGGTCACCGACGAGGTGATGTTGTACGGCGCGATGCCCATGTTCATCAGGCGCGAGATGGTCTGCGCGGCATCGTTGGTATGCAGGGTGGACAGCACCATGTGGCCGGTCTGCGCCGCCTTGATCGCGATCTCGGCGGTCTCCAGGTCGCGGATCTCGCCGACCATGATCACGTCCGGATCCTGGCGCAGGAACGAGCGCAGCGCGCTGGCGAAGGTCATGCCGCGCTTCACGTTCTGCTGCACCTGGTTGATGCCCTCGACGCGGATTTCCACCGGGTCTTCCACCGTCGAGATGTTGCGCTCGGCGGTGTTGAGGATGTTCAGGCCGGTGTACAGCGACACCGTCTTGCCCGAGCCGGTGGGGCCGGTGACCAGCACCATGCCGTAGGGTTTCTGGATCGCATCGAGGTAGAGCTTCTGCTGGTCCGGCTCGTAGCCGAGTTTCTCGATGCCGATCCTGGCCGAGGAGCCGTCCAGGATGCGCAGCACGATCTTCTCGCCGAACAGTGTGGGCAACGAACTCACGCGGAAGTCGACCGCGCGGGTCTTGGACAGGTTGAGCTTGATGCGGCCGTCCTGCGGCACGCGCTTCTCGGCGATGTCCAGCTGGGCCATCACCTTGATGCGCGAGGCGATGCGGTTGGCCATCTTCATCGGCGGGTTGGCCACCGCCTTCAGCATGCCGTCCATGCGCAGGCGCACGCGGTACTGGGTCTCGAACGGCTCGAAATGGATGTCCGAGGCGCCGCGGCGGATCGCATCCACCAGGATCTTGTTGACGAACTTCACCACCGGCGCGTCGTCGTTCGCGTTCGCGTCGACGCCGCTGCTCGACTCGCCCTCGTCGTCGCCGCCCTCGATGTCCAGCTCGTCGAGGTCGCCGCCGCCCATGTCGGGCATGGTGTTGCGCAGGTTGTTGAGCAGGGTTTCGATCACCCGCTGCAACGAGCCGCGCTCCACCAGAATGGGTTCCACCATGCAGTTGGAGTGGAACTTGATCTCGTCCAGCGCATGCGACTGCATCGGGTCGGCGATGCCCACGTACAGCCGCTTGCCGCGGCGGAACAGCGGCAGCGCCTGGTGCTTGGAGATCAGCGCCTCGCTGATCAGGTCCAGCGGCATCGTGGCCGGGTTCAGCGCGGCCACGTCCATCATCGGCATGCCGAATTCGGCCGAGGCGATCCGCGTCAGCTCGGCGCCGTCGACCAGGTTGTGGTCCAGCAACCAGGCCCCCAGTGTGACCTTCTGCTGGCCGCTGTCGGTCATGGCCTTGCGGACCACGTCCTCCGGCATCACCCCTTCCGACACCAGTCGGCGCGCCATGCCCGACAAGCCCATGAGCGACGGTTGCAATTGAGATGACATAACCTGCTCGACCTTGCCCCTGTATGTTGTTGAATCTACCGCAGTCCAGCCCGCAGGTCACCCATTCCCTGCAGCTTGGAGACAACAGGGTGATGCGGTGCACAAACGGCGCTCATTCGCCGCAGGGTCGCCCCCGCTTGCAGCGGGAGGTCGGGAGGGGGTAGCGCTTTTGATCCTCATGCCGGAAGCAGCCCCACCCCTGCATACAGGGGTGGGAGCAGGCGCAACCAGGCGACCCCTCAAAGCCCCACCCCGCCCCAACCGCCGCCCAGCGAAGCAGGGCGGGCACGGTCCGCCGCTCTTGCTGTCAACTGCCGCGCATGGCCCGCTGGTGCAACTCGGTCAGTGAACTCTGCAGTCCGGGAAGATCACGTTCCAGTGTCTCCCACACGACATCCATGTTGATATCGAAGTAGCCATGCGCAAGGCGGTTGCGCATGCCGCGCATGCTGTTCCAGGCGATTTGCGAGTGCGTCAGCGTGAATTCCGGATATCTATCCGCCAGCTTCGTTGCCGCCTCGCCAATGATCAGGATGTTCATGATCACAGCCTGCTGTGTTCGTCGATCGGCAAGGAATGTCGCCTTGTCCATGCCTTCGACATAGCTGCGCGCCAGTGCGATGGCCTCGATCATGTGGCTTACATAGTCATATTGTCGAAAGTTCGCAGCCGTCACAGCGGAACCGCTTCGTTGACCACCTTGTCGCGAAAGCGCGGCGGAAGGTCGCCGGGCGTCACCACGTCCACGGCAATTCCCAATGACGACTGCAACGCAAACTGGATGGCACCCACATCCAGCAGCGTGGTTTCCGGTGTCGGGTCGATCAGCAGATCCAGGTCGCTGCCTTCCGTGTCTTCGCCGCGCACGGTCGAACCAAACAGCCGCGGGTTGGCCGCCCGGTGTGCGGCAACCACGCTGCGAATCTCATCGCGTCGGAGTCGGACAATATCGGAGGGTTTCATCGGCCAGCTTCCAAATTGAATCTGCGATCAAGAGCATACGTCAAAAGTTGGTGTGCCGTCCGGGCGCATGGCGCCCCTGAAATGGCAGCGAAGCCCATGAGAGCCTCAGCCCAAGCCTTTCCCTGCAGCAGGTCGGTGTGGGCGGATATGCTCACCGCCAAGCCGCCAGCCGCGTAGGGCGGGCACCGCCCGCCGGCCTTTCCCCACCAGCAGGCAAGAGCGGCGGACAATGCCCGCCCTACGAAGCTGGAAGCCCTGCTGCGCACCAAGGAGTGGATAGCCGCGTAGGGCGGGCACCGCCCGCCGGCCTTTCCCCACCAGCAGGCAAGAGCGGCGGACAATGCCCGCCCTACGAAGCTGGAAGCCCTGCTGCGCACCAAGGAGTGGATAGCCGCGTAGGGTGGGCACCGCCCGCCGCTCTCGCTTTCAGCTGTCGCGCAAGATCTGCTGGCGCAGCTCAGTCAGCGACTTCTGCAGTCCGGGGAGATCGCGTTCCAGTGTTTCCCACGCGACATCCATGTTGATGTCGAAGTAACGAGCCATCCGGCCTTCGCTTCCCGTCGAGGAAACTTGAAAGTAATGTAATGCTGCATTACTCTGTGTCCTAGTCGCAGCCTGAGGGCGCCAGCATGACCACATTGACCGTTACCGCACGGGGACAAGTCACCTTTCGGAAGGATGTGCTGCAACATCTTGGCATCAAGCCGGGGGAGAAGATCGAGCTGGACTTGCTGCCTGATGGCCGGGCCGCACTGAAAGCAGCCCGGCCTACCGGGTCGATGGCCGGCTTTGTTGGCTTGCTGGCCGGACGGACAGCCAAGGTCGCCACCATCGAAGAAATCAACGAGGCCACGGCATCGAGCTGGGCCGGCCGCAAGTGAAGGTCGCTGTCGACACGAATGTGCTGGTTCGCGCTGTTGTGCGCGACGATGTCAAGCAAGCGAACTTGGCCGCCAAACTGCTGACAGATGCCGAGCTGGTCGCGGTCGCGCTGCCATGTCTGTGCGAGTTCGTCTGGGTGCTGCGTCGTGTCTACGGCTTCACCCCAGCGGACGTGGCCACTGCGGTCCGGGCACTGCTCGATGCAGCGAATACGGAAACCAATCGACCAGCCGCTGAAGCCGGCCTGGCCGTACTCGAAGCCGGCGGCGACTTCGCCGATGGCGTGATCGCTTTCGAGGGCCAATGGCTCGGCGGCGAAACCTTCGTATCGTTCGACAAGAAGGCGGTCGCCTTGCTCACCGCACAAGGCCAATCCGCCCGCTTGCCATGACGAGCGAGTTGACCTTGCGACGATTCATGCTGATGCCGTTACCGCAGCGCGGTGATCACGGCGCGCCGGCGTTGACGGCAAGACAAAACGCGATTGGCTCAGCCGCGTAGGGCGGGCACCGCCCGCCGGCCTTTCCCCACCAGCAGGCAAGACCGGCGGACAGTGCCCGCCCTACGAAGCTGATCACTTGGAGGCGGTCGGTCATGACATCCTTGCCCATGGACTTTCGTTTGCAAAGAAAGGCGATGCGCACCCCCGGTCAGGCCTCTGGCGGTGCCAGCAGAGCCACGGTTGGAAAGTAGGTGCGGATGCGAGCGGTGTCGCGGGTCAACAGCGGCAGCTCGCGCACGGCGGCATGGGCGCCGATGAAGAAATCCGGCAGCACGCTGGCGCGCGTGCCGCGCCGTGCCCGGTACTGGCGGAACGCCTTGCCGGCCAAAAACAATGCCTCGCGAGGCAGTTCCTCGAAGGCCACGCCAAAATCCGCGAGCGCATGCTCCAGCCGCTGCAGGTCGTCGTACCACACCGAAAACTCGGCGTAGACGATGGGGTTGATCAACAATCCGCCACGTTCCGCTGCGTGCTCCAGTTGTTCCTGCGACCAGTCCGCCCAGCGCGCATCCGCCTGCACCACGTCCAGCAGTACGCAGGTATCGACCAGGATCATTTCAGGCCGGGATCGCGCGCATCCGCGTCATAGCCGCGCAGCAGGGACATCAGCGCATCGGTACTCTTGCCGGTGTCGAGGCTGCCCCGCAGTGCATCGAAACGCCGTTTGCCACGGCGTGGTTTGACAGCATCCGCGGAGCTCACGATCACCTCGCCGTGGGCGCCCAGCGAGAAGCCCACGGTCGAGCCCGGTCGCAGGCCCAGGTAGTCGCGAAACTTCTTCGGCAAGGTGACCTGGCCCTTGCTGGTAAGCGTCGAAGTCATGAGAGTCTCCAGAAGTATTACCAACAACGAACATTGTAATACCTTCGATGCTGGCGCGACAACGGCACCCTCAGCCGATCAACCGCTTGGCGGCAGCCAGCCAGCCTGACGCAGTAGGGCGGGCACCGCCCGCCGGCCTTTCCCGCCAGCAGCCGCGTAGGGCGGGCACCGCCCGCCGGCCTTTCCCGCCAGCAGCCGCGTAGGGCGGGCACCGCCCGCCGGCCTTTCCCGCCGTGCAGGCACAGAGCGGCGGACAGTGCCCGCCCTGCGAAGCTGATCATGAAGTCTGGCCGGACTGCCTGACGCAGTAGGGCGGGCACCGCCCGCCGGCCTTTCCCGCCGTGCAGGCACAGAGCGGCGGACAGTGCCCGCCCTGCGAAGCTGGTCATGAAGTCTGCCGGACTGCCTGACGCAGTAGGGCGGGCACCGCCCGCCGGCCTTTCCCGCCGTGCAGGCACAGAGCGGCGGACAGTGCCCGCCCTGCGAAGCTGGTCATGAAGTCTGGCGGACTGCCTGACGCAGTAGGGCGGGCACCGCCCGCCGGCCTTTCCCGCCGTGCAGGCACAGAGCGGCGGACAGTGCCCGCCCTGCGAAGCTGATCATGAAGTCTGGCCGGACTGCCTGACGCAGTAGGGCGGGCACCGCCCGCCGGCCAGCCACCGCACCGCACTGGCTGCAGCCCCCAAAACCCCAACCCCGTCCTCAACCTCCACCCAGCCTTCACGCTATGATCCCCCTTCACACGGGGAGCCATCTGTTGAACCGCCTGAGCATCATCCTGCCCGCCAAGAATGAGGCGCCCGCGCTGGCCGCGCTGTTGCCGCGCCTGCGCACCGCCCATCCCGAGGCCGAGATCATCGTGGTCGACGACGGCTCCACCGACGACACCCGCAGCGTCTGCAAGAGCAGCGGCGTCGAATGCCTGTCCTCGCCGTACTCCATGGGCAACGGTGCGGCGATCAAGCGCGGCGCCCGTGCCGCCACCGGCGACATCCTGGTGTTCATGGACGGCGACGGCCAGCACGATCCATCCGACATCAAGCGCCTGCTCGACCAGTTGAACCGTGGCTACGACATGGTCGTCGGCGCCCGCGACTGGGGCAGCCAGGCCGGCGTGGGTCGTGGCCTGGCGAACACCTTGTACAACTGGCTCGCCAGCCGCATGACCGGCCACCCGGTACTGGACCTCACCTCCGGCTTCCGCGCCGTGCGCGCGGACAAGTTCCGCGAATTCCTGCATCTGCTGCCGAACGGCTTCAGCTACCCCACCACCAGCACCATGGCGTTCTTCCGCAGCGCCTACCCGGTCGCCTACATCCCGATCAAGGCCGCCCAGCGCGTCGGCAAAAGCCACATCCGGCCCCTGCGCGACGGCGTACGCTTCCTGCTGATCATCTTCAAGATCGCCACGCTGTACTCGCCGTTGAAGCTGTTCGTGCCGGCGAGCGTGGTGTTCTTCCTGCTGGGTTGCGCCAACTACGCCTGGACCTTCATGCACGAAGGCCGCCTCACCAACATGAGCACGCTGCTATGGAGCGCGGCGGTGATCGTGTTCCTGATCGGGCTGGTCTCCGAGCAAATTACGGCGCTGACGTATCGGCGAGATCAATGAATTTGGGTAACCACTGGTTCGGGTACACAGGCGCCACGGGCGACACAAATTCAGGATCTACATGGTTGATACGTTGAGATGAAACGCATGTCACCGAAGTCAAAAGCGACGGCAAATTTCTTCGTCTTCGTCATTGGGACGCGTGCTCAGTTGATCAAGGTGGCTCCGGTCATAGTTCTGTGCGAGAGCAAGGGGTTGCCCATATGTCTGCTGATGACTGGCCAGCATCTGGAAACCATTCAGGATCTGGTTGACGAATTTGGCATTCGTACACCGCTCACTCGAACCGTCGAGGCGATGGAGCGGTCGACTGTGGGTTCATTGTTGTGGTGGTTGCCGTCGGCATATTTTGGTCTTCGCAAGAGCCTGCAGAAAATCAAGGCGGAAAACGCCAATTTCGATGTGATTGTCCATGGGGATACGCTGTCGACGCTAATTGGGGCCTTCGCAGGCTGGCGCGTTGGTGCTCGGGTCGTGCACCTGGAAAGCGGTCTTACTTCCGGCAAACTCTTCGACCCCTTTCCGGAGGAACTATCTCGACGCGTCGTTTTCCGGCTGGTCGATGTGGCCATGTGTCCGAATGAGGCGGCGGCGGCATACATGAGAAGCAGACATCGCTGCAGGGTGGAGGACACGAGAGGCAATACGATTCTTGACGCCGTCGCGATGGTTGGAGCGATGGATGTTGCCCGCGATCAGAAGCCAGCCTACCTGGTGGTCTCACTGCATCGATTTCAAAATATCTACGACTCGTCGCGCTTGTTGGAACTGGTGGTGTTGCTGGAGGCGGTTGCGTCGAGATATCCAATTCATTTTGTGTTGCATCCCGCGACCCGCAAACGTCTGGTTCACGAAAAGCTGTTCGACCGACTGGCTGCGGCTCCCGGCATGGTCCTTTCACCAAGGTTGGGGTATGGCGACTTTTTGCGCCTCGCCGCAGGTGCGGCTTGCGTAATGACCGATGGTGGCTCGAATCAGGAGGAACTGGCAGCTCTGGGAGTCCCGACCATCATCATGCGCAAGGCCACGGAACGGCCTGATGGTTTGGGTGGAAATGCCGTGATGGAAGCGGATATATCCGAAGGGGTGCGGCTGTTTCTTTTGAAAGGTGATTTTGGAAGATTGTTTGCCAGCCCCATTAAACTGGAGGCTGATGGACCTTCCGAGCGAGTGGTGAGGTCGCTCTTGAAATGACGAAAGATGACTTGGCGGTTATTCATTCCGAAACCATCAGGCAGCTGCCGCTCAATCAATGCAAGCCGCTCAGAAGGCTCTCCAATTTTTCCCCTTGCATTTGCCAAGTCGGGCGATTGCCGTAATCAGCGCTGGGCCTGGCAAGCATTTCAAGAATTCCCCTGGAAAGAGCCTCGGAACTGTCGGGAATCACGAGATGTTCTCGTCTTTCAGCGAGCATCCAGCGAACCGGTTCCGTCGCTGTGGCAATCACGGGCACCCCACAGGCCATGGCTTCGCACAATTTGGCCGGATAGCTGTAACGACCGAAGCTGGTATCGGCGGTGATCACACATGAAATGTCGAGCGCATTGATCAGCGTGGGCAGTTGTGCATCGGCGACGTAACCCGTGCCGATGACCCCCGGTTCGTTCAATGCGTGTTGGGGGGGGCTGCCGCTGAGCACCAGGCGAAGCTCCGGTTTTGCAAGTCGCGCCTGACGAAACGCTTCGAGAAGAACTTCCGTTCCGCGGCTCTGAGACCAGCTGCCGATATAGCCGATCAATGATGCATCGATCGGCAAGCCCAGCGTCTTGCGACATGCGACTTTGTCCAAAGGAGCAAACTCTGGATCCGCCGCCATGGGCAGGATCTCGACCGGATGTCCCGTTGGTCGCAGCGATTGCAGCCTTTGCGCCAGCTGCGGGCCGGCTGCTGTTACCAGGTCGGCAGCACGGATGGATCGTCGCCATAGTGCGTGCAGCGGCAGGTTCCATGACATGTAGGCTTCGTAGTTGTCATAGGCATCGATGGCGAGCCGCGCCCCCGTGCTTCTGGCCAGCTTCTGGGCCAGCCATCCATAGTAGGTATCGGAAACGCCGATTACCCAGTCGGGCTGGAATGAACTGGCAGATTGTTCCAGTTTGCGAAAGAGGTTCAATGGTCCAAGCGTTCTCAGATCAAGGCTGCTCCAATCCACGCCTGCCAGGCGATGTTGCGCAGAGGGCAGGCGGCGATGGCTACATAACAGGACATGTACCTCATGACCGAGCGCGGCAAGTGCAACCGGCAAGTGATGGAAACGGCCATAGGGACGCTCGATCAGATCGCGCTGTTGAGGGTGGCGTTTTGATAAGAACAGAAGGCGCAAGCGCAGTATCCAGTTTGCGTGAAAAGCTTTTATGAGTGCTTCAGTGCGAAATATTGAACAGGCGTGCGATTGGGTATCGCCAGAGTTTGTCTAACCAGCATAGATAAGCGCGAAGTGTGCCATAACGTTTGCATCGCGCCAGGATTTGCCGCTGTTCACGCAATCGTGCAAGTACATTCTTGCGGCTGATTCCCGTCGCCTCGATCAGGACGCTGATGGCGTCTAAATGTATAGCGCGGGTTTCGACTGGAAGGCGCAGCAGGAAATCGAGATCGCCAGCGATTCGGTACTTGATGTTAAAGAACCCATAGCTTTCAAACAGCGAGCGCCGGTGCAGCAGTCCCGGATGACACACAACCATGTGGCGACCGATGCGTCGGTAGTCCCATGCCGATCCGAAGCGCACCTCTTTGTGAGTGATGGGGTCGAAGGTGAGCCCCTGCGATGTCACCAAGTCATATTTATGCGTATGGGCAGCAGCGATCAGCCTTGCCAACGCGTCGTTATCGGCCCATGCATCGTCGGCGCCGAGGAAGCAGACGTACTCGCCCCGCGCATGCGCCAGTGCCTGGTTCCAAGCATCGTATATGCCACCATCCTTTTTGCTCTGCCACCAAGCGATGTGAGATGCATGCTGGCGAATAAGGTCGACGGTGCCATCGTTGGAAGCGCCATCCGCGATCAACAGCTCCCAATCTGTGAAGCTTTGTCCGTCAATCGACTGCAAGCAGCGTTCGAAAGTTCGTGCTGCATTCCAGGTCGCGATGATGATCGAGATTCGTGGGGTTCTTGTGCCGTGCGGCACCACAGCAGGGGTCATGTCTGTCATTGATAGAAATCAATCGCGAAAGAAGATTGCATCGACCTGCAGCATGCGACCTGTATGAGGGTCGCAAAAGCCTGGCCAGATGGCCCAGATCGAAAATCCCAAGGTGCGCAGACGTTCGACGAGGTCATGGAACAATTTTTGTCCTTGATACAACGGTACCAACGACAGTTCCAATTGTAGTCCACGGGCTTCACGGAGAATCTCGGTTGCACCGTCAAGCACTCGATCCTCGTAACCCTGCGTGTCAATTTTGACGAAAAGTCGCGTTTCGGGCTTGAGATAATTGCATGCCATTGTGTCCAGTTGCGACAGCGGCACGCGTTCGCTACCTATGTAAGCCGAACCCGGTGCGGCATCAGCGTGACTATCCAGCATCTCAAGCGCTGAACTACTGACGGAATTGCCAGCAATGTGCATTTCGATCGCGCCTTCGCGATCGCCAATTGCGGCTCTTGGGGCAATGTACCATTTGGAGTCGTTCCGGCTGGTCTGCACCAACTGCGTGTGCGCGGTCGATAGTGGTTCAAAAGAGACCATCCACTGCTTATAGCCAGCCTTCCGTAAAGATCTCGCAAACTGGCCGGTATTGGCACCGACGTCAAGTACGAGGTCAATGCCGTGAAAGGTAAGCATGGAGGACAACCGGCCGAATTCTGATGCTTCGGGACGATATCTACGTAGATCCAGGCCAATGCTACGCATGATTCGTTGCAATGCATGCTCCAAAATGTGACTTGATTTCTCAGTCATTGGCGCGTGTTTCCTTAGTGAGGAACATGACATTGTAAAATTCGTCCAAACCCTCTGATTTGAATGGTACTAGCTCTACTTTATTGTTGACAAAAAATGCGGTATACCCGAAGCCCTGAATTATGTCTATAAGTGCAGAAGCGCTCGTGTCATACGACGATAAATTTTCGTCAAAAAGCTCCATCAAAATTACGCGGGGCTTTCGTTTGCGATCTCTAAGAAGTTCCTGAGATCCCATGAGCACTAAACCTTCCGCACCTTCGACATCGACCTTCAATACGTCTATCGAATAAAGCGATCGCTCTCGAACAAAAGTGTCCAGTGTGGTGATTGGTACATGTATTAACCGTTCAACGGCTTTTCGGGCGGTGTTTCGGATTGACGAGTAAGCACCGTCGGTACTTTGAGATAAGGTTGTCTGGCCATCGGTTGCGCCGACAGCTGATTCAATAATTTCGACGTTGTCAAGTTCATTCAATTCAACGCTTGCGCGGAGTAAGGAAGCATTTAAAGGAATGGGTTCGAACGCGTAGACTCTACCCGATATGGCTGTCTTGGCCATCAATATCGTGAAGTAGCCGATGTTTGCGCCGATATCTATACACACTGAGTTTGAGGTTATGATTTTTTGCAGATAATTGGTCTCGGGTGATTCATATCTTTGCCCAAAGTGAACTGCTCGACCAACTTCCTCGTTGGCTAGTACAAGTAATTCATACCCATTTACGTGGGTATGAATTACTTTTTTTTTCGAGTCGGGTAGCCAATACCTGGAAATGCGCTTTATGACTCGCCTGTAGATTCTTGATGGTGTCATACGCGTCGCCTTTCGCGGAAATAGGATATTAAAGAAAAAAAATTGGCTAATATGATGATGCCATAAAAAGCTCTTGCAATTGCGACGCCTATCAGTCCGTATGTTGTTGCTACAACCGCAATGATCAGAATAAAGACAGATCCCGCAACGAGGTTCGTGATGGCAACGAAGCGAAATTTACCTAAAGAGAGAAGAATGTAATGGGGCGTCACGTTCAAAGCCAAGAGCCAATATGCAAGCACAAGATATGGAAGCACTCTTGCGATCGGCTGCGCTCGTGAGGCACCAAGCCAAAAAGTCAGGAGCTCGTGACCGAAAATCAGCAGCGCCGCGGCCAAAGTGCTACTGAGTAATAAGTTGCCCACCATGGTTAACTTCGTCATTCTCCAAGGCGAGTAGCGCACTTCGGTCTCTAGCTTGCGGCTTATTTTTGGGAAAATCACACTTAGACCTGCGGCAGAGGCCGCATGAATTTGCATCGCAAGCTGCGAGGCGATCGAATAGTAAGTGAGGCTCGAAGAGCCAAGTAATGAGCCCACCAGCACCCGATCGGCGACACCGAAGAGCATGCCACCCACACCCTGCAGCCAGCCCCACTTGGCGAAGTGCAGAATGGCGCTGGCACCGATCAATGTGGGACGCAGGGTGGTCAAGCCAAGCAGTCGTCTTGCAATGATTGTCTTGGCAATCAATCGGAGGACTGCCGCTACCAAGAGCGCCGCGTACAAAGCCCACAGTGTCGGCCACACCCATAGAACCAGCCCGGCGCCAATGATTTGCGTGGTCTTGCTTGTGATTTCGATTTGCGCAGCTTGACCAAAGTGCTCGGCACCCTTTATCGAAGAGCTGAACACGTTGTCCACTTGTTCCAGCCAGATCAGAGCGGCAGCTGCGATGCCAGTTAGCCGTATCGACGCGGGATCGCCCATACGGCTGAGCAATGTGGGCCCTGCAAACCAGAAGACGGAAAACACCAGCAAGGCAAGAGCGACGCCGCCTACTAACGCGATGGCGAGGGAAATTCTGACGGCATGCTCAATATCGCAGCCGTCGTCGCGACCGATGCCAGCGGAGACTGCCTTGATCGTTGCTGCGCCTGTCCCGGTATTGAGTACACCGCCGAATCCAACCGTTGCAGTGAGCAACATCCAGTGTCCGTAGCCCCCGGTGCCGAGCTGGTGCAGAAACCATGGCGTGGCAATGAACAACAATAAGGGGTAGGAGCCGTACTCCAGCATCGCCCAGGCTGGACTGGCGAACTTTCTCAACATTACAACGCGCTCATCGACAGAACTCATGCGCGGGAATGGGTTTGATATGCCTTGAACCAACGATAGGTATCATCTATGCCTGCGCTAAGTTCAAGTTGGGCTTTCCAGCCCAGCGTTCCAAGCTTGCCGATGTCCAGCAATTTGCGCGGCGTCCCATCGGGCTTGCTGCGATCAAATATCAATTCGCCTTGATAGCCGATTACATCGGAGACGAGATGCGCAAGAGTTGAAATGCTGACTTCTTGGCCAGAGCCGATGTTGACGATGCGGCCATCGCTGTAGTTGTTCATGAGGAACAACAGCGCATCGCTCAGATCGTCAACGTGCAGAAATTCTCGCAATGGTTGCCCACTGCCCCAGATGACGACTTCCACTGAGTCGGTTAACTTGGCCTCATGGAAGCGCCTGATCAATGCAGGCATGACATGAGAATCTTCCGGATGAAAATTGTCTCCTGGTCCATACAGGTTGGTTGGCATTGCGCAGATCGCGTCGAAACCGTATTGCTGGCGATATGCCTGGCACATTTTCAGGCCGGCAATCTTGGCAATGGCATACCACTCGTTCGTCGGTTCCAATGGGCCAGTGAGCAGATATTCTTCCTTGATCGGCTGAGGGCAGTCGCGCGGATAGATGCAGGACGACCCTAGGAACAGCAGTTTCTTGGTGCCGTGTTTCCATGCGCTATGGATCACATTCGTTTGAATCGCGAGATTGTCGCGAATGAATTCGGCGGGATAGGTGCTGTTGGCATGGATGCCGCCGACCTTGGCGGCAGCCAGGAATATGTATTCCGGCTTCTCAGTGGTGAAGAACTCTTCAACCTGTGCTTGATGAGTCAGGTCGAGTTCCTGATGCGTACGCAGTAGAAGATTGTCGGCACCTTCGGCGAGGAGACGCCGCACGATGGCTGAACCAACCAGTCCGCGATGCCCGGCGACGTAGATGCGTGCGTGTATGTTCATGGTCGAATTATTCGTGATGGTTGGGCGAGGCATAGCCGGCGTTGCGGACCAACGCATCACGCCGGGCCAGCTGCAGATCGGCCTGCATCATCTCACGCACCAGCTCATTGAAATCGGTGCGTGCGTGCCATCCGAGGCGCTGACGTGCCTTGCTCGGATCGCCCAGCAACGTCTCGACTTCTGCCGGACGGAAATAGCGGGGGTCGATGGCCACGATCCGCTGCCCAGGTTTGACGGCACTTTCGGCGGGCGCGCTGGCGACGATGCCGTGCTCTTCGATACCACTACCGATCCACTCGATGCGAATGCCAAGTTCGCCGGCGGCGCCGTCCACGAACTCCCGCACCGAATGCTGGACTCCTGTGGCAATCACGAAATCTTCCGAGCTGTCCTGTTGAAGCATCAGCCATTGGGCTTCGACGAAGTCGCGTGCATGGCCCCAGTCGCGGCGTGCATCGAGATTGCCCAGGTAGAGGCAATCCTCTTGCCCCAGGTGGATGCGCGCAAGGGCGCGGGTGATCTTGCGGGTGACGAAGGTTTCGCCGCGCCGCGGCGATTCATGGTTGAACAGGATGCCGTTGCAGGCGTACAGGCCGTAAGCCTCGCGGTAGTTCACCGTGATCCAGTAAGCGTACAGTTTGGCCACGCCGTACGGCGAGCGGGGATAGAACGGCGTAGCTTCCGACTGCGGGACCTGTTGCACCTTGCCGTAGAGTTCGGAGGTGGAGGCTTGGTAGAAACGCGTCTTGCGCTCCATTCCCAGGATGCGGATCGCCTCCAGCATCCGCAGCGTACCCATGGCATCGGTGTTGGCGGTGTATTCAGGCGTCTCGAACGACACCTGTACATGGCTTTGCGCGCCGAGGTTGTAGATCTCGTCTGGCTGTACCTGCTGGATGATCCGGATCAGGTTGGTGGCATCGGTCAGGTCGCCGTAGTGCAAGAAAAACCGCTGCCCCGATTCATGCGGGTCCTGATAGAGGTGGTTGACCCGCTCGGTGTTGAATGACGATGCCCGGCGCTTGACGCCATGAACCTCGTAACCCTTCTCCAGCAAAAATTCCGCCAGATAGGCGCCATCCTGACCGGTGATTCCAGAAATAAGTGCTCGCTTCACGAGGTTCATCGCCTGATGGGGATCGCAAGTTGTCAGTTTAAGCGTTGCCGGTGCCTGCGCGTAGAGTGCCTTTTCTCACTCGCGCGACAGCCGGGCCAATTGCTCCCGCAAGGGCTCAAGGCTATTGTTCAACCGACCACCGATATTGAGTCGTTCCAATTGCTGCAACGCCTGAGCGGCTTCATCCACGCGGCCCTGGGCAACCATCATCCGGACTAATGTGATCCGATAGGCAGCTTCATTTGGGCTGGTTTCGATGGCTTCCCTCGTCATGCGCGCGCCCAGCTCCTTGTCATTCAATACGTTCCAGGCGTAATCGCCATAGGTAGCGAGTAGACGCGCGCTGGGGTGGGGATGTGCGAGCGCAGCCATAAATGCATCGATCATGCGGTCTCGTGGCAGGGCGCAGTGATTTTCGCGCGCACATTGAGTCAACGCGCCTAACGAACTTTCGTCCTGCACCCCCGGTGTGTGTGCCTTGAGCTTGGCGATCAAACTACTCCACCAGGAATTTTTTAGTGGCAGATGCATCTTTGCGTTCATGAAGATCAAGGCTTGCTCGGGGAGAATCGATGAACCCGGCAAGGCCGCGGATCTCTCAAGCGGAGCGTAGGCAAGTGCCGTAAAAGGCGAGGCCGGATCGTAGCGCGAATAGATGATATAGGTGCGACCCAGTTCATACTGGGATCTTGGGGAGTCCGGCGCACGGGACGCCAGGTCTTCGGCCAGCCGCAACGGATCACCCCACGCGTAGGATGTCAGAGCGGTCAGAGCGGCCCAGCACAAGAACAATCCCCCAAGCAAAACGTGACGGGGCAGGGCAAAAGGTCGGTTGCACGGTGCCGCCAGTATTGGCACGACCGCCATGAGCAGCCCGAAGCTGGCGAAATAATTTCGGTGTTCGTAGATCAGTTCCAGCGGAAGGATGGTTCCGGTTAGGAGCTGGCATCCAAGGAAGAGCGCCATGCCCAGGGCAATCAGGGGCTTGCGCGATCGTAGCCAGATGCCTACACCGATAAAAACGGCTAAAAATGCAATGCTGCCAAGCGTGCTCCATGGAGTGGTCAATCCCACCGATATGCGAAAGTCATCATGATAGAACGAAAGGGCATTGGGCATAGGTAGAAGAGTCCACGCTATGTAGTCAACGACAATGCGTGCTTCGCTGAGCAGGCGCGTGCCGATGGTGAAGTCGCGCGAAGCCCATGTTTCGTGTTTCAACAAGCCCGGAACCAGCCAGACCAAACCAAGTAGCATCGGTAGAACCAGAACGAGCAGGTAAAGACCGACGACGCGCAAGTCGCGGGGTGCCTTCACATCGGAAGCCCCCGGGAAAGGTCTGTTTACGACCGATTCGCCAAACTGAAACAGTGCCCACTCGGTTAGCAGTGCATACAGCGGCAACATCACCGCTGTTTCCTTGGCAAGAAGGCCAAGGGCCGTTGGAATCGTGACGCTGGTCAAGCAAAGAATAAAGCCGCGAAAGTATGTCGAAAAACCGAAGTTTCCCTTGCTTGGGACCGAAGAGGCAGCGGCGCTGGCAAGCATAAGCCGACGACCAGTGACATAGCCGAACAAGCCAATCAATACAAACAGGTTGGCCATGCTCTCCATGCGCTGGACGACGTACAGCACGCCGGTCAGGTTGATCGGCAGCAGCATCCAGCCACCGGCGACGAGCGCGCCAACTACGCCAGCCCGGGCCATGCCGCTCTCCACCGCAGGGAAACCATCCGCCACCGGTGCGTCTTCTTCCCGTACCAGTAGTAGCGCCCTTGCCAGCAGAAAGACCAACAGCCCGTTCAGCAGGTGAATGACGAGATTGGTCGCCTTCATCCAGAATGGATCGAGGCCACTGATCAGGTAGTTGATCGCAAAACTGAGCGAAGCGAGCGGGCGCTTGAAATCGCTCGCTGGTGAAGAAAGGGCTGCGTTGATCAATGAAGGCAGACTTGCATCCGGCGGTTGTACTCCCTGGTTGTCGACAATGTTGGGGTAGTCGTCGAACAGGTAGCTGCCTTGAAGGCCGGGCCAATACACGGCGACTGTGATTGCCAGAAACAAGAGCACTAGGCATAGGCCACTACGGCGAGACGGAAGCAATTTCATAGGCACATCGGGCACTCAATAGGTCATGCGTCGTAACGGACACATGGATGCTGGGTCTGGTCAGCGGCCCACCTGCTTTGTCATCGTTGGTCGCGGGGTTGTCGCGCTCGAAGATTTGCCGGGAAGCGTGGGTGGGGTTTGCGGATTCGCTGGAATGACAATTGGACACTTCTTACCAATCGCGGCATCGTCGAAATCGCTCTGCCATGCCGAGTTGACGATGCGAGGGCGAGCATGCCATTGACGGCTGAACAGACTCCACGTCTCGTCATGGCTGGGAAAGTTCGCGCCAACCATATCGACCAGTGACTCGAAGGTGTTCGCGCTGAGCGTGCGTTCTCCCGCATGGACACGCAGATTGGTCACGCGGTCCGGAAACTGTTGGGCGTAGGCCTCTGAATACCAGAAAAAAGCCGGAATCTGGAACTCGAAATTGGTGCCGAGACCATGCCCCGTGAAGTCGCATGTTGGCGTCACCAGCATTTCGCCGTGGTCCGACTCGAACCATAATGCGGTCGTGGCATCGCTGTGATGCAGAATGTTGATTGCTTCGGCAAGGACGTGGTCGGTGTACAAAATCGTGTTGTCGTAACTGTTCCATATGCGACGGCCTTGCGGAACGCTGTCGTCATGATCGGAATAGGTGGGGCGGAAGTGCTTGAAGCTCGCTGGATAACGATAGTCGTAGCCCAAGTGGCTTCCCATCATGTGCAATACAATGAATAGATCGCTGGTTGAATGATGCAGTGCGTCGCGCAGGGGCCCCAGCAGGTCCTCGTCATAGCTCCCCGGCGCCGCCCATGAGGCGTGATTCAGCCATTGGACGTGCTGGGCCTGATAGGCATACATCGACACGGGCGAATCGAACTTGCCAATAGCCAGCTGGTTGGAGATCCAGTAGGTTTCGTAGCCTGCCTCCCGCATCGCCCGCAAAATCGAGGCCTCGTCGAATGTAGTGCTTTTGTTCGTGATTGGCCGGCGCGTCAAGATCTGCGGGATGGCGTCGATCGATTCCGGCCATGAGGTCACCATGTTCCCAATCGGTACCAGATTGGCGACACGGCTTAATTCGGGATTGGTAGCGCGTGGGTAGCCGAAAAGCTGCCAATTGGCGCGCCGACTGCTTTCACCGATTACCAATACATACACCTGGCGTTGATGTACTGGGCTGACGCGGTGTGCGTGAAAGCGAAATGCGTCCAGTCGCGAGGCGTTGGCGCGCATGGCGGCCCATTCTGCCCGGTACTCGGCTACGCGTTGAAACACTCCAAATGGATAGCCGGGTACGACCTGTGCGCCGAGTGTCGACCACAGGTTAATTGTGCCGCGCATACGCTGGCGCAGATCCCCGGGTGCCGTTGCCAGCGTTACCGCCATGGTAACGAGCGGCGTGGCAATCGCGATGGTGAGAATCCACGATCGTCCGTGGCCGCGCCAGCGCACGCGCGCGTTTGCACTGCACCGCGCGGCCAGCGACGCCAGGATCACCGCGGCCAATAGACACAGCGCGACGGGGATCAATGCGCCGCCCAGATATTCGCGTGTCTCTCTAGGGTTGGTGGCGATCAATGTGGCGATGATTTCTGCTGAGGTGGGATGGTGATAGGTGGCGACGAAGAACGCCTCGATCGGGGCCAGTAGCGCAAATGGAGCCAGCAGGAGGCAGACTAGCCACGGTGTGTCGCCCAGCAATGCAAAAAACACCAGCAGTAGAATGACTGGTACCACCAAGGCCTGAATCCACAGTGCAATGCCGTGTCCGTACCACCACCAGACCAGGTTGGGCAGCATCAACAATGCAAACAGTGAGAACAACCCGATCAACGCCCACTTGCGATTTGAAGTGATTCCCTGAGTCATGATCGATTTTCTTGATTCGATGGCGATGTGTGTTGCGGTGCGTGAGTATCGACAGGCGGCTGGTCGCCGGGTGCTGGGTGCTCTTTCGCCTGCTCAAGCAGGATTGCGCGTAAGTGCTCGAGCTCATGCGGCCAGTAGTTCTGCCGCGTCAGCACCCACTCGTGCACCGTCGGCATGCCAAAGTCCGGCGGTATGACTTGGTCTTTTTCCTGTTGATAGTGATCAAGTAATTGGATGCCCTGCGTGGGGTAGCCGGCGGCACCCAGCCTCGCGGCGGCTTCCAGTGCGAATCCCGGGCGTATTTGCAAATCAAGTGCGCGGAGATAGTTCGCAAGCGCCACATCGGGCTGGTGCCGTGCGAGTGCAATGCGGCCTCGCATGTAGAGGAAGTCCTGCTGTCGGCCGGCGCCTGCCAGCTTTGAATTCTGGAGGCCATCGTTGATCAGATCGAGCAGGACTTCTGGCGTCAGGCCGGGGCAGTCACCGGCCACTGCTACAGGCAGGATGCGGTCAAACCAGTTGGCGAACAATGATCCTGGGTTCGCGCTGCCGCGCATGGCCGTGCGCGCTGCGGCGATGTCGTTCGGTGTGATTCCGCCCGTCATGCAGTGCGCGCCGATCAAGTTGAAGGCGAGTTGTACCTGGTTGGGCTGGGCGTTGAGTAGTCTTTCCAGCCGACGTGCTGCGTCGTGAGGACGACCGGTTTGCATTTGAGCTTGCGCAGCATTGGTCTGTGCTCTGGCCGAATTGGGGTTGACGTCTGCCCAAACCAGCGCTTGTGCATGCACATTGCCCCACACTTCGGTACTGGTATGTGTCATCAGCGCCAAGCCGAGCGGTAGCACAATCATCAAGCCACGCTTGAGCAAGGGCAGTGTTCGGGTATCCGCCAGCCACAGCCCCAACGGCCAGAACATCAGTAGCGCGGGCACGTAATTGCGATGTTCGAAATACAACTCCAAACCAATCGATGTGGATTCGAACAGCTGTCCTGCGAAGTAAAACAGGATAGCCAGCGACCAAACGGGGTAGTGTTTTCGCGACCGCCAGGCGACGCCGATCATTATAAGGATGGCAATGATGGCCGGTAATGTTGTGGCGGGGTGCAACAACGAAGTGGAGGCGATGTATTGATCGTTGAACACTCCACTCGAAAATGCCCGTGGCACCCACAATAACGACAGGTAGTCCAACAGTATTCGCGGCTCCGTCAACAGGCGTTGGGTGGTCGACCAAGGCCGTATCCCTAGGCCGTCACCCTTCAACATGCCAAGTACGGCGATACGGGTCAGGTACGCGAGAATGGCCGCCGCAGGAACAACCCCCAGTATCCACATGACGCAGCGATGGACGAGTTTCTCCTGCCCCGATGGCAATGTGTCCCGCGGTTTCAAGACAATGACTTCTATCAGCAGTGCATAGAAAGGCAGTAGGGCGCCGTTGGCTTTGGCCAGGATGCCCAGCAGGGTGAAACCGCCTAGTCCAATCACGCTCCAGATCAGCCCACTGCGGATGTTCCCACGGGACAGTTGATCGCGACCATGTATCCAGATCAGCAGGCCAATCAGTACACAGGTGGCGGGCAGCATCGCTTCGCGCTGGACGATATACAGGGTCGTGGATACAAACAGCGGGTGCAGCAGCCATAGCGAGGCGCCGAGCACGGCGGCGATCTGGTAGTTGCGGTATTCAAACGCAAGTAATCGGCCAAGTCTGGAGAGCAACGCATACAGCAATGCGCCGTTGAGCAGGTGCAGAATCAAGCTGGTGCGCTTGAACGGGAATGGATCAGCTGGCCAGTTGCGCGCGTCGAGCAGGAAGGTCAGCAGTGTCAACGGCCGACCGGTGGGATCGGCGGTGCCGGCGGTGATGTAACGCCAGAAGTTGGGCCAGGTGTCGATGGAACCAGTTGCGCCCAACACCGGCAAATTCGCGAAATCATCGAACAGGAAGCCGCCTTGCAAACCGGGCCAGTATGCGGCCAGCGTCAGCAACATGAATGCCGCCAGGGTGAGTAATGCCTTTATGGTGTGGCGCTGGTGCATTTACTGTCCGAAAAAAAGGGCCGCCCGAGGCGGCCCTTCTGGGTATATGTCTTGCGGAATTACTTACGGCAGGAGGTCGGCAGATACTTGTCCGGTACTGAGCCGCCGGCGCAATGCCACTCAACGCTGCCGCCGTGAGTGATGGCAGAAAGAACCAAGGTGCTCGGACCGGTTTTGATGGCCTTGTTGGCCTTGGGGCCGCCATAGCTGGCGGTTATCAGGCCACTGGTGACAACAACCTTGCTCACGTACTGACCAGAGATGCTGACGTCCGAGGCGAGACCTGCAGACGCATTGCTGGTCGGGAAAACGCCCCTGTTGCTGTAGAACTCACCGATTGCGGTCTTGGCGCCGTCGGCGAGCACGGCGCCTTCGGACACCTGCGTACGAATCAGGTAGTCCTGATACGCCGGAATGGCGATGGCGGCGAGGATCGCGATGATCGCGACCACGATCATCAGTTCGATCAGGGTAAAGCCCTTCTGCATCTTCTTCATGGTGGTTCCTCTGTTTTGGTTAGCTAACCGTGTGATGCCCCCTGAGCCCCGGTCCCGTGTCCCCCTAGGCGGGATCGGACCCCATACGCATGGTCGGAACGACCAGGAAGCTCGCGGCAAAGTCAAGCAGTTTATGTGCCACGTTTGCCGCAGGTGTATTCCCTCACAACTGTGGGCTCTTGGATTGTGCCCGTCGTCACGAAAGCCCGCAAGCGGTGCCGCGATTGCGCTGCAAATACACAAAGTGTGATCGGTGTAGTTATACGTTCAAGTGTCGCTAGCAGGCAAATAGTGACGCTATTTGTCAGTTTCTGTTCAGTACGTGTTTCGACGTCCAACGATCATTTGCGGCAGGACGTGGGCAGATATTTCCCGTCAAGTGTGCTGGGAGTGCATATCCAATCAATGCTGCCGGCGTGACTGATCGGCGACAGCACGAGGTACTTGCTGTTCCCGTTGATATGGGCGTTGGCTTTCGGTCCCTGGAACAGCACCCGGACCTTCCCATTAGTTACGTCTACGCTTGAGACATAGTTGCCGGTGATTGAGGTGTTCGTGGCTAGCCCGGCGGACTGGTTGTTGGGTGGGTAGCGCCCGGTGTTGGAGACGAAATCCCAGACTGAGGCCTTGGCTCCACCCGCCAACGTCATGCCTTCAGACACTTGAGTGCGGATCAGGTAATCCTGATATGCCGGGATGGCGATGGCGGCAAGGATCGCGATGATCGCCACGACGATCATCAGTTCGATCAAGGTGAAACCGGCGGAAATGCGCTGGCGCAACATGGTGGACTCCCCCTGTGAGTACACCGAGACAGGCACGTTTTGTACCAAATGTGAAGACGGAGCGTGCGCCGCATCACAACGGTGCGTTCGGCCGTTTGGGCCTTGCCCGTGGTCTACGTTCGGGTATCCGGTCGCGTCTTGCTTGCGTCCCGGCAGGTTGGCGCTTTGCCGCCACCGATTTGTCCGCCTGAGGAGATCTGCATGCGCGGACCTCTGGTTCCAGCTTACAGGGTGAGCATCTACGGGCGGGGCTGGCGCAATTGCTGCTCATCGAGCGTCGCGATGATGCGGGTGCCCAGGCTGGGTGCCATCCCCATGGCTTTCAGGCACTCGTCGCGGTAGCGGTCGTCACGCAGCAGTTCCAGTCCCCGGTCGAAGTAGTCGTGGATGGACTGGCCATAGGCATCTTTCGCCTTTTTCAGCGCCGTCGCCGGTATCGGGCCCCAGGCCTCGATCATCATGGCCAGGTCGATCAGGTCGCGGCTCATCTGCGAGCGGTCCAGGGCGCGGTCGGCGTTGGCGAGCAGTTTTTCGGCGTACATGTCGTCGCGATGGAGCACGGGCACGCACAGCACGGGATCGAGCGCTCCGCCGATGTCGATGCGCCCCTCCAGAACGAACTCGACCCTTACAGGTATTTCATCGACTTCCAGGAATGTCGAGATCTTGTCCCGTTGCGTGCGCACGTCGCGAAGGTGCTTTATCGGCGAACGCAGGACCGCGCCGAGCGTGGGTGGTGTGATCGCGTTGCGCAGCAGCCGGTAGCCGGTCTTGTCCGAACACAGGAAGTCGACGTCGACCGACTCGCGGTATTCGCCCAGCTTGAGTGCGATGGCGGTGCCGCCGCCGAAGTAGCACTTCGCCCGTGCCAGCAGGTCGCTGTCCATGGCGCGAAGGAGCTTCGCGATCTTCTGATGGTGCGGGCGTTCAAACATGCAGGATCCCTTGTCCATACTTGTCCACCAGCCGCTGTAGCAGGCTGCGTTCGTGCGCGGTCATCTGGTCGGCATCGACCAGGTCCCAATGGCGCTCGTAGAGTGCCAGTGCATCGCGCTCGGCGATCACGTCGGCGCCGGGCCGATTCCAGGTCAGCCGCTTGAGCTGGGGGTACTCCGCAATCCGCACTTCGGCCGGCTTGACCGTCGGCACCAGGTCGAGCGCATCCATGGTCGCGACATAGGCAGCCAGGGCCACCCCCGGTTTGCCCTGTTCGACCTGGATCAGTTTTTGTCGGCCGATGCCGGCACGACGGGCCACTTCGATCTGGGTCAAGCCCTGCTGCTTGCGCTGGGCGCGCAAGGTTGCGCCGAGTTGGCGGGTGAGCCGTGCAAATGCTGCATCTTTCATCATGTCGCGAATATAGGACATTTGGCGGTGTGTGTCGTGAATTTGCGACATAGTGGATGCCCGGTAGCGTTTGTCTATTCCTACCGGGTTGGGTGCCGTGCTGCCTGGCTGGTTATCTGCCGACAGTGTCGTCCTGGCAAGCGGGCACCGGTTGCCGCTTTTGCCTAGCCCAACGAAGAACTGGCGGGCGGTGCTTGCCCTACGAGATGGGCACTGCTTTTGTGGGAGTGGCTTCGGCTGCGATCGCTCGGGATTCGCTGCGATTTGAAAAGCATCGCGACCGAAGTCGCTCCTGCAGATATCACGCCGCGCGCGGGTGGATGTGGGCCAGTGCGTCGCCGAGTTCGCGGCGTGCCGTTTCCAGCTCGAACCGTTTCTGCAGGTTGATCCATACATCCGCCGTCGTGCCGAAGTAACGGCCGAGGCGCAGGGCGGTGTCCGCGGTGATGCCGCGCTTCCCGTTGGCGATGTCATTGACGCGTGCCGGCGTGACGCCGATGGCACGGGCGAGCGCGTTGCTGGAAAGCTCCAGCGGGACCATGAACTCCTCACGGAGGATTTCGCCGGGGTGGACGAGTGGCAGCAAGGTGGAGGCCATGGTCGTTACCTCTTAATGATAGTCGGTGATTTCGACGTCGTACGCGTCACCGCTTTTCCAGCGGAAGCAGACGCGGAACTGATCGTTTACGCGGATGCCGTGCTGTCCTGAGCGGTCCCCCTTGAGTGCTTCCAGGCGGTTGCCTGGCGGCACCCGAAGGTCTTCCAGCGCGCCGGCCGCGTCGAGGTATTCCAGCTTGCGGCGGGCGGGGCCTTCGATGTTCACAAAGCGGCGAACTCGTACGCCATTGAACAGCGACTCCGCGTCCTTGTTGGCGAAGGTCTTGATCATGAGTCCGTATCGTATATCGGTAAGCGATATACGGCAAGTCGGTACAGGGGCTTTCATCTGCAGGAGCGACCATTGTCGTGCAGGGCGGAGTTGGCGAAGAGTGGCGGACGGCGTCTGCCCTATGAAGCAGGCCCTGTTCCAAGGCCCAAAGGTGCGCCGCTTTGTAGGGCAGGCATTGCCCGCCGGCTTTTGCCGGGTGCCCATCCAGGCAAAACTTGCCTGCGGCGGATTTGGCGCTTACCGTCACGGTTTCCCCCAGCCAAGGAACCACCCCCATGAAACCTCTGATTGCCGCGCTGCTGCTCGCGCTGGTGGCGGCGCCCGCGATGGCGGGCGACGTCGTGGATACCACCTTCGTCAAGGCACAGGGCGCGCATGCGTTCAATGTGCGCGACCTGGTGATGATGGATCGGGTCAGCGATCCGCAGCTGTCGCCGGATGGGCGCCATGCGGCGTTCGGCGTGCGCAGCACCGACTACGACGCGAACAAGGGCGTCGGCGCGATCTATGTGCTGGATCTGGACAAGGGTGGCCAGCCGGTGAAGGTGGTTGAGAAGGGCAGCTCGGCGCGCTGGTCGGCGGATGGCCGCAGCCAGCTGTTCGTGGCCCGCCTCGACGGCAAGGGTCAGCTGGCCGGCGAGCATTGTTCAGCCTTCGCTCTGATCCATTCGACGGGCGAAGGCATCGAAATCGCCGAGATGACGGGTGGCGATGGTGTGCACGATCGCCCAGTCGATGGTGCTGTAGCTGTGTACGGCGATGTTGCGGAAGCCGACCGCTTTGCGTAGTCGCAGCGCCAAATCGGCCGGAATGAAACCGGTTTGTGCCAACTGGTCGAATGCTTCGCCCATGGTGTCGGGAACGGCCTGTTGCATGCTCGACAGCGCGTGCAGGGCGAGGTCTACGCTGATCTGCACGGCGCGGCTCAGGTTGAGCACGACAATATCCTGCAGATCGGGGTTGCCGGCCAGGGTGACCACGTCGGCAGGGCATCGCTCACGCACCCGCGACAGGCAACGCCGCAGCGAATCGAGCTTGCGCGTGACGATCAGCCGATCCATGCGTGTCGGCGCTCGGCGAGCGTCCGCTCGACGTAGGGGACGAAATCTTCCATGGCGTAGACGTGCTGCTGCATGAGTTCGGCCATGCCGGCCGTGTCGCCGCGGATCATCTTGCCATGCTTGAGGATCTGCCCGAGTAGTGGCTCACCCACGGTATGCAGGTCGATCAGGTCCACGGGGCGGCCGGTAGCAGCGGCGAGTTCGGCGATCAGCTGCATTTTCTCGGAGGCGTTCAGCGGAGCGCCTTTCCGTATGGCGATGTCCAGGTCGCTGTCGCGGCGCACCTCGCCACGGACCGCCGAGCCGAACACGATGGCCAGTTCGATGCCGGGATGACGCGCCAGGGCGGCAATCGCTTGTTCGACGGGCATTGTGGAACCTCTGCGGTCTGAAGCCATGGCCGCATTGTCCATCAGAAGGATGCGCCGGGCCAGCGCATGGTCAGCCGGGCCGTGCGGTGCAGGTTGGGCATTGCCCGCTGTTCTTTGTCTTTACGTGGTGTCGAGGGCGCGGGATGGCAGCGTCGCGTTGCGCGAGGCCTTGCTTGCGTCGCCCGGCCCGCTTACCGTCGCCTTTTCGGCCACGCACAAGGACCCCTCATGAAACCCCTGATTGCCGCACTGCTCCTGTCCTTGGTGACAGCGCCCGCGATGGCGCAGATCGCCGTGGATACTACGTTCGTGAAGGCACAGGGCGCGCATGCGTTCAATGTGCGCGACCTGGTGATGATGGATCGGGTCAGCGACCCGCAGCTGTCGCCGGATGGGCGCCATGCGGCGTTCGGCGTGCGCAGCACCGACTACGGCGCGAACAAGGGTGTCGGCGCGATCTATGTGCTGGATCTGGACAAGGGTGGCCAGCCGGTGAAGGTGGTCGAGAAGGGCAGCTCGGCGCGCTGGTCGGCGGATGGCCGCAGCCTGTATTTCATGGCGCCGGCCAAGGGCGTGGCGCAGTTGTGGCGGGTGGACCTGGGCGGCAAGGGTGGCCTGAGCCTGGCGAAGCATGCCGCGCCGGTACAGGTGAGTCACTCCGTGCTGGATGTGGGCGGCTACAAGCTGTCGGTGGATGGCAAGCAGGTATTGCTTTCCTATGAGGTGTTCACCGATTGCGCCACGCTGGCGTGCACCCAGCAGCGCATCGCCGCGCGCGAGAAGGACAAGGCCAGTGGCACGCTCTACGACAAGCTGTTCGTGCGGCACTGGGATACCTGGGCCGATGGCCGGCGCAACCAGTTGTTCGTGGCCCGCTTCGACGGCAAGGGCCAGCTGGCGGGTGAGCCCAAGCTGCTGAGCCGCGGCATCGACGGCGACGTGCCGAGCAAGCCGTTCGGCGACGACGGCGAGTTCGGCTTTGCGCCGGATGGCAAGACCGTGTACTTCGACGCGCGCATCGCCGGCACCAGCGAGCCGTGGTCGACCAATTTCGACGTGTACAGCGTGCCGGCCGACGGCTCGGCGCTGCCTGCGAACCTCACCGCCGAAAACAAGGCGTGGGACGCGTACCCGGTGGCCTCGCCGGACGGCAGGACGCTGTACTACCTGGCGATGAAGACGCCGGGCTTCGAGGCGGACCGTTTCGCGATCATGGCGCTGGACCTGGCCAGCGGTGCAAAGCACGAGGTGGACCCGAACTGGGACCGCTCGCCCGGCGGCCTGACGGTTTCTGCCGACGGCAAGACGCTGTACGCCACCGCCGACGACAACGGCCAACATCCGCTGTTCGCGATCGACGCGGCCAGCGGCAAGGTCAGCCAATTGGTCGGTGATGGCACGGTGGGCGGCTTCTCGCTGGCCGCCGGCAAGCTGCTGCTGAGCCGCGACGACCTGAAGCGGCCGGCCGATGTCTATCTCGCCGCCGCCGACGGCAGCGGCCTGAAGCAGGTCACCCATTTCAATGCGGCGGACCTGAAGAACGCGAAGGTGGGCGACGCCGAGTTCTTCACCTTCAAGGGCTGGAACAACGAGACCGTGCAAGGCTACGTGGTGAAGCCGGTCGACTACCGGCCGGGCAAGACCTACCCGGTCGCCTTCATCATCCACGGCGGTCCGCAGGGCGCGATGAGCAACGGCTGGAGTTACCGCTGGAACCCGCAGACCTATGCCGGGCAGGGCTTCGCGGTGGTGACGGTGAACTTCCACGGTTCCACCGGCTATGGCCAGGCGTTCACCGACTCGATCTCCGGCGACTGGGGCGGCAAGCCGCTGGAAGACCTGAAGCTGGGCTGGAAGGCCGCGCTGGACAAGTACAGCTTCCTCGACGGCGACCGTGCCTGCGCGCTCGGCGCCAGTTACGGCGGCTACATGGTGTACTGGATGGCCGGCGTGTGGAACCAGCCGTGGAAGTGCCTGGTCGACCACGACGGCGTGTTCGACGCCCGCGCGATGTACTACGACACCGAGGAGCTGTGGTTCGAGGAGCGCGAGAACGGCGGCACCCAGTACGAGCACCCGGAGAACTACGAGAAGTTCAATCCGCTCAACCACGTCAAGGACTGGCGCGTGCCGATGATGGTGATCCATTCGGCCAGGGACTTCCGCATCCCCGACACCCAGGGCCTGGGCGCGTTCACCGCGCTGCAGCGCCGCGGCATCCCCAGCCAGCTGCTGCATTTCCCCGACGAGAACCACTGGGTCCTGAAGCCGCACAACAGCGTGCAGTGGCACGACGCGGTGAACGCCTGGCTGAAGCAGTGGATCGCCAAGGACGCCCCGAAAGCCGCCCCGCATTGAGCCGGTTCGCATGATGGAAACGGCGGCCTCCGGGCCGCCGTTTTTTTGGTGCGCCCGACAGGGCGCACCTGCTCGGAGGTGAAAGTCCTCTACTCACCCGGCAAGATGGTATGGACACTGTCGTGGCGGGTGCCTTCAGGGTAAAGGTCGCTCGTTTGGCCAAGTCAGCAACTATCAGCGGCATGATGGAGGCGTTGGAGCAGATTCGCGACACCTTAGTCAGATCTCATGGGGCTGTATCCAGAAAGCTTGGATTACGCGGACGGAAGCGACGACTGATTCCATTCTGCACCGGCTAGACCGCCCTCACTTCACTCAACAGGTCAGGATGACGATCAAGCACCCTGAGCAACTTCACCAGCGCCAGTGGGGGCTTGGTCTTGCCGGTCTCGTACCGCGAGAACGCATTGACGCCACCGCCGAAAATTTCGGCCGCTTCGCGCTGGTCGAGTGCCAGCTTCTTTCGGACACTGGCGATGAAGCTGGGATCGACGATTGAGGCATTCACCTGCTTGTTGAAATCCAGCATCACCGCACTGGTACGTACCGACTCGGCAACATCAAGGATCATTTCCCCGCAGCTCGGGCAGAAGTCACCCGTGACGCCCGGAATGAGGGTCGATTCACCCTTGTAGGTATAGGACAGGTCGCGGGTGTCTCGCACCAGTTCCGCGCCTGCACACGATGGACATTTCATGGTCAAAGCTCCTTGAAGGACACGATGAGCACGTCATCGATGACCGTCAGTTTGAGGTAGACCTCGCCAGCGGACGTGCTCTGGGCCGGTACACGTCTTGCCACACCCGATGATCGTAAGCGACTGCCGTAGCCACCTTGCCCGGCGGGCAAGGTGGTGTGAAGGTTACGCGATCGGCTGCCAAGAGTGCGGCAATAGTTCGTGGATGCGGGAGTTCGGATGGGTGGGCAGGCGGGTAAGCACGTCCTTGAGCCAGGCGTAGGGCTCCAGCCCGTTTTGCTTGGCGGTGGCGAGCAGACTCATGATCGCAGCTGCGTAGGGCGGGCACTGCCCGCCGCTCCTGCACTGATGCACGACTGCGGCGAAGAGCCGGCGGGCCGTGCCCGCCCTACCTGGCTTTGTGGCTTCAGGGAAGGAGGGCGGTGGCTCGGTCAGGCACGGCAAGCTGGTATCCCGCAAGCGCCCTTCGACAGGCTCAGGGCGAACGGGGCGGTGGCTTCAGCTGTGTAATTGCATGGACTCGCCCCCGCGCATTCAGCTGCGTAGGGCGGGCACTGCCCGCCGCTCCTGCACTGATGCACGACTGCGGCGAAGAGCCGGCGGGCCGTGCCCGCCCTACCTGGCTTTGTGGCTTCAGGTCAAAAGGGCGGTGGTTCGGTCAAGCGCCCTTCGACAGGCTCAGGGCGAACGGGCGCTGTGGCTTCACCTGCGTAGGGCGGGCACTGTCCGCCGCTCCTGCTTTGGCGACGGCAACAGCGAAGAGCTGGCGGGCACTGTCCGCCCTACCCAGAGCAGGGAAAAGCGTCAGCGCAGCAGGGCGCGCAGGCGGCTGCGGGTGAAGGCGCCGAGGCGGAGTTGTTCGCACAGGGTTTCGAGCTGGTCGGGCTGGCGGGGGCGGCGCAGCAAGGTGTCGATGGTGCTGGCGCCGGGGGCGTCCAGTGCGATGCGGGTGAGGCGACGGTAGAGTCGCGCCTGTTCGGCGTGTTCGCGCAATTTTGCGGCGCAGGCCACGGCGCCGCGCAGGCGCAGGAAGGCGACTTCGTCGATGCGGTCGAGCAGGGTGTCGAGGCTGCCGAAGTGGCTGAGCAGGGCGGCGGCGGTCTTGGCGCCGACGCCGGGTACGCCGGGGATGTTGTCCACGCTGTCGCCGCACAGGGCCAGGTAGTCGGCGACCTGGTGCGGGTGCACGCCGAGTTTTTCGTGCACGCCGGTGGGCCCCCAGCGCAGGCCGCGGGCGTAGTCCCACTGCTCGTCGTGCTCGCCCAGCAGCTGGCCGAAATCCTTGTCGGCGGAGACGATCACGCTGCGCCAGCCTTGCGCGCGCAGGTTCCACACGGTGCTGCCGATCAGGTCGTCGGCCTCGAAGCTGTGGTCGATCATCAGGTGCACGCCGAGCGCTTCGGTGATCGCGCGGCACTGCACGAACTGCCGCTCCAGATCGGGTGGCGGCAGGTCGCGGTTGGCCTTGTACGGCGGGTAGATCGCGTTGCGGAACGAACTGGTCAGCGAGGCATCGAACGCCACCGCGATGTGTTCGGGCTGCGCGCGTTCGAGCAGTTCGCACAGGAAACGGGTGTAGCCGTGCACCGCGTTGACCGGGTGGCCGTCGGCGTCGAAGAATTCGTCCGGCATCGAGTGCCAGGCGCGGAAAACGTACATGCTGCCGTCGACCAGATGGACGGCTGGACGTCCGTTCGCCGGCGTGTTCACGGTGTCCACGTGCCCAGCAGGTCGGCCAGCGCCGGGCGGTCGCGGTCGGGCACGTCGATCTGCGGCGTGCCGAGGTGGATGAAGCCGACCACGTGTTCGTGTTCCGCCAGGCCGAGGATGCCCGCCACCTCGCGGTCATACGCGGCCCAGCCGGTCAGCCATTGCCCGCCGTAGCCCAGCGCATGGGCGCCGAGCAGGATGTTGTAGGCCACGTTGCCGGCGCACAGTTTCTGTTCGATCTCCGGCACCTTGCTGTCGGCGTGCAGGCGGGCGACCACGGCGATCACCAGCGGCGCGAAGGTATAGCGCGTGCGCTCCTTCTCGAGCTTGGCGTCGGACATTTCCGGGTGGTGGCGGACCGCGATCGCCGCCAGCCGCTCGCCGAACGCCAGCTTCGCCTCGCCCTGCAGGCGGATCAGCCGAAACGGCACCAGCTTGCCGTGGTCGGGCACGCGGATCGCCGCCTCCAGCAGTGCATGCAAGGTCGCCTCGTCCGGCGCCGGCTCGCCCAGCTGGCGCGAGGGGACGGAATGGCGTTGCTGGAGCAGGGACAGGGCAGCGGGCATGGAGCGGTTCTTTCGATGGGCGGATGCCCATGCTAGCGGGCGGGCCGATGACGCGCGAACCGTCATGCCGGCTGCGGCAGCTTGAACGAACCGGGCAACAGGGCGCTCACCGTGGTCTGCCGGGTGTCGCCGTGCAGGTTCGCCAGCAGCACCGGCATGGCGTCGTCGCACAGTTCGGACATCACCTGGCGGCAGGCGCCGCAGGGGCTGACCGGGTCGTCGGTGTCGGCGATCACCGCCAGCGCGGCGAAGTCGCCGGGCCGGCAGCCGGCGGCGACGGCGTTGAACAGGGCGGTGCGCTCGGCGCAGTTGCACAGTCCGTAGGAGGCGTTTTCCACGTTGCAGCCGCTGAAGCAGCGGCCGTCGCGGGTCAGCAGGGCGGCACCGACCTGGAAGTGGGAGTACGGCGCGTAGGCCTGTTCGCGCGCGCTGCGCGCCAGGGCCAGCAGGTCGTCGAAGGCGTCGGAAATGGCGGGCATCGGGATCTCCAGCGATGGCCACGGCGCGGCGCGGACCGCGTATGCCGGCGGGCCAGCTTACTCTTTTGCGCCGGCGCGGATCAAAACCCGCGAGTGCCGCTAAGATGATCCGACCAATGTCGAGGGGACTGCACCATGCCGATCACCGTAGCTGCTTTGCGCGAGACTGCCGCCGGGGAGCGGCGCGTGGCGATCACGCCAGAGATGGCGAAGAAGCTGCGCGGCAAGGGCCTGCGCGTGCTGCTGGAACATGATGCGGGGCGCGCCGCCGGTTTTCCCGACGGCAGCTATGCCGAGGCCGAGTTTGCCGATGCCGCCGGGGTGCTGGCACAGGCCGACGTGCTGGCCTGCGTGCTGCCGCCGGCCGATGCGGTGTTCGCCGGTTTGCGCGAAGGCAGCGTGGTGGTCGGCCAGTTGCGCCCCTACGGCGCGGCCGGGCGCATCGCCGCGCTGACCGCGCACAAACTTACCGCCTTCTCGCTGGAGCTGTTGCCGCGCACCACTCGTGCCCAGGCGATGGACGTGCTGAGCTCGCAGGCGGCGGTGGCCGGTTACCGCGCCATGCTGATCGCGGCCGAGGCTTCGCCGAAGTTCTTCCCGATGCTGACCACCGCCGCCGGCACGATCCGGCCGTCGAAGGTGCTGGTGATCGGCGCCGGCGTGGCCGGCCTGCAGGCGATCGCCACCGCGCGCCGGCTCGGTGCGCAGACCGAGGGCTACGACGTGCGGCCGGAGACGCGCGAACAGGTGGAATCGCTGGGCGCGAAATTCCTCGACCTCGGCGTCAGCGCCGCCGGCAGCGGCGGCTATGCGCGCGAGCTGTCGGCGGAGGAGCGTGCCGCGCAGCAGCAGGCGCTGGCCGATCACCTGAAGTCGTTCGACGTGGTGGTCAGCACCGCCGCGGTGCCGGGGCGGCCGGCGCCGAAGATCCTCACGGCCGCGATGGTCGCGGGCATGAAGCCGGGCGCGCTGATCGTCGACCTGGCCGCCGAGAGCGGCGGCAACTGCGAGCTGACCCGGCCGGGCGAGCGGGTCGAGCATGGCGGCGTGGCGATCCTGGGCCCGCTGAACCTGCCGGCCGGCGCGCCGCTGCATGCGTCGGAGATGTATGCGCGCAACGTGTTCAACTTCGTCGAGCTGCTGGTGCGCGATGGCGAATTGAAGCCGGATTTCGACGACGAGCTGGTGGCCAAGAGCTGCCTGAGCCATGCCGGCGAGGCGCGCTTCACCGGCTGAGTTGACTGCGTAGGGCGGGCACTGCCCGCCGCTCGCCCGTCAAAGGCCGCGTAGGGCGGGCACTGCCCGCCGCTCGCCCGTCAGAGGCCGGCGGGCAGTGCCCACCCTACGGATCAGGGTTGGCCGGGGCCGCCAGGCGGCGGTGGCGGGCGGTCGTGGCCGCGTCGCTCGTCCCAGTGCAGGCGTTCGGCGGGCGGCAGCGAATGCCATTCGCGGATCAGCCGCTCGCGCTGTGCCGGCGGCAGTTGCTGGAAGCGCTCGAAGGTAGCGTGCAGCTGTTCGCGCTGCTGCGGCGAAAGCTCGTTGAATTTCCGCCGGTTCTCGCGTGCTTGCTTGCGTTCGTCCGGTGTCATCTGCTGCCAGCGGGCAATGTGCTGGCGGACTTCCTCACGCCTTTCCGGCGGCAGCGTGACCCAGTGTTCGGCCCGCTGCAGCATGCGCGACTGCTTGCGCGGCGACATGCCATCCCACACATTCTGCAGCGGCGCCAGTACGTCGCGCTGGGCCGGGTCGAGGCTGCTCCACGGACGCGGCGAAGGTGGCGGCATGTCGCCATGGGGCGGTGGGGGCGGCGGTGCGTCCTGCGCGTGCAGCGGCGCCACGGCAACGCTGCCGAGCAGGGCGGCCAGCAGCAGGGGCAGGATCGGGCGAAGGATTTTGATCATGGCTCAGCGGGTTGCCGTATGGCTGTTGGTGGAAGCCAGCCAGCCGTAGAAGTCGAGGTTCTGGTAAAGGTTCGGATCGGTCTTGTCTGCATCCGGCGGCAGCTCGTTGTCCAGGTCGTCGGCGCTGCTGGCGGCGTGCATCGCGCTGGTAGCGTGGTGTTGCGGCAACGGCTGCCACACCATCATCGCGGCCAGCGCGATCGCGGCGAAGGCGCCGGTGGGGATCAGCCAGCGGACGGCGCGGTGCGCGGGGGCGTTGCCTGCCTCCAGCGCCTGCCGCCGGGCCGCGCGCAGGCGTCCGGCGGTGGCCGGGTCGATGTGCTGGGCGGCCTCGCGCCAGAGTTCGCGGGCGCGCTGTTCGAAATGTTCGTCGGGCGAAGTCATCGCCAGTCCTCCAGTTGGTCGCGCAGATGGTGCATCGCGCGCGACAGATGGGTTTTCACGCTGCCTTCGGAGCAGCCCATGGCGCGGGCGGTTTCCGCCACGTCCAGTCCTTCCAGCATGCGCAGCATGAAGGCCTCGCGCTGGCGCTGCGGCAACTGCCTGACCGCGGCGGCCATGTCCGCGTACGACTGCACGTCGTGCAACCGGCCCAGCGGATCCTGGCCGGGGTCCGCCGGCTCCCACGCGGGCAGTTCGTCGCCGTCGTCGTCGCGGCCCCCGCCGAGCCAGCCCACCACGATCGAGCGCACCTTGCGGCGGCGCTGCAGGTCGACGACGCGCCGGCGCAGGATGCCCCAGAACAGCGGCGCCCATTCCGCGGCGGGTTTGTCGCGGTAGTGCCTGACCAGCCGCAGCATGGCGTCCTGCACCGCGTCCATGGCGTCCTCGCGGTGGCGCAGCTGCAGCTCGGCCATGCGGAACGCGCGCCGCTCGACCTGCGCCAGGAACGCATCCAGCGTGGCGGGCGTTTCGCGGGCGTCGCCGAGCAGGCTCGTGTCGAGCGTGCCGGCTACGCTGTTCATGGAATCCTCGGCCGCGGCATCGGGTGAAGCATCCTCGGGCTCCCTGGGTGGGTTCCCGATGTTCAACGCGGCAGGCTCGCACGGGTTGACCTGCACCCGTATGATGTGAACTCGACGTCCTGGCGGGCGACTCTCATAGGGGATGGGTCATGATCGACGGTTTCCTGGCGCTGTACATCTTCATGCTGGCCGCGTTTACCGGCTATGAAATCATCGCGCGGGTGCCGGTGATCCTGCACACGCCGCTGATGTCCGGTTCCAACTTCGTGCATGGCATTGTGCTGGTTGGCGCGATGATCGCGCTAGGCCACGCGCAGACGCCGTTCGAGATGACGATCGGCTTCATCGGCGTGCTGCTGGGCGCGGGCAACGCCGCCGGCGGCTACGTGGTAACCGAGCGGATGCTGGAGATGTTCAAGTCCAGCAAGCCGGACGCCGGCAGGGGAGCCAAGTGATGGCCTGGTTGCCGGTGTTGATCAAGTCCTGTTATTTCCTCGCCGCACTGCTGTTCATCCTGGGCCTCAAGCGCATGAGTTCGCCGCGCACCGCGCGCGGCGGCATCGTCTGGGCCGGCTTCGGCATGCTGCTGGCGGTGCTGGCCACGTTCTTCCTGCCGGACATGCACAACCGCGGGCTGATCGTCGCCGCGGTGCTGATCGGCGTGGCCGCCGCCTGGTGGAGCGGCCGCCGCGTGGCGATGACCGCGATGCCGCAGATGGTGGCGCTGTACAACGGCATGGGCGGCGGTGCGGCGGCGGCGATCGGTGCGGTCGAGCTGATCGGCTACGCACGCGGGCTCGGGTTGCATGCGGTGCCTGACACCTCGCCGCTGCGTCCGGAAGCCTGGGCGGTGAACGGCCTGCCGCCGGCGCTGTCGCCGACCGAGCTGGCGTTGGGCGTGCTCGGCGCGCTGATCGGCGCGGTGAGTTTTTCCGGCTCGCTGATCGCGTTCGCCAAGCTGCAGGGCTGGCTGGACAAGCGCTTCGTGTTTCCCGGCCAGCGCGCGGTCAACCTGCTGCTCCTCGCCGCTGCGGTAGTGCTTGGCATCTTGCTGGCCAGCGGCCATGCCAGCCTGATGTTGATCGTGGCGTTCTTCGCGCTGGCGTTGCTGTTCGGCTTGCTGATGACGCTGCCGATCGGCGGCGCCGACATGCCGGTGGTGATCTCGCTGTACAACGCGTTCACCGGCCTGGCGGTGGCCTTCGAGGGCTTCGTGCTGGGCAACGAGGCGATGATCATCGCCGGCACCGTGGTCGGTGCGGCCGGTACGCTTCTGACCCAGCTGATGGCCAAGGCGATGAACCGCTCGATCGGCAACGTGCTGTTCGGCAGCTTCGGTGCGGCCGGCGGCGAGGCGCAGGCGATCGAGGGCGTGCAGAAACCGGTCGACGCGGCCGACGCGGCGGTGATGATGGCCTACGCCGAGCGCGTGGTGATCGTGCCCGGCTACGGCCTGGCGGTGGCGCAGGCGCAGCACAAGGTGTGGGAGTTCGCGCAACTGCTGATCAAGCGCGGGGTGAAGGTCAAGTTCGCGATCCATCCGGTGGCCGGCCGCATGCCCGGGCACATGAACGTGCTGCTGGCCGAGGCCGGCGTGCCGTACGACCTGATCGCCGACATGGACGACATCAACCCGGAATTCCCCGCCACCGACGTGGCGCTGGTGATCGGCGCGAACGACGTGGTCAATCCGCTGGCGAAGACCGATCCGGCCTCGCCGATCTACGGCATGCCCATCCTCGACGTGGGCAACGCGAAGCACGTGATCGTGATCAAGCGCGGCAAGGGCACCGGTTTCGCCGGCATCGAGAACGCGCTGTTCTACGCCGACAACACCCGCATGCTGTACGGCGACGGCCAGGCGGCGGTGGGCGAACTGGTGACGTCGCTGAAGGAGATCGACGCCTGAGCCGAGCGCGTCTTTCGCAAGGTGGATACGGCCGGAGCAATACGCGAACTGAACCAAGTGGGCAACCAGCAA